>JBAQNT010000005.1:0-38724 GCA_049304055.1 Microgenomates group bacterium
TCTCGATAATATGCACTTTGTAGGAAGTGATTTTCAGATAAACAAGTAAGACTCGTTTACTTAAGCCCGCGATCCAAAAATGGGTCGCGGGTTTTTGGTATCGTAAACAAGGAGGGATTCGAACAGATTCTATACTTTAATACAGAAGGACACAACAACCTAAATAATACAAAAAGGTTAGAACCAAGAGTATTTACCTTGAGGGCTTTTTGGGCTGTTTTTCATTCTACAGGACTGTAATGTGAGTATTGGTGTTTCTGATGATTTTTCAGCAAGCCCCAATGGGCCAAAGTGAGAGGGTTGAAGGGACTAGTGGGACTTTTTATCAAAATGCGGAGAGGGAGGGGTTCGAACCCTCGATGACATTGCTGCCATACAGGTTTTCGAAACCTGCGCGATCAACCACTCTGCCACCTCTCCAGGTGCATTTTAGCCTCAATACAGTATATCACACCCCAACGGCCTCTTCCTGTATACTCTCCCTATATGCTAACAATAATCGGCGGTCCGATGTTCTCCGGGAAAACGACCTGGCTTATCGAGTATACAAAAAGCCTTTTGCCTGGAAGTTATGCCATATATAAGCCGAATATCGATATACGCTATGCGACCGGTGCCGTAGTCACCCACAACGGACAGTCTCTTTCTGCCGCCAACATCGATTACAAAGACCCTCATTTCCCTCCACTTGGCAAGCATATCAAAACCATACTTATCGATGAACTTAATTTCTTTTCCGCAGATCCGTTAATGGAACTGGTCCAAAAACAAATGAGATTGGGAAGGGATGTGGTTGGGGTCGGTCTTCTCTATGACAGCAAAAAATCGCCATTCGGCGCGACCCTTCCCCTTTCCAAAAAAGCAGACACATTCATACAGCTATGTGCTCTGTGTGACGGATGCGGGAAAGCGGCGAATCATTCCTACCGGAAAAACCAAATGAAGGATAAAATAGTCATTGGTGCCGGTGAGACATATGGCGCCTGTTGCGATTCCTGTTGGTTATTATTTCAATCAAAATAAAATACCTATGATAGCACGTTGCAGTTGGCCCGGCGCAAGCCCACTTATGATCGCATATCATGATACGGAATGGGGCACTCCCCTTCACGATGATAGACGACTTTTTGAATTCCTCATCCTTGATGCATTCCAAGCGGGCCTCAGTTGGTCAACCATCCTCAATAAACGGGTCAACTTCGAAAAAGCGTTCAACGGCTTTGATCCGAAAATGATCGCTATATATACTGAAGAAGACGTTGCCCGATTACTTGGAGACGCAGGGATTATCCGCAACAGACTGAAGATCCGTGCAGCGATAACGAATGCAAGAGAGTTTCTTCGTATCAAGAAAGAATATGGCAGTTTCGATAAATACATCTGGCAGTTTACCAAGGGTAAGACTATCGATAACCACCTCTCCACCCACAGCGGAAGTCCGACAAGATCAAATGAGTCGGATGCCATGAGTAAGCAACTGAAAAATGACGGATTCAAATTCGTCGGAACGACCATTTGTTACGCCTTTATGCAAGCTGCCGGCATGGTAAATGATCACACGATAAATTGTTTTCGATATAGAGCAGAGAAGTAATAGAATACACCCCGCCACTCTTGTGTAAAACATGTTTGTGGAGTATCCTTGAGGTGTAATATAAATTCAAAAAAATACCCATGAAAGGATTCACAACAAACATAGAAACCGACACTCTTGAGAATGCAAATTTCCGCAAGGTCCTCTACACAGCAAAACATATGCAACTCGTGCTTATGTCACTACTCCCTCAACAGGAAATTGGGATGGAAACGCATACAGAAAATGATCAATTCTTCCGATTCGAAACAGGAATAGGAAAATGCATAATAGATGGTAATGAATATGAAGTGAAGGATGGATCGGCAGTCATAGTGCCTGCAGGTGCCAAACACAATATCATCAACACATCCTCAACCGAACCATTACGGTTTTATACCATCTACTCCCCCGCCCATCATAAGGACGGAATAATCCGTAAGACGAAAGAAGAGGCGGAAGCGAATGATGAGGAATTTGACGGAACCACAAGCGAATGAACAAGCGAGATCTTATCCAAAAGACAGTCATTTTCGTGCAAAACCAACTGAATGGCGAAGGCTCAGGCCATGATTGGTGGCATATCTATCGCGTGTGGACTCTTGCCAAGAAAATTGCCCACGCAGAAGGCGCAAATATGGAAATAGTTGAGCTTGCTTCCCTCCTTCATGATATTGCCGACCGCAAACTCAATAACGGCGATGAAGAAGCTGGACTCAAAAGAGTCGAAGCGTTCCTTATTGGAAACGGTACCGACAAGAAAACAATTGAGGATGTGCTCCACATAATCGAAACCTACTCATATACCGCCCATCTGAAACAGAAAAAAGGGATGGATACTCTCGAAGGAAAGGTCGTACAAGACGCTGATAGATTGGATGCGATTGGAGCAATCGGGATCGCTCGAACATTCAACTATGGTGGGCATCATAGCCGACCACTGTATGATCCAAATCTCCCCCTCTCAACTACCGTAACCGCTAAGGATTATACTCAGTCATCATCTCCCACTATCAATCATTTTTATGAGAAACTCCTCCACCTAAAAGGACTCATGAATACGCAAACAGCAAAAAAAATGGCCACGTCCCGCCACCTATTCATGGAACAATACCTCAAGCAGTTCTACATGGAATGGGAGGGGAAGGATTTAGTATAATGGAGCTATATGGGATATTACGTCGAACTCAACACCCTTCTTCGTCCACCAGCACCCTTTGATTTTTCAGCGCTTGTGATTGGCAAAAAATATGTGGTCACGTTAGAACGGGAGCGGGCATTTCCCCTTCATATCGCCATCCTCTTGATCGATGCTGAATGGAATTTTTATGGATATGCCGTGGCACACTCGGCTTTTTTGAAGGATAAAAAAACAATAATAGAATTTGAGATGCTGACTTTATTTACGAAAGAAGAACAAAAACTATACCAAATGAAATTCATCGAGGCGGGAACATTGACTGGAGAAGTCAAATCATGATTATGAAAAAACCACTCTGGTTCAAGGCAAAAAATTATGGATGGGGCTGGTACCCAAGTACATGGCAAGGATGGATAATCCTTATCGCTTATCTAGTTTTTTTGCTGTATCGTGGGAAAGAAACAAGCATGATGTTTGACACTGCCACTTCATTTGCATTCCGTTATAGTTTCGAAACGGTATTCGCAACTGTTCTACTTATCGTCATTTGCTTTCTGACGGGTGAAAAACCTGAATGGCGTTGGGGCGGAAAAAAATAAACCATCCCATCCCCAGGACATAACTGATATAAGACACAATCGGAATGATATCCATCTTCTGGGTAATACCAAAGAGAGCCTTGATAATTCCCCCCATGAAAGATGCTTTGTCTGGAATGAAAGCGAACGTTATCATGAACAATTCAGGGATTATATGAGCCTCCGCAAATTCATGGATACCTCGTGCGATAAGTCCGCCTGCAAATAAGATAAGGAGAATGCCGGAGATACGGAATGCATACTGTATGGGTAACCGTTCAGTTGTCCGAAAGAATAAGAATGAAACGATAAGTCCCCCAATCAACCCACCCATAAATCCAAAGAGAACATCGCTTGGTTTTGTGGAAAGATAGATACTGCTTAAGAACAATGCAATTTCGAATCCCTCACGAAATACCGCAGTGAAAACGAGAACGAAGAGTCCCTTCAGTTCCTTTGTCTGGACGGTTTTTTTCACCTGTTGCATGAGGTGGCCTTTTTGTCGTGAAAAGAATGTATGAAGAAAAAAGACCGCCCAGGTGATGAAGATTGCCGAAACTATCATGAGTATCCCTTCAATTATTTCCTCAGTCCTACCCGTATAGAACTGCTGTATCTTGAATCCGAATACACTTGCGGCACCGATAAGAAAGACGGATGACATGACAGCGATGCCTGTCGCTTTCCACACGGTAGATACCGCTTCTTTCCATTTCAGTTTAGATATGACTCCCAATATGGTTGCTACTATAACGGTTGCTTCAATGACTTCTCTGAAGGTGATTATGAATGAGGGAAACATTTTATCTAATACTAAAATGGTAATACTTAAAGTATACCATTCAGCAATTAGATTACAGTGTAGATTTTATCTTGGTGAGTGCTTCCATAAATGCATTGGAGGTATAGGAAGCTCCAGCAATTCGATCAATCTGTAATTCATTTATATTCTTTCCTACAACTAACGTCTTGATTTCAGCAGCAAAAGCATCTTGATACTGTTGTGACTCGCCATTGCTAGCGACCTGGTTCAACTGCAAATCTTTGACTATCTGGCCTTCCAGGTATATTTGTACAGTCATTGATTCTGCGCGCCGCTTTACATAGTAACTTATGCTTTCTTGAAACTGTCTGTAAGTTGCGGTAACCGGAATAGATGAAGGAGCTGGCTGAGACGGGGAAATTGTAATCGGTATTACTGTGGGAATCGCATCATGAGTTATGGGTGAAATAGGCACATCAAGTATATAGAGAAGCACACTCACCCCAAAGACCAATCCCAGAACTATGAAACTATTCTTTTTGACATTCATAATGGTTTCATTTTGTTATGCTGAATACGCAATATATAAATCCGCCACATGATAAATGCCAAGTACAGAAACACCAATACTATCCAATATAGTTTTATGAAAAAAAATGCATTTAGATAACTCCCAATGTCAAATGCGTGGAAAAAGACAAAAAACATCACCGGATAGGAAAGTAGATGAATAATGAACCAGTTTTTATATGACACCTTACTCCTCATTAGCGAACTTGTAAGCCACACCATCAAGATGAGGATGAACGCAACCCTCCCCGCTGTCACGTGCAAATCAAATGAAGTGGCGACATCAGGAAGAAATAGGAATGTGAATTGTTCTGCGTATACCAGTAGCTCAAGAATAGGGTGAATAAGAATAAAAAACATTCCCCACACTCCAAGGATAATGTGCAGCCGTATCAATTCGCCTTTCTGCATATGTAATTTTTCTTGCAGATCCTTATTGCCTAAAATGAATTCCCACAAAAGAAATAGCGTGCCGATAAATCCTGCAATGTTGGCAAACGCATAGGAAAAATTACCCACTATATGTACCTGGGTAAATAGCCAAAGAAATGGCAAAGTAGAAACAGTGATTGCGGTATAGAGTGCCAGCATATAAAAGTATTATTTTACCATTCTATTCTGATTGAGTATTGGGTTCAATTGTATGCTTTGGGCAGTCATGCTCCCGTCCGCGTTCTCCGTACCGATTATCATGACCTTCTCGCCACTTTTGATATCGGACTTTTCACCTACACTAGCCTTATTGATCGTTGTTTTTTCTGTATAAAGCACTATTTTGCTGCCGCCATCCTGGGTCTTAACGGTAACCGAGTCATCATCAGCACTCAATATTTCTCCGTTTATCGGGCGTATCCCCATCCTATTTTGTTGTCCACTTGTACGTGTCCCAACCGTGCGCATTCCTCCACTCCCAAATCCCATTTGTCGCGCGGTCTGTGAAACTGATTCCTGATATTTCATGCCTCCAAAAAAACCAACAACCCCTACTCCGATCATAATCAAAAAAACTGTTACTGGTTTCATAAATATAACTGTAAATTGATAATGGAATTATTTATTCATAACGCAATGCTTCAATCGGCTGCAACTTTGAAGCTTTCTGTGCCGGATACCAACCGAAGACTATTCCAATCACTCCAGACACCCCCATCGCAAGAACAATTGCCGGAAATGAGATGGCAAATGGGATACTCATCACGGCCGAAAGGATAAACGAGATACCAATACCTAACAACATACCGATGATACCTCCCACGATAGTCAGGATTATCGCTTCAAAAAGAAACTGGAGTATTATAGTTTTTTGCTTTGCACCAAGCGCCTTACGAAGACCAATCTCTCGTGTACGTTCCGTTACCGTGACAAGCATTATGTTCATAATTCCAATTCCACCGACCAGAAGTGAGATGGCTGCTATTCCACCAAGGAGCGTCGTGAATGTCCCTGTCACTTGGGACGCGGTACTGAGGATATCGTTTTGCGACATGATGGAAAAATCTGCTTGGGTCGGATCATCCAACTTATGCCTTGAAAGAAGGAGATATCCAACTTCATTTTGTGCATCCGTCATCACTTCCTGAGACTTGGCCTCCACGGAAATCGTGCTTAAGTATGAAACACCAAACAATTGCTTTTGCGCCGTGCTTAAGGGAACGTAGATCATGTCATCCTGATTGTTGAAGCCACTTCCACCCTTAGCTGTCGTCACACCAATAACTTTGAGCGACTGACCGCTCGTTCGTATCATCTTTCCTATCGGATCAGCTCCTTCTCCAAATAAATCCGTGACTACCTGTGGACCCAAGACTGCGACTTTGTTCATCGTATCATTATCGCGTGCAGATATGAAAACCCCTGAAGAGAGCGTTATCTTTTTTATTTCCGCATACGCAGGGTATACGCCATATATCTGCGTATTCGTATTATTCCGTCCAACAACGACCTGTGCGCGTCTTGAAAACTCTGGTGAAACAGATTTTACTTGCGTAATTGCAGGATCATTTTGAAGAGCCTTTGCGTCGTCCAGAGTTAGTGTCGTCCCACCACCTTGCGCTCCCCGTACAGCGCCGCTTGACTGTCCTCCTGGCATGACTGTGAGCAGATTAGAACCCAGTGACTGTATCTGATTCTCAATCATCTTCTGACTTCCTTGACCAAGCGAAATAAGTGCTATGACGCTTCCGATACCGATGACTATGCCCAAAATAGCAAGACCAGTCCTCATCTTATTGACGGTAAGTGTCCCAAAACATTCCAACAATAATTCTTTTATATCCATAGTTTCTGAAATTTATATTTTTGCTTTTTTTTGTTTTTTATTTTGTGTATCGTCGGTAATCTTTCCGTCACGGATATGGATTATTCGTGTCGCATGCGCTGCTATGTCCGGTTCATGGGTGATCATGATGATGGTATGTCCTTCATCGTGCAACTTCTGGAAGAGCGCCATAATTTCCTCAGCTTGGGCTGATGCTATGTTTCCGGTTGGCTCATCCGCAAGTAGAATTGCCGGATTCATGACAAGTCCACGTGCTATCGCTACCCGTTGCTGCTGTCCACCTGATAGTTGATTGGAAGTATGGTTCATTCTGTTTGCGAGCCCCACCATTTCCAGATATTTCGTAGCTTTCTCAATTCGTTCAACCTCTGGAATCCCTGCATATACCATCGGCAACATCACGTTTTTTATTGCAGTGGTACGCGGAAGCAGGTTGTATGCCTGGAAAATAAATCCTATTTTCCTGTTCCGGATATCGGCGAGCGCATCTTCGCTCAAGTTGGAAACAGATTCTCCATCAAGTATATATTCACCGCTTGTCGCCTTGTCGAGCGCCCCCAATATGTGCATTAATGTGGACTTCCCGCTTCCTGATGGACCCATGATTGCCGTAAATTCACCTTTCTTGATTTCAAAGGAGATGTGCGACAATGCAATCGTTTCAACCATTTCAGTCTTGTAATGTTTGGAGATATCTTTTATCTGAATCATACTGTTATAGTGTCATCTTGATATACGTACCGCACCAGTTGATCTTCCTGCCCCTCCTCCAAACATACTGAATGGCGAAGTGGTGGTTGTTGACTTTGTCGTATTAGCACTTGTGTTGACGCTTGTCACGATCATCTCACCTTCAGAGATTCCAGATACTATTTCTGTCTCGGAATCTGATGCAACTCCTGTCTCTACGGTCTTTTCTTCTATCTTTCCATTCTTCATGACTCGTACATAAAATGCTCCCGCTTCACCCATTATGCTGCTTGTCGGAACCTGTAGTACATTTCGTTTTGTGGCAGTAATGATGGTTGCGCTCACGGACATATTCGGTAGTATGGTTGTCGTGTCCGTATCCAACTTGATTACTGTCGGATAGGTAGTTACTCCGGAACTGACTGATCCAACAGTATCTATGCTCACCACTTTCCCGGTGAATGTCTTATCTGGATAGGAATCAAGAGTGATCGTTGCCTTATTTCCTATCGTGATTTTTGGGACATCTATCTCAGTCAAATTTATGGAAACAACGGGTGTTGCATCTGTCTTTACATTCGCTATCTTCGTGTTACTTACATTGCTGTTTTGTGTCGATGCATTTGATGTGATGACGGAACCTTCCTGGAGCGCGAGTCCTGAAATGGTGCCGGTAATGGGTGCATATACTGTGGATGAGGCTTTTTGATAAGAAAGCCAAGCGGAATTAAGCGACGTTTGGGCTTGGTTTACGACTTGTTGCTGGAGTTTGTATTTTGCTTCTGCTGCAAGCCAATTATCGTTGGCGATATGGAATTCAGGGAGGGACCTATTGATATTGTTTGGACTTCCATCTTCATATTGATAGGTGCCATTTTGCGCTATCTTCATGAATGAGTCCCAGTTGCTGAACATTGTCGACTGAAGTGAATACATATTTGCCTGTGCCGAGTCTACGTTGTTTTTTGCGCTCTGGTAATTTGACCATGCTTGAGATGATGTCTGCTTACCTTCCAGATCCAGTTCTATCTCCATGATTTTGTCTCCTGTCTTAACCCTATCGCCATCCTTGACATATCGTTTTGCAACAACCCCTGTCGCCTGTGTTGATATTTGAGTATTGTTCACCGATGACACAGTGCCTGAACCCGTAACCGTGACGACGAGCGTCCCTTTTTCCGCTTTGGCAGTCTGATATGTTATCGTATTTGTGTTGCTATTATTGTAGAAATATACACTTCCTCCAAGAATCATCAATACAAGGAGCGCTATGCCAATTTTCATTTTATTGGGAAGTGAGGTAAGTGTTTTCTTGAGCGTGCTAAATAGGTTCATATGAATATATTGTAATAGTTTAATTCTGAATAAATGCTTATATTGTTGGGAACCACAGTGAAACTGTTGTCCCCTTTTGTTGTTTGCTGGTTATGGTTATCGTTCCATCATGGACCTCAGTTATTTTTTTTGCAATGGAAAGTCCTAAACCATATCCGCCAATTTCCTGTTTTTTCCGTGCGCTGTCTGAACGATAGAATCTATCGAAAATATGCGGAAGATCCTTTTCATCGATACCGCATCCTTCATCTTGGATATTGATTTCTATTCCCTTTTTTGGCATATGTTTTGAGATGATTACTGATGAGTTCTTCTCGCTATACTTCACCGCATTATCAAAGATGATGACGAACAGTTCTATCAATTTTGCCTTATCTCCCTGCACTGTTATTTCTGCAAGTGAGGGGGTATGTATCCGTATCTGTTTTTTCTCTGCGCTATGCATAATAAGGCGAACCGACTGATTCATGACATCGTCAAGACGCACTGATATGAATGACGACTTGATGTCGCTTTCAGAAAGGGTCAATAATGATTCTGAGAGAAGTTGGAGTCTATTCACTTCATTGATGTTGTCCTTCAATACTGACTTAGCTTCTGAAAGCGTCAATTTTGGATCACGTACATAGACTTCAAGGGAACTTTTCATTGCGGTAAGTGGAGTTTTCAGTTCATGGGAAGCGTCCGAGATAAACCTATCCTGCGTTTCCATCATTTCCTGTATAGGGCGCAAGGTTTGCCCCGCTAAGAAATAGGATAGTCCTCCCATAACGAAAAGGATTACGCCGTTTATCCCCAAAAGAACCACCACCACATGATTCTTCATCTCTTGAATTATTTCCTCATCAGCAAAAGGTGGAGGGGGAATGCCCAACTCCGTAAACCTTCTTTCAAAACGGATGCGCTGCAAATATGCAAAGCGCTCAACCTCCATAGACATGCCACGATAGATGACTATACTGAACGCAATACTTACGCTCATCAATATGACCACATACCATGCTGTTAATTTTATCCGTGCTGTGTTAAACATAAATATACTACTCGTCGCCCCCTAATCGATATCCGAATCCGCGAATCGTTTTGATTAATTGCTTTTTTTCAGGGAACTGCCCGTCAATCTTGTCCCTCAATTTCTTTACATATACTTCAACGGTATTTGGAAGGATGTTCGCATCAAAGTTCCACACATGTTGAATAATTTGGTCTTTCGTCACTATGATGTTTTTTTTCACCATGAGGAATTCCAATAATGAAAATTCTTTATTCGTAAGCGGAATATTCATGCTCCCCCTTTTGACTTCGAAACGTTGAATATTCATCGTAAGATCATCGACCGATAATTCCGTCTGTGTCTCAGTCCCCTTCCTTCTTACCAATGCGCGGACCCGTGCCAAAAACTCTTCGAATGAGAATGGTTTTGTCAGGTAATCGTCAGCGCCTGTATCAAGACCTTGCACCTTGTCGTGGACTTGGCTTTTTGCGGTAAGCAGCAGAATTGGGGTATGTATCTTTTGCTCCCTTATCTTTCTGCATATCGTGATACCATCCATCTCAGGAAGCATGATGTCCAGGATTATGAGATCATATTCTTCGGTTGATGCGAGATCATACCCCTCAGTGCCGGTATAGGCCACATCCACCGCATACTTTTCTTGTTCTAAGCCTTTCTGCAGTGAGTGAGCGATGCGATGTTCATCTTCGACAACCAGTATTCTCATGCTTTCATTATATGAAATTTACTGAAATCTGGCTGAAGATGGGTCAGTCCATGGTTATGGTAACGCTTGTATCGTGCTTTTTCTGTATTTCCGATACCAAATCTTTCTCCGTTGTCGTCATGACGGTTTGGTATTTTTCGATCAGTCTTACTATTCTTTCTTTGTTCTCATGATCGAATTCCGAGAATACGTCATCAAGCAGAAGAAGAGGGTGTATCTCTAATTTTTCTTCGATATAGTGAATTTCATTCATCTTCAACCAAAATACGCCGAGTCTTTGTTCGCTTCTTGAGCCATATTTTTGGATATTTTTCCAGTCGGTGTTCTTGTTTTTCAATGAAATGATCCAGTCATCTTTTTGGGGCCCGATAAGCGTTCTTCTCACACGCAGCTCCAGATCCTTTTTTTCTTTCAGTCGCTCGAAGGTAAATTCATTAGCAGCGTATTCAATACGAAAATCCTTGCCATCCAGGTGAGGATGCACGTTCAAGAATTGAACATACTCTTTCCTCTTATGTGTTATGTATTCCGCTTCCTTCTGTAGATAAACATCCCAGAACGATAGTTCTTCCGCAAGGTTGGCTGAATCAAACGCATGTTCAAGCACCTTGTTTCTTTTCCTGAGAGCTTGTTCGTATTGGACAAGATGTTTTTTGTATGTGTGATCGAACGTGCTTATGAGGGTGTTGAAATAATCACGACGGACATCGGGAGATGCTGTTATGATGTCAATCTGTTCCGGAGCGAACAGGACACACTTCGTCTGTTCTTGTTTGTAGAGGGTTTGGCCTTTGCGTACTTTCTGTACAAAAAAATGCTTGAGGACTTTACCGAGACTATCTTTCTGCAATAGAACTCTGAATTGATAAGGGGTCTTATTTTTGTCAAACAGTCCATCTAGTTGTGCTTCAGCAGCATCAAAGAGTATTAACTCCTCTTCCTTTGACTCTCTAAATCCGACACCATTGATGATGCAGTGAATGCTTTCTAGCATGTTCGTTTTTCCTTTTGCATTTTCTCCTACCACGATGGTGAGGTCAGAGGAGATATCAAACACTTTAGACGTGATGTTACGAAAATTATGAAGTTGGACCCGTTTCAGAATCATCCTCAGATTATACCTTCTCCTATGCCAAAAATATAGGAAAGGACCCTCGTTATAAGGAAGGATAGGACGAGTATGACAAATCCTATGACTCCCGCGGTTATCTTCGCATTAGCACTTTTCAATTTCTCAGGTGCGCCTTGGGATGATACATAGTCAAAACCTCCCCACATCAAGACAAAAAAGAGGATTATTCCTGCAAGAGACATAATAAATGGTACGACATTATTTATGATGCTCGCTATGCTGTCAAAGCCGACAAGTGGACCTTTGAGAGTCATCCCATTGACATTTATTTCCTGTGCGTAGATTGTTTTAAACATGTATTTATTTTAATCTTGATAACAATACCACAAGTATAGCGTGAAATCCTACAGAAAACAAAAGTGGTGGTTGTATCGTCAGAATAAAAAAATGGATTCTTTCACCGATTGGTACCAGGTAATGTGACGGAATCGATACGGGAAAAAGATAAAGGATAAATCCAACCAAAATACATAAGGGAACAACATATCCTATGTCAATCAGATCCTGAGGTGAAGAGAACATATTGGCGGTAATCGCTAAAATTAGATATCCAAAAAGTATTGTCTGCCACCACTCGGTACCAGGAAACAGAGAGCCATAAATGAATAGCCACAAAACCCCTATTGCCCCAAAAAAAGGAGCGATACCTACAAGGAGCGGCCGAATAAAATCCCCTTTATTTTTTTCATATATGACGTGACCTAGTTTTACTTTGTTGCCCTCTACGACTGGAAAAAAACTCATCTCACGAGGGTGCATATTCAGGAGAAGCGCCACTACATAGTGTGATAATTCGTGGATTATGGTTCCCGGCGCATACAGAAATGAGACTACTCTCACGGTAGATGAATTGCTCCACCTCATCTGATGGAATGATTTATATGCTTTTTGAAGGACGAGGCGAGAAAGTATATAGATAAGAACGATTTCGCCGATAAATAAAAAAGGAGTAACCGAACTGCTCATGCAAAAAAAGGAACATATGATAATGTTTGTATCTTCTTTTGGATAAGGATGAAGAGAAGAATGGCCATCACCAACAGAGTGACAACAATAAGGCCCAGAAATATCGCGTTAAAGTCAAATGCCTTGGATTGATCTTTTTTCTCATTTGAAGTGCCCTTCAGTGCCGCAATATCCAGTGGTGTGTAATTCATATATGCAATTCCATTGTACCACTATCACTTCTGCGGCTGCAACCCGTCAGGGGTCGGCATCGGCTGTTCTTTCGGAAGTTGCGTCACATCCGTTTCTGGCTTTTTTTCTTCTTTTTGAGGTGGTGTCGCACCTGTTGCGTTGATATCGAATTCCTCTTGGACCTTTGATGATCCACAGTAAGAACAGATGATCGTCGCATTCTTCACTGTTTCCGTCGTAAACCGTGCAGCACACACATTACATAGATACTTCTTGCCTTGCTTCTGCTCCTTCTTTTCAAGGAGGGTCGCTTTCTGTACATTAAAGACAAACTGTTGTCCATCAAAATCGACAACCACTTCATCTCCTGCATTTGCCTTCTTTTCGATGATAAGGCTAGAAATCGGATTTTCGACTATGCGCTGGATGGCTCGGCGAAGCGGTCTGGCGCCATATACTGGGTCAAACCCATTTCGCGCTATCTCTTTGATCGCTGCTTCCGTATAGGCAAATCCCATATCTTGATCTTCCATCGCCTTTTGGACTCCCTTTAACTGTATCTTTGCGATACGAGTCATGTGTTCAAACCTGAGCGGTTCAAACATTATCGTTTCGTCAAATCGATTGACAAGCTCTGGTCTGAAAAACTTCAACAGCTCCGTCATGACTTTTTCACGAAGCGATGCAAACTGCTTTTTATGGATTTCATCATCTATTTTCTGCTTCTCCTCCACATGTTGATCAAGTGGCAGGTCGGGACCAAAATATTCTGAAATCGATTTGGTCTTCCATTGTGTTTCTCCTTGGTTTTTTGTCCAAACAGTATTCCCGACGACAATCACTTCAACTCCTGATGGAGAGAATGTGTGAATATCCCAATAGGCTATTGGCAACTGCCCCTTGTCTGCTGTCTGATCGACCATATAATCTTTCAAAAAGCCTGTTTGCCAATCGTTCATGCTGAGCTTTCTTCTCCAGAAACGATCCTTATATGTGACGATTTCCTGCTCATCAGGGCTGAACGCATGTGTCTTGAGCGCCGCTGTTGGCAGCTGTTCGTCCGGAGCGTCAGGAAGAGCGTTGATTACAACTCCTTCCTTGAAATATGTTATGAGATTTGAATGTTCCCATGTCTTGACGGTCGTTGATGTCTTGAAAAATACCTCTCCCGCTTTCGTTATCATCTCAACACCCGTTGAGGACATGGCATGTGTATCATATCCATAGAGTGGAAGTTCTAACTTTTCCTGTACTGGCGCAGGGGCAGGATTCACGTCACCTTCTACTGGTTTAACTACTGCTGCCTTTACTTCTTGTCCTGCAAAATAATCAAGGAGCATCTTTTCCGTCCATTTTGCCTTCACTGATTTGTCTTGTGTTGGATCTAAAGTTTCCTTTTCAAGGATCTTGCTTCCGATAGTCAAAATCTCACGTCCTCTTGGCGAGAATGTGTACGTTGTTATCGTCTGTGGTTCTTCTATTTGTGTCTTGCCACCCTTCATCAGTTCTTCCTGGATCACTCTGGATCCTAAGTTGGATGTGCAGATGACCACTGTGTTCTTGAAAGAAATAACATGACCTTTATTATCAGTAAGTCGTCCATCATCCAAGATCTGGAGAAGGATGTTAAAAATATCAGGATGTGCTTTTTCGACTTCATCAAACAGTACGACTGAATACGGCTTACGTCTGACAGCCTCCGTCAATTTTCCTCCCTCTTCGTATCCCACATATCCAGGAGGTGCACCTAAGAGTTTTGCGACTTCATGTTTTTCCATGTACTCCGTCATATCGAAGCGGATCATCGAGTCTTCACTTCCGAACAAAATGTCGGCAAGTGTCTTGGCCAATTCCGTCTTTCCAGTACCAGTTGGTCCCATGAAGATAAATGAGCCGATTGGTCGTCCAGCTGACTTTAACCCTGCTCGTCCACGACGGACCGCCTGAGCAACGGCGCTAACCGCCTCTTCTTGCCCAATAAGTCGCTGATGCATTATCTCTTCCAATTTGGCAAGTTTGTCTGTCTCACTGCCTGCGATCTTGTTTACCGGAATGCCTGTCCAACGGGAGACGATGTCTTTGATCATCTCGACCGTGACTGCCGTTGTGGTCTGTGCCTTTTTAGTGTTGAATTCGTCCTTTTTCTGGTGAAGATCAGCTTCAATATCTGACAGTTTTGACTTGATGATACGCGCTTTTACGTTATCTCCGTTTTTCGTGCCTTCTGCCATCTCCTGCTGCAATTGTTTTATTCTTTCTTCAAGTGATTTGATTTCTTCAGGTAATGAAATGAGGGGTAGTCTGACTGCTGATGCTGATTCATCGATCAAATCGATTGCCTTGTCCGGCAAGAATCGCTCTCCCACATATCGTTTTGAAAGTCGAACGGCTGCATCAACCGCATCATCCGGGATCTGTACTCGGTGGAATGCCTCATATTTCCCCTTCAATGCCTTAAGCATCTTTATGGCTTGTTCTTCGGTTGGTTCTGGAACAACCACAGGTTGGAACCGGCGCTCAAGCGCTGGATCCTTTTCGATATGTTTTCGATATTCAGTAAGAGTCGTTGCGCCGATAAGCTGCATCTCTCCTCTTGAGAGGGCTGGTTTCAAAAGATTACCTGCGTCTCCAGCTCCTTCTCCGCCTGCGACTATATTATGTATTTCATCGATAAAAAGTATTATCTGACCCTTGCTTGCCTTGACTTCGTCAATGACGCTCTTCATGCGCTCTTCGAATTCACCTTTATGTGAAGCGCCCGCCATAACACTCATCAGATCAAGTCCTAAGATTCTCTTGTTTAAAAGGGATTCCGGAACTTGCTTGTTGACTATTTGTTGTGCCAGTCCTTCGATTATCGCCGTCTTTCCGACACCAGCCTCACCCACCATGGCAGGATTATTCTTACTTCTGCGTGAGAGGATATGGATGACGCGCTCGATAACCTGAGAACGTTCGATGACAGGGTCAAGCAGTCCTTGTGCAGCACGAGCGGTGATATCTATCGTATATTGTTCAAGTGAACTCTTCTTTTTTTCCGCTTCTTTTTGGTCCGTCAGGACTCCTTCTTTGTTTCCCGTTATTTTTTTATTGAGTTCTTCTTTCTTCAATCCTAATTTTGCCAGTGCTCGTGCACCGATTCCCTCGCCTTCTTCATATAAGGCAAACAGGATATGTTCCGGCGATATGAATTCAAACCCTAACTTGCGCGCGATGATGAGGGAGTTGTCGATTATGCGCTTCAGTCGAGGAGACATCTGGGGTGGAACCGCTTTTGGCTGCTCACGTTTATATGTCTGTGCAAGTTCTGCTTCAATTTGTTGAGGTTGGACCTTCATCTCCATGAGGAGCTTGTATATTTCTCCATCGGCGAGTAAGCCGTGAAGCATGTGCTCACTATCGATGAAGCCGCTCCCTAACTCCTTTGCTTTCGCCTGAGCAGTCACGAAAACTCTATTAGACCGTTGTGTCAAATGAGTCATGAGGTCAAGATCTGTTCTTTTTTGTTGATTCATTGTCGAGTTCAGCGATGCTCCAAGAGGTTTTGTTGCATCTCCCGCTTTGGCAGCTGGAGTTCCAGCTTGTGCGGCTGGGGCAGGGGTTTGAGGCTTCTGTTGTCCTGCGACAGGCTGAGCCTGTACTTGCCCATTCAATAAATCCTGCACTCGTTTCTGTTCAGGTGTTAATACTTTTTGTGGAGGCGCACCGATTCCATTATAAGACTGTCCTTGGGGAGGATTCCCTATGCCATTATATGCTTGTCCTGGGGTTGTTGAAGGAATACTTTGGGGCTGTGCGACAGTCTGTTGTGTAACAACCGGTGTTGGCTGTTGAGGTACTCCTGTAACTGGTAAAGGAGCAGAAGCGCTTGCATTCGAGTTGTTATTTTTTATAAAATCAAAAAAGCCAGACATATAAATTCATTATGGAGAAAAAAATGTCTGTTGTCAACAAATGATAAAAAAAATTCTTCCCATCTCGATTTTCGTTCTCGTCTTCATACTCATCCTTCTTCTCGGACTCCAGAACATGCTCAAAAACAGCAAGTCACAAGGAGCGGCAACTATTACTCCCACATTATTCCAAGGAAAACAAGGAAGTGGCTTTGTACCCCAAACAAACAAAACATATAACACATCAGTCAAACAGTTGACAGCAAATGAATTGAAAGACAGACTTCCCATAATCGCTCCTGACTTTACCCTTGACTACTCGCCTCGCCTACAAAAATATGTGGTAAATGCACCGACCGATGAAGCCACTAATTCCTATAACGATTGGCTTGATGATAATCCGGACTATTATGAACAACTAGATCCAGCAAATGTTATTTTGGCCAAGCAATCGATTCCCGAGCTTCATGATGCACTTGATGCAGAAAAAGAAAATAAACTGACTCCAGAAAAAAAAGCCCTCAGAGATGCAAAGACATTCACGAGCTCATTCAACATGTTGATCAATATCCCATTCAGTCTCATGCAATCCATCATATCTGACCCCACTGGATCAAATAATACACCTCTTCCTTCACCCACCCCAAGAAACCAAACACGTAACAATCCAAAACCTACAAATCCTCCACGCACTCCTTCAAAGTCTTATACATACTATTCACAATGTAGTGGTCCTTATGATGCACTCCCCCTCCCTAATGGGTGCACCATATGTGAAGCGGGCTGCGGACCAACCAGTGTTGCCATGATCCTGTCCTCCTATATCGATAAGTCCCTCACTCCGCCCAAAACGATCGACATGATGAGTAAAGCGGGGGTCCGTATAGGATGTTATGGTTCCTATATTTCGGAAATATATTCTTACCTGCGCAACCGAGGGGACCTTAAAGTATCCGACTTCATCATTCCTTCTGAAAAAGGATTGACCGCCAAAGATGTTGCGCGGGATCTTCAGGGATATACCAAGTCAGGATGGACAGTGTTTGTCCTTGCGAATTTCAAGACAGACGGAGGAGGTCATTATTTTTGGGTTACGGACATAAGCGATAATGGAGACATCTTAGCATATGATCCGTATTATGGAAAACAACAGACTCCTCCTATCAATGAGAACAGATATACGCCGGCACCTTATTATAGATATGCGTTCGCAATAAAAAAAAGTTAAAGGATTATGATGTCAAAGTCGATCATTAAATTTTATGTTATCCCGGGCATTATCGCTCTCCTCCTACTACTCGTCCTCTTATTGGTTCCATTCAATAAAAAAAAGAATGATGAGCCTGCCCTAACACCTACTCAGCCCATTACGATAACACTCCCCACAAAATCACTACTACCAAATGAGGGAGTCGTTCCCACAATCGTTCCCCCACAGTCGTTTACTGGAGCGGATGTCAATCAGGAGCTTCCGACGGATTTGCGGATGATCGGTGAGCAAAAAACAGCGCTTCGTAGACTCACTCCACTTACTCTCCCCTTTGGCACTATCGAATTTGATTACGAGAACGATATCTTCCTTGTTCGGCTCACCAACCAAAGCGACCAAACACGACAAGAGTTCGCCACTTGGCGGGAGGAAAACTATCCCGCACTCGCTCAAGATAGGTTTGCATTTCGTTAATGGTTTTCGCTAGAATGAAAGTATGTCTGCCTTAATTAGTTATTTGTCCAAAACAGGAAGAAAGGTCTTGCTTGTGTGCGCTGTTTTTTACATCATACTGACCGTTTTCATGTACTTCATCGGGAAAAATAAGCCTCAGATCGACGACAGGGCCATCATCGCATCCCAACAGAAGATAATGTATGAAGAAATGGAGAAGAAGAAACTGAATACTAGTCCGACTGGGAAAGTGGCACTTGGCATCTATCGTTTTTCCTACTGTACGCTTATTGGAGAATTATGTAGCGATAAGCCAACTGCAGATGACACTCATTTCAAGACAAGCATAGTCGGCAGAGTATCGTCCCTCATGGCAATACCATACCAATATCCCCCAGCCTCCGGTACCTACTGGGTACGAAATACCCTTCAAAAAGCGGGCTTTATCCCTCAATCCATGGCGGCTGAGGGACTCGGATTTGCGTCAATCAAACCTCTTATGAATCTATGGGTTATTTTTCGCGATGTTGCCTATTTGTTGATAGTGCTTATCCTCGTATCTATAGGTTTCATGATAATGTTCCGTATGAAAATGAATCCACAAACCGTTATTTCAGTGGAGAATGCGCTTCCAAAAATTGTCGTCGCTCTTCTCCTTATCACTTTTTCATTTGCTATCGCTGGATTTTTGATCGACTTCATGTATCTATTGGTTCTGTTGGTTATCAATCTCTTAAGCTCCGGAGATAAATATTACAGTACCGTAAAAGTCCAGAATGAGTTTTTAAGCGGGGGCCCCGGAGTGCTGTGGGACTATATCCTTCCCTACAAGACACCTGTTTCATTTAGTGTTGGACCTATATCCGCGCAACTTGATAATATTCCTTTTGCCAGGGAAATATACTTGGGAGACGCTCTTGCATCCCTCATACCTCTCCAGGTCAATTTCCTTATCAGAGGCATATCTGTCCTTATACTCCCCATCTTGGCAACCATACAGCTATCACATGTATCGACAAATGCTGGACTGACCAAGTGGCTCGATAATTTTGTCCTCGTTGGAAACGGTGCAGGAACACTTCCTCAACTCCTGATAGGACTTCCTCTTACTCTCCTTATTTATATTGCCGTGCTTGGAGTCATCGCGAACGGATTTGGGTTTTTCTTAGGCATCCTCGTTACCCTCACCGTGACCGCTATGTTCTTCAATATTTTTTTTATTCTTTTGCGATCCTATATCCAAATCATCGTCATGATTGTATTCTCACCTATCATCCTTTTGTTTGAAGCTCTTCCCGGAAAATCAACATTCAGCTACTGGCTTAAGGGACTGTTCGGTGAACTCATGACATTTCCCCTTGTCATCACCATGCTTCTTGTCGGAAAAGTCATGATTTCCACACTCTCCTATCCAGGCGATTATTGGAAAGCACCGTTTTTAGGCGGCCTAAACACAGAAGGATTTGGTGTTATTTTCGGTGCAGGCATCATCTTCATCACACCAGATATCATCAAGTTCGTGAAGGAAGCTCTTGGAATCAAGCCATTGCCGTTCAGCATAGGACTTGGCACATTCATGGGTGGAGCTGGGACAGTTGCGGGAGGCGGTATGGGTATATTGCAACAATTCAGTTCGTTGAGCTTGGGCGTCCAAGGTATTAAAACCTTGACTGGTATGGTAGCAGGGCCAGGTAAAACTCCTAATGTAAACAGTCAATCGGCAGCTGAGGCAGAAGCAGAGCGGATAAAGGCGAATGAAGCACAGAAAGAGAGAGAAGCTGCGAATTTAGCAGCTGGTAAAGTAACTAAGTAACGACCACATTTCTTCTTCCCTCCATCATATTTCATATCTGGAAAGACCATATAAGTCATATATTTATTCCATGTGAGAAGATGGTTAAGAGTGCTTCTCATATAGACGAAGAAGGATCTTTGTCTTGCTTATTGACTAAACCCTGGCAACCTGAGAATATCCACACCTATTATCTTGAGGATGAGGATGGAGAACATGATGACCATGAGCCCAGTAATACAATTTGTCAGAAGTTCCTGAGCCTTCTTTATCTTCTCCGCATTCCCTCCTGAAGTCTGCATCTGGAATGCCGCAAACATTATACAAAGAAGTGAGATGCCTCCTGCAATACTGACTCCTGTCTGCATGATGTTTTTCGTGATGAAATCGCTCAGATTCCCATTAAAGCAACCGAGAGCCGTCCACACGCCTCCATTCGTATTGGAACATGATTTGCATTGACCTTGTTCAGTCGATGACTTTATATTTTCACATGATGAGTCGAATGCCGATATGGGTTCTTGAGCTCTATCTATAAGACAGATACAGGAATCATTATTAACGTCCCCCGGAGTGCTCGGCAAACCCTCTACACACGCCTTTACTGAAACGGTTTTTTGTCTTTGAATTATTGCATTGGTGTTTTTTTCGATAAGTGGCCTCATAACCGTATACGCCGCATCAAGAAGTGGGTTTCCCAAGTTTACGGCACCTGGAGTTGTTATGGGGGACTTACAGCATTTTTGGGTATCGCCTGTCGTATTCGGGTTCCCGCAGGTAATCCCAGGCTGTGGGATATCAGGAATGATGTCTTGTGCAAATGATCGCTGCTGTAGCAGAAACAATGCCGCGATAACCAAAAAGAGGACTGAAAAAACTTTACCTTTCATATATTCACTATACAATAAATTTTATTTCTTTTTCCCTTCCGAATCTTCAAATGCTTTTTTTATCTGACTCATGATGATGAAGATCAAGAATGCGGGAAGATATTTGTTGAGGATATCAAAGAGCATGTCAAATTTCGTGCCGCCAAACTTTTCCCTCAACTGCTTTGACCAAGCGGTATAGTCTTTATGTCTGCGACGGAATAAAGGAATATCCTTAAACTCGAATATGACTTTATCCTTGTATTGTATTTTGCCGTCTTTGATTCCTACCCATTCAGCGGCTTTTTTGAACGGAATCGTCTCTGGAAGCTTCACGGCTTCCCTTACGAATGGGACATTCAGATATAACGGATCATATGTGGGTTCCTGAGCGATATTATAAGGAGTTGGTGGAACAAGTCCGCGAGCTTCAAGCGCAAAGATGAACCTATCGATTTCACTACTGTCCCATTCCCATACACCAACTTTCTTACCTGCACTTTCCGCTGCCATAGAATTGTATCTTCCCATTCCGAATACTCCCATGAATGCCCGTGCTTGTGTATCTTTTTTCATGTAGGTTATCGTCATAGCCGCAAGTTTTGCCGCAAGTTCATGCGCATACCCTATGCCGATGATACCATCCATAGCTCCATATACTTTTTGTATTATCTCGATAATGGGGCCAAAGTCCCGCTTTCCATTGATCGCCATATCTCGCATCTTCTTTACTAGTTCGGTTATCGGTTTTGAGACATTCTCTTCAACAGATGCGATATCACGGATGGAACGAGCAAGGACACTCTGTCCTCCACCGCGGAATGGAATGAAACTTAAATCGGTTTCATCTAAGGCTATTGTATATTTGGACTGACGATCCGCAGCTCCTCCATGTTTGAAGAATGGAACTAGCTCCTTATCGATGAATGAATCATCACTACTGAAGTTTCGCTCAATGTGGCTGAAAAGTTTTAATACCTTGTCAATTCTCTCCTGTGTCATCGTCATCCCTTTTTTTCCTATAAGGGGTTTAAGTAATGCTTGGATAGCATCAGGTGTCATACGATAATTTATACTTCCGTAGTTCTCATGCGGCAGATCTTTATCCCTCATGTCACGCATCTGTGTGCTTACGTCCCGACGCATCATCTGTTCTGCCATGATCATGTCTTGCATGATGTTGTCGAAATCGTCGAATTTTCCATCCATCCCCATCTCTATCATTATTTTCTTCCATCTCCCCGTTCCATCTTTTGAGTAGCGGTCACGGTCCATGCGGAGTAACTTGCTTGGTACACGTTGTACGATGACGCGTGCCAACATACGGTCCAAGAATGCCTTCGACACCTGCGCTTCGACAAAGTCATTGATGTTTTTTGGGGCCGCTTTACCTAAACGGATATCCATCAATGTGGACTTCATCTTTTCTCTCCGTATCGTATCAAGATAATGATTTACATCCTCTGGATTCTTGTTGAAATATTTCCCATAGATATAGGCAAATAATTCTTTTTTCTGTCCTGCAAGTCGTTTTGCGTCTCCTTCTAGTCCCGGAGTGTCGCGCACCTCTGCAAACCCCGGCTCCAACTTAGTTACATAGTCCTGTAACAGTTCATACCCTATGTTCTCGAAATATTTGAATGTCTTTACATGATTTGTTTTTACGTGGTTTTTCAGAACTTCACCGGTTTTTTTATCCTTAATATCCAAAGTATCGTTTACATATAAACTGTCAAGTTGCCAACTGGTCCGCCACCCTTTTCGCTGCATCGGACCTCCGATAAGTCCTATATTATCGAGTTGGTCAAAAAATGTTTTTTCGGGAAGTTTTCCTCTTCCTTCAATGAAGGATTTTTTATAAAGTTTTGCTTTTTCCCATAGTCGCTTATGGTCACTGAATGACTGCGTACCCTGGAAGTTGTCGACCGGCATAAAGAAGATAGGATCAAGTAAGTTAGGTCCTCCGGCAAAACGTGCTAATAAGTGTTGCGGGTTAAATGCCATAAGAGGAGTCGCATCTTGGTTGTAGTAACTCGTGAAGGTTGCTCCACCTTTTTCGTCCAAATGAGGATCGGCATGTGCTGCCATCTCGACCTCGGTCAGGAACATTCCGCGGGAGGCTCCAACCGCCATAGTCAAAGCGGCGGAGAGCCGCTCTTCCGTAATTTCAGGTCTATCTATATACATTGCCTTAAGCTGTCCCAATATCCGTTTTTCGATTTGAGTCAGATGCTCGTTCTCTTTGGGAGTAAACATGGTCGCCGAGTGACGCCAGTCATTTTTCGCAAATCCCTCTTCGATCATTTTGTTATATAGACCGAACGCGCTTTGGAATACATCGTTATCCGGAAGCAACATCATTTGGTCAAAGTCAAGGGTCGAACTTTCTGCGGCAAAATGGGCAAGTTGCCCATAAAATCCTTTTTGGGCATCGGCAGGATGGAGAAATACTGCGCGGGAGTTGTGTGTGTACCGACGAGCTTCAATATAATGGTCGACTATCTGCTCCATATAATGGGCAAACTCCGCTCCGCTTGATTTCTCTGCGCTTAATCGTGTCTTGAGGCGCGGTCGCGGCTTGAGTTTACCTTCCCCCATATCAAGCGCTGCGGTTTCCGTGTCTAGCTCAAGGCGGCGATAAAATGGTATCTCTTCCCCTTTTTCATGAAGTTCATGTTCGTACTTGTGCAAGTCCTGCGCTAAGCGCTGGATGCGCGCCTTCAACTCACTTTTTACTGGCGTTATACCGCGCATGATATCTTCTTGCTCTATTGTCTGGAAGAACTCCTTCGGACTTTCGTTATCCAACTTCGAATAGAGTTTTGCGAACAGGAGTGAAATTTTCACTTCCATTTCTGCCGATGCTTTCTGTGCGATTGAGGACTTATCCGTCATCTTATATTCTTCCGCTATGTTTTTTTGGACCTCCTTATAATAATTGATGAATTTCTTTGGTGAGTAGAGCGTTTCAATAAGCGTCCTATCCTCATCATTATTGAAGTATCTCGAAAAATATTGTTGCCAGTTAGACCCGAAGTTTTGCTCGTCCACCGACTCTGCCGCTTCACGCATACGTTCCTGCATGCTTTTTTGGCTTTCTTCCCTTTCGGGCACACCGAACAGTTCTTTTGCATCCTTTTCCGCTATATTTCTCGAAACGGCATAGTCAACACCAGTTTTCTGCAGTTTTTCAAAAATGCCTGGTGATATTAATTGGAGATGCCCTGCTTTCCGCACCTCTCGGGCAAGATCTTCTGCCGACTTAACCTCTCCATTTGTGATAGATCTCACTATGTCGTAAAAATAGGGAGCATTCTGTTCATTGATATCATCCAGATGGATTTTTTCTCCCAGTTTCTTGAGAAGTTCCGTACTCTTAGGTGTCTGTGGTGGAGTACCTGGCTCAGTCTCTTGTGGTTTTTCAGATGTGGGGACTTTCTCCGGTGCACCGCTTGCTGCAGAAAACATTTTTTGGATGAATTCTTTTATCGAATTGGCTTTTCCTTTAGGTGAGTCTTCTTCGTCCTTTTTTCCTTCAAAATAATGCTGTGTCTTTTTTGCCTCCAACGAAACAGCTATGGCCGTTTTCACTTCCTTGACCTTATTCTCTAGATTCGCCATCTCCTGTTTGAGCTGTTCAGCGGTCTGTGCTGCCACTTTTTGTTGCACTTGTTGCTCAACGCTTTGAGATCCCGAATTTGATTCCACACCATTATCTGCCATACATTCATTCTAGCACGAAAAACGATACCAAAAAATGAAGATTGCAAATACCTATTGACACGCGCTTATGCATCGGGGATTTTCTTATTCAAAAATGGGAGCGCCTGGGAAAGGAGATGGAACGTGATTGATGAATCCCTCAGGAAATCGTTTATGCCAAAACAGTTCCAACACGAGGAACGGGTCATGAAATATACGATTATGTCCAACAGCACCAAGAAAGGCAAAAACAATAACAGGAACGGAGTAAATTCCTTTTTGTTATTCTTGTGTGGTTGTTGCTGGGGCATTCTCTTTCAAGTCTACCACAAGTTGGCGGTCTCTACCTTCTCCAACTGAATAGCTTGCAAGATCAGGGTATTCTGCGGTGATGAGTTGGTGAATGACACGTCTTTCGTATGAAGAAAGGTCGCTGATGTATCCAGCCATTCTGGAATCAAGAGTTTTTTGTGCATACTCACGTGCCATCTCATTCAGCCGTTCCGTCTGTTTCTCACGATAATCATTTACGTTGATAAGGAGTCTGACTGGTTCCTTGAACTGTTGGAACATCATCACTTCCAATATTTTCTGGAATGCGCGGACCGTATCACCATGTCTGCCGATAAGTGTTGGGGCTTCTTCAGTCTTGATGATGACTTGGAATGCGCTTTGGTCCTCCACTACTTCGAGTGTGTACTGTGAAACTATTTTTTTTAACAAAGATTCTGTCTCTGTTCGAACGATGTCGATTTTTTCCATATTGAATAATAATAAATAATAACGGTTACTTCTTGTTTGATTTGGCTGTCAATTTGAGTTTCTTTATATTTGAATGTCTTTTGTGCAGCTCATACTGGACGATGCTGAACAATGAGAAGATATTCCAGTACAGTGCAAGTCCGACCGGCATACTGAGCGAAAACCATCCGATCATGAGCGGGAATACATACTTCATTTGCGTGTTCATTGCCTTCTGGAAGTCGGCACCAGTTGAACTCTTTTCTTCTTTCCCATCTTTTTTTGGCTCTGCTATCGGCTGAGGAGTCATCGCCATCGTCGACTGTGTCTGGAAATACTGTAACAGTGCCGTAACGACAGGGATAAGATAGGCGAAAACAGAGTGCATTTGATTTGGTGTTTTCACGAGGTTGATCCCAAAAAACCACACATCGATTTTCTCGATATGGAGAAATGGGAGATAGAGAGCCTTGTTCATCGCAGTGACAACCTTCGCTGAGTCAGCGACAAGGAATGTCTGCAATGTCTGATAGAGCGCAAAAAAAACAGGGATTTGGATTATCATGAAGAGACACCCCGATGCAGGATTAATACCTACTTCCTGATAAATCTTCATCTGTTCTTCTTGTATTTTCTTTGTGTCACCTTTGTATTTTTTGGAAAGAGCGTCAACTCTTGGCTTTATCTCCTGCATTTTTTCTGCCGTTTCCATCTGTTGTTTGAAAAAAGGATGAAGAAGCAGACGGATAGTTACGGTAAGAGCCATAATGGAGAATCCCAATACTCCAGGCGCACCTATCAACGAGAAAAGATAGTGATACAGCGCAAGGACGTTGAGTATCGGAAATACAAAAACTGAGTTAAAAAATGATGGTTGTAGCATACTTACACGGTAAGATTTTTTCTTCCTTTTGCTCTGCGTCGTGCAATAACTTTACGACCATCGTGTGTGGCCATGCGCTTTAAGAAACCATGTGTTTTCACTCGTTTTCCTTTTTTTGGTTGGAATGTCCTTTTTGGCATATGAACGGATAATATTAAATAATCAAGCTCCTATTATATCAAACCTTTCTGTTTAAAATCGACTCATTTTCTCCCTTGAATACCTGCCAGATCGCTTCTGTCTCAAATGGTATGAATGGATGTAGAAGGACTGTGCATTCCAAATAGATCTTTTCGAGCGTCATCTGCACCTCGACATTACCGCCTTTCAACTCCTCTTTCAGCTCTTCGATATAGATATCGGCGAACCTATGCCATATGAATGCGTGCAGATCCCCGAGTACTTGTCCGAACTTATATCCATCCATGTTTTTAGAATAATTCTTCTTCACTCCTTCAAACTCCTTCTCCAATTTCACAAGTGTCGCATGTGGCTTTTTCTCTCCCTGCGCCTCAGTTGTTTTTACTTCAGATGGTCGATTCATATAAATAAACCTGCCGATATTCCATAACTTATTACCGAAATTCCTCATTCCGATCATCTTTTCATCGGTCAAGACAACATCGCTTCCTTCTTTTGTTTCAAACATCAGACTTGCACGTAGCACATCTGCGCCAAATGTCTTGATTACTTCCAATGGATTCACGACATTTCCCTTGCTTTTGCTCATTTTTTGTCCATGCTTATCCCTCACCAACCCATGCAGGAACACCGTCTTGAATGGGACCTTACCAGTGATATGGAGACCCAACATTAACATGCGTGCGACCCAAGCTCGTAAGATATCGTGTCCTGTCTCCATGACGGTCGTCGGATAGAAGTGGTTATACAGCTCGTCTCCCGATGTCATAAGCGTCACGAAAGGCCATTGGCCAGATGAGAACCATGTATCAAATGTGTCTTCATCTTGTTTGAATGATTCTGATCCGCAGTGAGGACAACTCGTAGGTCCACTCGTTGAGACAAACCATCCATTCACATTCCGACATCTGTCGTTTGTCATCTTTTCGCACTTATATGCAGGGATACGTATGCCCCACACGATTTGGCGGGAAATATTCCAATCGATGAAATTGTCAAGGATCCGTATCAATTCCTTCTTGAAGCGTTTTGGATATACTTCCACCTCACCTTTTTTGACCGCTTCAATGGCGCGCCCTGCAAGGGGTTTGATGGAAATGAACCATTGCTCCTTGGGAAGCGGTTCGATAACCCGTTTACAACGGTAACACTTTCCCACGCGGTTCGTATAGGCTTTTTCTTCGACCAGGAGACCTTTTTCCTTCAGTGATGCGAGGATTGCTTCCCGTGCTTTTGAGATAGTTAGTCCTGCATACTGTCCGGCTTCCTCTGTCATCTTGCCGTCGGTCCCAATCACTTGGATACTGAATAGTCCATGTCGTTTGCCCGTTTCCCAGTCGGTATGGTCATGAGCAGGAGTTACCTTTACGGCTCCTGTGCCGAATTTCGGATCGACTGACTCGTCTGCGACTATTTGTATTTCCCTTCCGATAAGGGGGAGAATCACGTAAGAACCGATAAGTTTTTTATAGCGTTTGTCTTTTGGATGCACTGCGATGCCAGTATCCCCCAACATCGTTTCAGGACGAGTGGTCGCAACCGTTATTGAGCCGTTCCCGTCCCTTAACGGATAGGATATATACCAAAGGAGACCTTCTTTCTCTTCATAGTTCACTTCCAAATCTGAAAATGATGTTCCACAAGAAACGCAGTAGTTCACCAATTTTTTTGCCCGATAGGTCAGTCCATCATCAAACAGTTTCTTGAATGTCGAATGAACTATTTTGACGATATTTTCGTCCATGGGAAATTTCGGATTGCCATAATCGAGTCCGAACCCCAGTTTTTTGAGCTGCTCCTGCATGATATTTTTATTCTTTGCGACAAAATCAAAAATCATCTGGAACAAGACATTCCGCTCAAAATCAAATCTACTCTTGCCTTCTTTTTTCAGATGTTTTTCGAATACGAACTGTGTCTCTATCCCTGCGTGATCTGTCCCATACACCCACCAGGTATTATCGCCCTGTATTTTGTGATAGCGGATCATGATGTCCTCATATACCATCATCGCATGCCCCAAGTGAAGGTCAGCATTTGCATTCGGAGGGGGGAGAACGATTGAAAAAGGTTTTTTTCCTTTTTCGACGACACCTTTAAAAAAACCTTTTTGCTCCCAAAATGCAGACAGTTTTTGCTCATACTGTGATGGCGTGTATTTGCTTTCCATATTGAAGTATTGTACCACTACTGATTCTCAATCACTAGTCAGGACGTCCTCTATTTGTATATAATCACATACTATATGGAATGGATTTATCAGACTTTACAATGGTATGGCATGCTTTTGGGTATTGGCATACTCTTTTTTGGCATTACCAGAAAGATATTTAGTGGATTCTTCGATCAAGGATACGCATTTGCTAAAACTGTCGGCATCCTTTTTATCACCTACTCTATTTTTGTTTTGAGCAACCTACATATCGTTCCCTTCCACCTCGTCAGTCTATTGGTATTTCTGGCTTTTGGAGCAGGGATCGGATATTTTTTGAACAGAAAATCACACGCCAAAATACCCTGGCACATCATCATATTTGAGGAGGTGTTTTTTCTCGCCTCGCTTTTCCTATGGACCTATGTCAGAGGACAGGAGCCATCCCTTCGAGGATTGGAAAAGTTTATGGATTTCGGATTCATGCAATCCATATTGCGCACAACGTATCTTCCGCCACTGGACATGTGGTATGCAAAACTGCCGATCAACTATTATTATTTTGGGCATCTTTCTGGGGCAATACAAATAAAGCTAAGCGCTCTGCCATCTGCGGTGGGATACAATCTGTTGCTTGCAACTATTTTTGCCCAGTCGATGGTCACGACTTTTTCATTGACGACACAAATAGTATTCTCTTTCGGCAAAAAATTAAGGACTGCCTTTATCTTTGGTGTCATCGGTACATGGATACTCAATTTCGGAGGAAACCTGCATACTTTCTATTTGTTCACCTCTGGATATCCTAACGAAAAGCCCATCCCTTTCTGGGAAATACTGTCAGAATATAACCCTGCCAAATACTGGTATCCTAATGCGACTCGATTTATTCCCTACACCATCCATGAATTCCCCTCCTATTCCTATGTTGTGGCAGATCTGCATGGACATGTGTTCGACATTATCTTCGTCCTCCTCACTCTCGCCCTCCTCTTCGTCGCCTTTACGAAAAAACACACGACCCATGTCAACCACCTCCAGTCTATCGGATTGACCGTACTTCTCGGATTCATGACGGCCATCCATTACATGACAAATGCATTCGACGGTCCTATCTACATCCTGCTTACCATCGCCTTTCTTTTGACCATGCTCCGTTTTTCCCGAGTTTTTTTTATGCATGTGGGGATTCTGATCGGTTCATTCATTTTATTCGCCCTTCCGTTTTCCCTTCATTTCAAACCATTCGTCACCGCCATAGGAATGAACTGCAGCCCCTCGTTCCTGGTCAATATTGGGAAGATCGGCCCGTTCATTTTTGAGGCAGGCAACTGTCAGCCAGATGAGTTATGGATGTTGTTCGTGCTGTGGGGATTCTTCTTTATCTCATTTCTTCTTTTTATTTGGGGTAAAGCAACGGAAAAGTACAAGGAACATATTACGGATGACTACATATTCATCTTGTTTGCATTCGGCATGTTCCTCATCCTCATTCCTGAGTTTTTTTATATCAAGGATATCTATCCCGCTCATTTCCGCGCGAACACCATGTTCAAGATGGGATATCAAGCATTCATGATGATGAGTATCGCTTCGACATACACCTTCTCGGTATTGATGCGACAAAAAACCGAACTGAGTCGTTTAATGAAGTTTGTCTGGTTTATTCCATTCCTTTTCGTGGCAGTGTATATGTTTTATGCAGCACCCTCTTATTACGGCACATTAAAAAAGACCCCAAACCTGAAAGGGACCGCATGGCTTACTGCCCAGAACAACGATACTAAGGAGATTATCGAATATATCAATTCGCATATTACAGGCCAACCAGTCCTCCTTGAAGCACAAGGCGATTCCTATACCGATTTCAATCATGTAAGCGCCTACACGGGTCTTCCGACTGTTGCAGGATGGTGGGTCCATGAATGGTTGTGGAGAGGTACTCCTGATGCGGTAGGAAAGCGAATTCCTGATATTGTTGAGATGTATGAGTCAAAGGATATCGACAAGACTGTGCGCCTCCTGAAAAAGTACGATGTCGCATATGTATTGATCTCCACATTGGAACATCAAAAATATAAAGAGCTTCAGGACGCGAAATTTGAAAAAATAGGAAGAAAGATTTTTACCTCAAGTGATGGGTTTGGGGCTCTCTATCAAATAAAAAGATAGCCTTCTTGACAAGGCTATAAAGGTATGATAACGTATTGACTGAGCATTACTACTCGTCGTCCCCTACATACGAGCGGTAGTGATGCTCCTTTTTTTTTGCCTATAAATTAAAGATCTTCATCGGCAATCCCAAGTTCTTCTTTACAAGACTCTTAAACTGCACATTTGCGAAGCTAACACTGCCCTTTTCAAGGCCTGTTACCGTAAATTGTGCTGGCTTTTTATAGCGGATAGATATCTTCATATTGTTGACTATACAGAATCAAAAGAGACCTGTCAAGTCCTATAGAAAAATACATTAGTACTATAAGATATCCTATATTTATTTATATGAATAAAATACTGATACAACAATCTAAAGTAAAATTGTGGATAAAAAAATAAGGGAGGTGGATAAGTAAGAATTACTCGCTCAGGATCCTGTTAAGGAGGGATTGTAGTTGTTTGACCGGCATACTCAATATCTTTTCCAACGTAAACGGACTGTTTTTCGTTTTCCTGTAGAGGTGCCCTCCCATTTCATACTCAATGATGTGCTTTTCCACTGTGCCATTTGCCACAAAGTGGATAGTGTTAACCACTGTTTTGTAGAGCAACTTCAATTTCCCCTCCCTCTCCATACGGCGGAGCGAAAACATTACCTGGATTGAATCAAGGAATCGTGCGCGAACGCCATATCGATAGGCTGTTTGGATGAGTTGATGGTCTTCCGACATGAAGACATTTTCTGCAAATCCCCCTATTAGATGAAAGAAATTCTTCTCGACTATCATGCAGCCACCTGAGGAAAACGGCTTCGCCAGGCTTTGGGAAATCTTGATCGCCGCATTGATGACGTCAAACACTATCTTCATTTGCGAATCTCTCTTTTCAGGAAAAATTGAGGGTAAAAACAATAATCCTTTGTGTTTTTCTATGAAGGTTGCAAGCTTGCGCAAAAAATGCTTGTTGATATGTGTGTCCGCATCCAAGAAGATGAGATATCTTCCTTTTGCGGCTGTTGCCCCATGGTTGCGTTGATAAGAAACATTTCGTTTACTGACCTTGCGCACAGATATCTTACATTGGTCCTTGAATGAGCGTGCAACGATACGGGTAGCATCCGTTGATGATCCATCAACCAAGACCACTTCAAAGTCTGTGAATGATTGTTTCGCTACGTCCCCCAGTATCCTTCCTACGAATTTTTCTTCGTTCAGCGTAGGGATAATAATGCTAAAAAATGGCTTCATATCGGTCTCTATTATATCACTTGTTATAATATGATATGAAAATTTCCATCGTCATACCTGTCTATAATGAGCAGAAATATATTTCGCAGTGCCTGGAGAGTATTTCCCGCCAAAAAATAACTCCTGACGAGGTTATCGTGGTTGACAACAACTGTACCGATAACAGTATCGAATTGGCCTCAAAATTTCCCTTTGTGCGCATAGTTAAAGAAAAGAAACAGGGAATGATCTCTGCGCGCAATGCAGGGTTCAATGCCGCAAACGGCGAGATCATCGCCAGATGTGATGCCGACACCATATTGCCTACCAACTGGACAAAGCGAATAATCATAAACTTCACAAAAAATAAGATCGATGCGCTCACCGGCCCCATTTCTTATTATGATGCGCCGATAAAGACCACCCTCCTAGCACGTGCCTATTTGGATATGATGAAACCTATCCATCGAGGAGGAGAAACACTGGTTGGACCCAATATGATATTGACAAGCGCCATATGGAAGAAAGTAAAAGATAAGGTCTGCCTGAACGACAAACATGTCCATGAAGATATAGACCTTGCCTATCACATACAGGAAGTAGGAGGAAAGATAAAGCGCGACAACAGACTGGTCGTTGGGACCTCCAGCAGAAGAATCAGGAAAAATCCGTATTCATTTTTCAGCGAATATCCACGAAGATTTATGCAGACGCTTCTCTACCATGATAAAACGGTCTCTCTATTGAAGAAGGGGTTTAAGCTTCCTGCTTGGTATACAAGTCGGAGATTTCGGTCGAAGTCGTAACGTCCGTCTTTGATTTATCGTCCCTGAACTTGACCAATCGGGGAAAACGAAGGGCAAACTGTGCTGTGTGGGTCGGGGACTGTGTGATCTCATCCGCTTTTATCTCAACGACTATTCCGGGAATAACCCACATATCGACTTCAAGTGTCTTATCAACAATATATTCATTTGGCTTTTTATTTGTCTGCAGTGCGTCACATCGTGTCTTCATTTCCCGCCACTCAATATCGGTAAGACCCGTTCCTATTTTTGAAACAGTCTTATAACACTCTTCCTTTTCATCATATACGCCAACCAAAAATGCCCCGATGCCGAAGCCTGTCCTTTTTCCCTTCCCTGTGTCATATCCCATGACAAGACAATCAACAGTGTCATGAATTTTCGATGAATAGCTTCTTTTGAATTTTATCCAGTTCCACCCGCGCGCGCCGGGGCGATACGTCCCATCCAACTTTTTTGCGATGATTCCCTCAAGACCTTCACCGATTGCTTCATCGAACGTGGATTCGATAAGGGTCGCATCCTCCATAAGTTTATGGGGAGCAAGGATGGTCGTCTGTTTTTCGGGCGTGTTTTTTTTATCAATAACCTTTTCCAATATCTCTCTTCGTTTAGTAAAGGTTTCGTTGATATAGGAAGTTCCGTTATAGCATAGGAGTTCAAAGACAAACAGTTTCAGAGGGATCTCTTTCGCTTTTTCCTCTATGTCATATTTCCGCTTTCTCTGGACTGTCTCTTGGAATGGGAGGAATATCTTAGTTTGTGGATTGTATCCTATCGCTTCACCTTCAAATATAATCTCATCTGCTTCTATTTCCTGTTGGACCCCCATGATGATGTCCGGATACATGTAGGAAACATCTTCTAAATTGCGGGAATATAGCCGTACTTCACCTGTCTTTTTTTTGTAGTGAATCTGGAGTCGGAATCCGTCATATTTTGGTTCAATGGCGCACAGACCGATTTGTTTTACGATTTCCTCACCCGAAGATAGACGCTCCGCTCTCATCATGATGATGGGTGTGAATAAATGAGGCGCCACTTTCTTTATCCCTTCGATTCCCTCACTTTTTATCAGTCGCCCGATATATCCTAAATCCGGCCGCACATGATACGCGCCCTCTATCACTGGTCTATATTCCTTGGTCCCATTCAACATCCACGAATATGCATCAATTATCGTCATATCGGAAAAGCCCAGCCTCATCATCCCTTGGGGGATGCGTACCAAGAAACGACACGACCCGCTGTCCAGCTGACTGATAAGTCCGCTCAATATCCCTATCTTCATTTCGTTTGATCCATCTCCAGAACAATGAGCAAGCCGTTCAAGTGCAAGGAATACCTCACTTATCTCCATTTCCCTTTCTTCAAATGAGACATATTGTTTCTTGAACTCTTCAACGGTTTTACCCACATCTCCTAATCGACTGTTTTCCTTTTCAAAATAACTTCGTTCTATATGTAATGCAGATACTATGGATTTGATTATCGTCTTCTCAGCCATCCCGAACTCCACCTTTTCAAAAAGAGGGGCAACTCTTCCTTGCAATAAATACACCGTTTGTCCAATTTCTTCAGCATTTAATTCATTAAATAACTCCGCCAAGATATGAGTTATCTCCAGTCGGGAGCTTTTCGCTTCGATGCGTTCAAAATATGTTGCCAGTCGGGAAAAGTACATGAGTAGTATTGTATACCATCCCGCTGCAACACCACAACCCCCTTCTTCTGCCCGATCCGGCCACCTCCGGGGTGGCCGGATGGGCGATATCGTACTTTTCTTCCTTATGTGACAACCTAAATATGGGAATTTGCGGCTTATAAACCGTTGCGTATTATTATATTCTTCACTAGCATAAACCCATGCTTGCACGTATTTTTTCTGGTGCCACTATCGGACTTGATGGCGTCCTTATAGAAATAGAGGTTGATATCGCAAGTAAAGGATTTCCTAGTTTCAATCTGGTTGGATTACCTAATAAGGCTATCGAAGAATCAAAGGACCGAGTGCGGACCGCGATTTCTAACGTCGGCTTTGATATGCCCGACTCACGTCTTACTGTCAACCTCGCCCCAGCCGACATCCCCAAGGAAGGAGCGAGTTTTGACCTACCGATTGCGCTGGGTATCCTGACTGCTGCCGGGATGATCGAACGAAAGAGCGTAGAACATTGTTTTTTTATCGGGGAACTTTCACTTGAAGGCACTATCCGTCCGGTTCCAGGAATATTGCCCCTTGCTCTTCTTGCACGGGACAAAAAAATGCAAGTAATGTATGTACCTATCGGCAACAGTCTGGAAGCTTCAGCAGTTGAGGGCCTGACCGTTATTCCTGTTCACGATTTGGAAGAGCTTGTCCTTCATCTTAATGGGCAGAAAATCATCCCCTCCACTCCACCCCTCTCGCTTGCAAGCATCAGGTCAACATCCACGAGCGACATCAATTTCGAAAGTATCGCTGGACAAGAAGCGGCAAAACGTGCTCTTGAGATTGCCGCTGCGGGATTTCACAATATACACTTGAAAGGAGTTCCGGGTGCCGGGAAAACCCTTCTGTCTCGCGCATTCCCCTCCATCATGCCGGAACTTGAACGGGAAGAGATCTTGGAAGTATCAAAAATATATTCCATAGTCGGACTACTCCAGGGGAAGGGATTTATCACGACGCGACCGTTTCGAAGTCCCCATCATACGACATCCCGCATTGGCCTCATCGGTGGCAGTACCCATCCGGCGCCTGGAGAGATATCCCTCGCCCACCGAGGGGTCCTTTTTTTGGATGAGTTCGCAGAATTTCCCCGCTCAACTCTTGAGTCATTGCGACAACCACTTGAGGATGGACAGGTCTGTATTTCCCGTGCAGCAGGCAGCATAGTATTCCCTTCTCGATTTCTCCTCATCGCCGCATCAAACCCCTGTCCGTGCGGATATCTGGGTCACCCAACGAAAAGATGTTCTTGTTCATTCCATGCGATCGCCCTTTATCGTAAGCGTCTGTCCGGTCCAATTTTAGACCGTATAGATATACATATAGTCGTTCCGCCAGTCAAACAGGAAAAACTGACCACATATGAAAAATCAGAATCAAGCGAAAGCATACGGAGACGGGTGTGTGATGCGCGAAAAAAACAAATTGTGAGATTCGGGAAAGTAAGTACGAATGCAGAGATGAGCTCTCATCAGATACGTATGTTCTGCAAGTTGACTGCGCCGGCTGAGTCCCTCTTGAAGACCGCCATTACCCGTCTCTCCCTGTCCGCCCGGTCTTACTTCAAGATAATAAAAATCGCTCAGACGATTTCGGATTTGGAGGATACAAACACAATCGAAGGCAAGCATATCGCGGAGGCACTTCAATACAGACCGAACGAAGAATGAAGATTTGCTTTTTTTATTTGGCTCTCTATAATGAGCGTATCAATTTATATTTTTAATATTTACTACTATGACAACCCCAAAACAAGAGGAGAAAAAAAGTCCAAAAACACAGGCCGTTGATTTAGCTATTGAACAGATACAACGTGAGTTCGGAAAAGGATCCATCATGCGACTCGGAGAAGCGCCTTCCTCATCGGTCGATGCACTCAAGACCGGTGTTATTCCACTCGACTTTGCTCTCGGCATCGGAGGAATCCCAAAAGGGAGAATAATCGAGATATATGGACCAGAGTCATCTGGAAAAACAACCGTCTGTTTGTCACTTATCGCTGAATGCCAAAAAATCGGTGGCATCGCCGCATTCATCGATGCTGAACACGCAATAGACCCGGCATGGGCAAAGACATTGGGAGTGAAATTGGATGATCTTCTTGTGTCCCAACCCGATACAGGAGAGCAGGCTCTTGAAATCACGGAGTCGCTCATCCGTTCCGGTGGAGTCGACTTGGTCGTTGTTGATTCTGTAGCCGCCCTTGTCCCAAAAGCGGAAATCGAGGGAGAGATGGGAGATGCGCAGATGGGTCTTCAAGCACGTCTGATGTCACAGGCACTGCGCAAACTGGCAGGTGTCCTTTCCAAATCCAAGACGACAATCGTATTCACCAATCAGCTCCGTATGAAAATCGGCATAATGTTCGGCAACCCAGAAACGACCCCTGGAGGTATGGCCCTTAAGTTCTATGCGTCTATTCGCATGGATGTGCGCAAGATAGAAACACTCAAAAAAGGAACCGAAATCATCGGTACCCGTGTCCGCGTCAAGATAGTCAAAAATAAAATGGCTCCTCCCTTCAAACTTGCCGAGTTCACCATCAACGCTGGCGGAATAGACAAGATGGAGAGCGTCATCGATACGGCACTTGAAGGTGGTATTCTTACCAAAAGCGGATCTTTCATCAAGTATCAGGATAAAATGCTTGGACAAGGGAAAGAGCAGGTAAAGGAGCTACTTTTGCAGGATGAAAAGCTGTTCCATGCGATCTATAAAGCCGTCGAGCAAAAAGTGTTTAAAAAATAACGTCGAACGTACTTATGAATATATCGTGTAAGGTACTTAATCCTTCCAATGAGCAATTGGATGTTCTTATTGAAGGAAACGATACCAGTGCCATTACAATCATCATGGCCCACGGATTAGGCGTCGATAAACATGAAACGGGAGGGATGTTTGATGATATCGCAAAAGCTCTTGGAGACTCATATCGCATTGTCCGTTTCGATTTTTCCGGATTTGGAAAAAGTGAGGGAAAGACAGAGGAATTCGACTATCACAAACATGCTGCTGACCTTGATTCAATCATTCGTTATGTCAACAAAATATATGGGGGCACACTCTATCTTATTGCCCAATCAATGGGAACATTTGTCACTTCCCTGTTGAATCCCAAAGGAATTAAAAAAACGATTTTTACCGGAATTCCCAATTCCGACACGAAATATATAACTGACAGATTAATAAAACGGTTCACATCCAAACCAGGCGCCTATATTGATTTAAACGGAATAAGTCTTGTTCCCCGCTCAAGTGGAGCGATACAAAAATTCGGACCTCAATTTTGGAAAACTCTCGCTGAGTTTTCACCAGTTCCTGCGGTTGCTGCATTCGCCAAACAAACGAGTCTTCTCATAATCCACCCAAAACAGGATGATGTGGTGGGACCCGAATTCCAGAAAGAATACGAAGCAATCCAAGATGTAACAATCGAGTGGATGGACGGAGACCACTCATTCAAGAAGCCACAAGATCGTCTTGTTTTGATAGAAAGAATAAAAACTTTTTTTTCATGATGGAAAAAGCCCTTGCATTCGCTTATCGATATCTCTCGTTTCGTCCGCGATCCATACAGGAAGTAGAACGTTATCTGGAGCAAAAGGCAAAAAAATACCTGTTTACTCCGGGCGAAATACAGGCAACAATCGAAATATTGAAAGATCAAGGGTTCTTGAACGACGTTGAATTTATCAAATCGTTCGTCAATGCACGCAACTCCCTCAAGCCGAAAGGTAAACGAATGCTTATCTTGGAGCTGAAAAAAAGCGGAGTATCCTCCGAGGACATCGACCAATTTTTTTCAAACAGTGAAGCTGCTGATGAAAACGCTCTAGCTATAGAGGCACTCAGGCACAAGATGAAAGCTCTCGCTATGATTACGGACGAAAAGGTGAAGTTTACCAAGGCCGTCTCATTCCTCCAAAGACGAGGATTTTCATTCGAAATCGCTCGTCAGGCATATTTGCAACTCACTCAAAAATAGAGTACAATAGGGGCAATTATTAATTGGTTGGAGGAGAGATACACCAATTATTGTTTTTTTAGCCATGATTCATTTCATATCACAA
>JBAQNT010000006.1:0-68043 GCA_049304055.1 Microgenomates group bacterium
CGCTGAACGGTATAGCGCTGAAGGATATCGAGGACACTTTGACATCGATATGATAGCGACAAAATATAACCAGGTATTCGTGAATGAATCAAACACACGAAACACTGGAGGGACCGATGTATATAAGGTCGCGCTTGAACTCATCGGAAAGGACTTCTTTTCTGACTCATACGTCATCAGTCGCAGCAGATTCGCGCTCAACAATGTCAAGCGAGCGACGTTTCCCACAATCCATAAGATCCTTGAACCGCTTCTCTTCAACAAAAGAACTAAGGAAGGAGTTGTTATCAGTTCAGAAAATATCATCAAACAAAAAGAGCTTATCTATATCATCTTCGGAAATACCAAAAGGCGTGCATATCAAATAGAGGAGGATATGCGTCATTTATTCTCAAAACAAGGTTAACCTGACATATCATGAAAAAAATCACCGTAGCGTTTTTATATAATGTTCGCCATACCTATCCTGATCCCAAAGTCCTCAAGACCCAACGGGAAGCCGACTTTGACGATCCAGAAACAATACAATACATCATCAAGCATCTCAAACAATGCGGATTTACCGTCATACCGATTGAAGCGAATGAAGAGGCGTATAACAAACTGCAGAAAAACAAGAACAGGATAGATATAGCGCTCAACTATTCCGAGGGAATCCATGGGGCGGATCGGGAAGCACAACTGCCTGCCATGCTTGAAATGCTTGAAATCCCCTATACCGGTTCCTCCCCTCTCTCTCAGGCCCTCATGCTCAATAAGGCGAAGACTAAGGAAATCTTAATCGCAAACGGCATCCCGACAGCACCATTCCAGTTAGTTTCACATGAAGATGAACCGATAAAGAAATCCCTCCATTATCCGCTTATCGTAAAACCCGTTTCGGAAGGATCGGGTGCCGGCATCACGAACAAAAGTGTCGTACACACTGAAAAAGAGTTGCGTGAGCAGATTGGATGGATCCATAAGATTTTCAAAAAAGAGCCTGTGCTTATCGAGCCGTTCCTGAGCGGACCTGAATATTCTGTTGGGATGATCGGCAATCCGCCAACAGTCCTTCCCTTCATTTCGCCCAATCATGCACTCCTTCCCAAAGGCATAAACCCTATCGATTCGCTTGAAGTGAAATGGGTCTTTGAGGAAGAAATCGGCAATAACCAATATCTTATGTGCCCTCCCGTCATGAAACAGGCACTCAAAAAAAAGATAGAAAAAATATGTCTTGCGACTTGGAATGCGCTGCAGCTGCGCGATATGTGCCGCATAGATATACGATGCGACAGCAAACAAAGACCCTATGTCCTTGAAGTCAATTCTCCCCCGGGCCTCCTACCTCCTGAGATATCCACGACATCCTATTTCCCGCTTGCCGTACGCACCTCAGGCATGGAATATAACGAGATGCTTATGCATATCATCAAAACAGCCTTAAAAAGATATTCAAAATAAGCCATTCACGCTCCTTTTTGTATCGAAATGACAAGTCGGATATAGTTTGTTATAATTTCCTTTATCCTAAGGCGTTAGTGGATGATCTGTATGTTTGGGCGCGTAGTTTAATGGTAAAACAGTTCTCTGATAAAGAACAGAGCGAAAGTTCGATTCTTTCCACGCCCACATGAGGGAGTAGTGATACTTTGCCCTTCCAACAAGAGGCCGCTTAGCTCAACGGTAGAGCGCTTCGTTTACATCGAAGATGTTGGGGGTTCAAATCCCTCAGCGGCCACACTTCCCCCCCTTCTTTCATGAAATCATCTTGCTTCTTTACCTCTTTTCTTTCATAATGGATGTGTCCATGAAAAAAGACGCACTTCCCTATATTCGTCAATCAATCAAAGACTATGTTGAAATAGTCGGTAACTTGATTGTCTTTTTTCCTTACTTTTTCTCGCTCACTCCACTTCTCCAGACGCTGTTCTATCCTTGGAAACACATAGTGACCCAAAAGGAGATACGCGGGTTTTCCTTCTCAGAACTTTTCAACAGGATACTCATGAATCTCATATCATCGGGGATTGGAGCTGCTATGCGTTTATCCCTTATTTCTTTTTGCGTGTTGTTTGAGCTTTTCTATATCATAACGCTCCCCATTACCACCCTTTTGTTCCTTGTATGTATACTGCCCCTCAGGACGCTCATCTACCTCATGTCTGCAACGGAGGAAGAAGTTAAGGAGAAAGAAAAAACTCAATTTATGGCTTCCCATTGCCTCACAAAAGAAAATAGTATGTCGGTATCTGCATGGTTTGAAGAGCGATATGAGAAGCGTCAACAAGCCCGTAAATGGTGGGATAAACATCTGCTTTTTTCCTATCCTCCCCTTGCGAGAGACTGGGCAGTTGGCTATACCCCAACCCTTGATTCCTATGTTGAAGACCTAACAAGCCCCACCTACCAAGCTGTTCCTCGCCATATTGTCGGACGTAAAAATGAACTTAACAATATGCAGGAAGTCTTGAGTAAGTCCACAGAAGCGAATGTCGTACTTGTCGGCGAAGAGGGTGTCGGGAAGCGCACGGTGGTTGACGCTCTTGCCCGTCTCATCTATGAAGGGCAAACGGGGAAACTGCTTGCATACAAGCGTATCCTCAAACTCAATATGGAGAAGATCCTCACGACTTACACGGATATGAAACAGAGAGAACAATTCTTGGAAGATCTGTTGGGTGAAGCAGTTGGTGCCGGCCAGGTCATCCTGCTTATTGAGAATATCGACAAGTATTGTGCCGCAGGCGAAGGGCGTATAGATCTCACCAATTCACTGGAAAAATACGCCCGACAAAGCACTATCCAATTCATCGGTATTTCGACTCCCTTTTTCTATCAACGGTTTATCTTTGCAAACGAAAAAATGAATCGGCTCTTTACCCGCATAGACGTAAAGGAAATTGCAAAAAATGAGGCTTTGACCACGATACTTCACATTATTCCTCAGTTTGAGGCGACATATAACGTCATAATCCCCTATGAAACAGCGCGTGCAGTCATAGAGAAAAGTGAATTCTATATCACGTCTATTCCCTTTCCGGAAAAAGCGATAGAGCTTCTTGATCAGGTTGCCTCGCATATGAGTGCCGAGGCGCAAAAAAACCCTTCCCATAAAAAAGTTGTCATACTCCCAGAACAAGTGGATGTCGTTCTTACCGAAAAGACCCATATTCCGACTCGCATGACCGATGAGATGCGCAGCAAACTGCTTTCGCTTGAACGTCTTCTTGAAGAGCGGGTTCTATTTCAGACAGATGCGATTTCACAACTGTCCGCAGCAATTCGCCGTTCTTTCATACTGTTGGGGAAGCGCAAAAAACCGCTTGCCACATTCCTTTTCCTGGGACCAACGGGAGTCGGTAAAACAGAGACAGCCAAAGCCCTTGCCTCCCTATTTTTCGGAAGTGAATCATATTTAAGTCGCTTTGATATGTCTTTGTATCAGTCCAAAGATGATATAAAGACACTTATCGGATCACTGGAAACCGGTAACCCTGGACTTCTCTCAACATCCGTTCGCCAACAGCCGTATGCGGTACTACTCCTTGATGAACTGGAAAAAGCCCACCCTGACCTTATCAACATATTCCTTACCGTAATCGACGAAGGATATTTTACTGATGGGTTCGGAAAACGTGTCGATTGCAAGAACCTCATCATCATCGCAACGTCAAATGCCGGAGCTGATTTTATCTATAAGCAACAGGCAGTCATGCAAAAACTTTCATCAGTCGTTGAGGTGGAACAAGAAAAGTCACGATCAGAATCCCTTATCGACCACCTCATCAAAGCCGGCATTTTTTCTCCTGAATTCCTGAACCGATTCGATGGGTTAGTTTCCTACAACGCCATCTCAAACGGTGCCATCATGGCCATCGCCAAAAAGATGTCTTCCTCTGTCCAAAACACCATCTTCAACCTGTATGGTATCAAGCTTGCCATAAAGGATGAAACACTCCTTGCAGCTGTCCAAAAGCACTATAATCCTGCCTTTGGTGCACGTAATCTGGAGCATGTTGTCACGACGGAAATAGAAGATAAAATAGCCACGCTTCTGCTTGAAAAAAAGGTAGGCGAAGGACAGACAATAAGCATCTAAAACACCCCCTCACCGAAAAAGTGGCGCTAGATAAAAATATTTCGTATAATGGTCCCTATTATGAAGATTTATTTTACGGCGGCAACTTCTTTTAATGGTGAACTTCACGAGACATACGAAAAAATAGGAGCTCTTATCAAGAGCCTCAAGATCGAATTGATTTCCGGAAATCAGATCATAGATAAATCTGTGCTGGCTAAAGACAAGAATCTGACCGCTGCCCAGATTTATGAGCGCGAACGGAGCCTCATTCAGGATGCGGATATGGTTATCGTAGAAGGGTCCCGCCCGTCTCTGGGAGTTGGAAGTGAGATTACCTATGCCCTCAACCTCAATAAACCAGTTCTCGTTCTTGTTTCTACCCACTATGAAGACCGTATCTCCCCTATGATACAGGGTGACCCATCTGAAACGTTGTTTGTCAGATTCTATAATGATGATAATCTTAAATACAAGATAGGCGACTTCATCACCTATGTCCAGACTGCAAAAAAAAGACATGGCAAGCTTATCGTTATTGATGGAGGAGATGGGTCAGGAAAGACCACTCAGGCAACCCTCTTGGTCGACTATCTCAAGAGCAAAAACCTTCCCGTAAAATACGTCGATTTCCCTCAGTATTATCATTCATTCCATGGCAAAACAGTTGCGAAGTTCCTGCGGGGTGAATTTGGCAAAATAGATGAGGTTTCTCCTTATCTTGCTTCCCTTGCTTATGCACTTGACCGCGCAACCATGAGACGAGAAATGGAAGACTTTCTGGCAAGTGGCGGATACATAATCGCCAATAGGTATGCCACTTCAAGCTTAGCCCATCAGGGGGCAAAATTCACCGATGAAAAAGAACGGAAGGAATTCTTGAAATGGCTCTATGAGCTTGAATATAAGGTGCACAAGATTCCAAAGGAAAATTTGGTCATCTATCTGCATGTGCCTTGGAAAACCGGGATGGAACTCTCACTCCAAAGGAAAGACCAGAAATATCTGAAGGGGAAGACGGACATAGCCGAGAAAGACCTCCATCACCGGATGGAGTCAGAAAAAATGTACCTGGAACTTGCGAAAAAATATAAACACTGGAAGACCATTGAATGTGTGGTTGATGGTAAGCTTTTGGATAGGGAGACTATCCATCTTATCGTACGCAACCTTATTGGCATGAAATAATATAAGGGTGTCCTTTATTTTTTCACTCCGTATGCAACTCCGTAGCCAAATTCAGGTGACCATACACGACTTGCACCGATCATCTGAGTATTAGCTTCCTTGAACAGGCCGGGATTGAATGTCTTGTCATAGGCATAGCTGATGTAGCCTCCTCGTGGGTAGTATGTCACTACCTTCTTTTTTTTGGAATCCCATCTGTCAATCTTTACGACCGCACTCTCCTTATTGTTCTCATGATGCGAATCGGTGCGCTTATCATTCCAATTACAGAAAGTTTTATCCAAAGTATTGTCGCGTGCAATCATTGCTTTCCGGACCTTGGGAAGGATGCCTTTACTTGCACTCCCCATGTCTCCGACTACTTGACGATTGGTGCCAGGACCATATTTACTTTGCGTATGTGGGGGTAATTTTTCAAAGAGTTCATCAGGAAGCGTTATGTAGTTTGCATGTTTACGAGTCCCGTTCTTTTCGCTCTTTTCTCCCGAAGTGAGTCCGAATGCAAGGAAGCTTGCAATGATATTTATTTTTACGCCATGGACCTTGGCAAATTCTTTCATGAAGAGGATTCCTTGGGCTGTTGCGGGCCCGTCGATGATGATGTCCACACCTTTTTCCAATAAGGGAGAGTTTCGTTCTTTCAGTTCCGCAATATACCCTGCAACCGAAATGGTTGATGCAAGACAATCATCATGGATAAGGAGCGATCCTTTAAGTGTATTTTCTGCCTGAATCGCCGGTTTTGCCATATCCGCAACCGCATATTGATACATCGCTCTGTTTTCCGGAGTGAACCCCTCTTCTGCGATGCGAGTCAGCATACGTGCCCTGCTGTTGGTCGCTCCATGCAAAATGGTGACTCCGAACTGTTCTGAGTGATACGAATACGCAGGCCTCTCCATAGTACCCATCGACTCCCCCATCATCTCGCTCCATTTGGGATCGGTAAGATGTTCTGTATTTTCAACTGCGCGCTGGAACGCCAATGGTGGGATATAACTTCCGGGAAATGCAGCGACAGCCTCAGGCGAAAATGCGACGAAACTGTCGCAAACAACCTGTTGGCCGTTTTCATCAAGAATGGACATCTGTGTCTGTGGGATTGCGCTCCTGTAGATTGTTGGTTTGACGAATTCCGGATTCCCCAATGCGAGGAGAAACTTGTGTCCCAACTCAAGTGCTGATTGTGTTTCCGGTGCGGCCATATTGTTTCGCATATTACCTTATTTATGGCCTTATGTCAACATAATCACCTATATTTGTTTATCTCGTCCCTCAACAGTTGAGCCTCATTTCCAGCTTTTTGGGCAAAATCTTCCTCCCCCGATGCAAAGATAATGCTGCGGGCCGAGTTGATGATCATCCCTTTTTTTTCACTATTCAATCCCGCCTCAACCGTTTTTTTGACATCGCCTCCCTGTGCCCCTATACCGGGAACAAGGAACGTCATGTCGCCAACCACTGACCGTATTTGCTTCATCTCCTCAGGATAGGTTGCGCCAACCACAAGCATGCAGTTTTTGTTTGTATTCCACTTTTCAGAAACCGTGCGAGCAACATGCATATAGAGTGGTTCACCATTGACCTCTAGATCCTGCAGTTCTCCCGCACCTTTGTTTGAGGTTCTGCACAGGACAATGTTCGCCTTGTCTTTTCTGTCAAGGAAGGGCTTGAGCGCTTCACTTCCGAGATATGGATGCAATGTTATCGCGTCAAATCCAAGGTAGTCGAATATATGGGTGACATATCCTTTGTTCGTATTCCCGATGTCCGCACGCTTCGCATCACAGATAGTGAATATGTCGCTGTATCGCTTACGGAGGTAATCCATCGTCATCTTCAGCTCATTCATGCCCTTCTCACCTCGCGCCTCGTAAAATGCGATATTGGGCTTATATGCGCATACATATTCGTAAGTCGCATCAATTATCTTTTTGTTGAAGGTAAACTGTGGATACTCCTCATCTTTCACGCTGGCGGGGAGCTTCTCATACTCGCTATCTAACCCGACACAAAGGAGTGTTTTTTTTGCGTCCATCACCGCATTAAGTTTATTATTCATGGTTGTTTTTTTAATTCATCAACGAATTTTTTTCCATGTCCAATCTTCACATTGATAGGGACATTCTTTTTGCAGAGTTCGCACTGTGACGCCGGGACGAAACTTGCCGGAAATGTGCCGAGTGCATAAAATGGAGCACCCATCATTTCGCTATTCACCAGTTGTGGGTTCCTGTTTACCATGACACAGACCGCAACGACTGTTCCTCCTGCCTTGCGGACTGCATCAGCCGTTTTTTTAACCGATATGCCAGTATTTGTCAGATCTTCCAGCACCAATACTTTTTTTCCTTTCAGGAATGCGTCATATCCCCGCTTGAAAACAAGATTGCTTTCCGATGCTCCGGTATTTGATCCCTTATCCTTTTCTGCATATACGCTCAATACCTCTTTCTTTTTCAATCTCGAAAGATGATAAGCTGTCCAGGTACAGAGGATTGTACCGCCAACTGCTGGAGCTGCAACGACATCAATAGCTTTCCCCTTCATTTTTTCGGCAAACATCTTTCCGACCATCGCCGTCTCTTTCGTGTGTGGATAGAGATAGTCTTTATTGATATAGACCGACCCATGATTGCCTGACGTATAGACGAAATGGTCATTCGTTAATATTGCCCCGACCTTCTTGAGGATCTTTAGAACTTTTTCTTCTTTCATATGGATAAGATAGTAATTATTAAATGGTTGTTTCCCTGTCAAATTCTGCGTTGGTAAGCAACTTCTTCCTGATGATGACATCGCGCAAGGTGCTCTTCTTCGCAATCGCTTCATGGACGACTTCCGACATGACGTCGTATCCTAATTTTGGCGTCAATAGTGTCGAGTATGCGGTTGATTGCTCCAACAACTCCCTTCCGCGCTCTATATTCACCGTCATCGTCTTAACTCCTTGTTCGGCAAATAATTTCACTCCGATTGTAGCTATTTTAAGAATCACGATAAGAGCATCCACTATCGCCGGAAGCATCACCCCAAGTTCCATATGAGCTCCTTCTGCAGCAAGTTGAATGGTGAGGTTTCGTCCTGCGATCTGATAGTACAGTTGATTCATCGTTTCGCATACTATTGGATTCACTTTGCCAGGCATGATGGAAGAGCCGGGCTGCAGTTTTTTGAATGTAACTTCACCGATTCCGCCTCTCGGGCCGCTGCTCATGAACCGAAAGTCTGTCGCAATTTTTGACAGGTCGGTAAACAATTGCGTTACGGTGCTGCTGAGGAAATGGAAGTCGGTATCTGATGAGGTGCCGGCCATCAGGTTATCAAGTGGTCGAAGCTCCTTTATCCCAGTCAACAGACGAAGCTCCTTATAGACTATTTCACTGTATGCTTTTGGCGCATTTGTCCCATCCCCTATTGCAGTCCCTCCCATATTCAGTTCATACATGGAAGTGAGTGCGTTCTCTATCCTTTTTTTATCACGTTTTATTATGTCGCGATAAGAACCAAACTCCGCACCGAATGTCGTTGGCACTGCATCTTGCATATGGGTACGTGCTAGTTTCCGATGGGCTATATGTTTTTTTGCTTTGTCATCAAGTGTTTTGATGAGAGCATCCACATTCTCAAGTAGGGTCCGTGTCAGCTGTATTGAAGCTATCCGCAATGCCGATGGGTTGACATCATTGGTCGACATACTTGCATTAACATGATCATTTGCATGGGTGTTGGAGAGCGTTGCGATGACCTCATTTACGTTCATATGTACCGACGTACCCGCACCTCCATGAAGCGCTGGGACAACGAATTGATCATCGTGAACGCCTTTCACAATATCATCACATGCCTTTTGCATTCTCGCGGATTGTTTTGCGGTTATCTTACCCACCTTTTCGTTTCCCCGTGCAGCCGCTTTTTTAAGAACGACCATCGCATAGACGAATTCTTTATGGATGAGAGGATAATCGAATGGGAAATTCAAGACGGATGCCTCGGTTTGCGGACCATACAATTTCTTACTCATAATGACTCCTGTATCTCTTTTGCTAAATATGGATTCCACATCGCTCCCGTTGCACTCATCACGACATCTGCCCCTGCCCGTTTATATTCATGATAATCTGTTGGAGTAGTAACTCCTCCAACGCCTACGATTGCGAAGTCAAGACCACGCGCAGTCCTATAGGCATTAAATCTCTTTACCATTTCCATCCCCGCCCATTTGATGGGAGCGCCACACACACCGCTTCGCAAACGACCCTGCCCCGGAAGGGCTTGCGTTCCATTTTTGTCTACTATCGCTGCCGCTATCGTATTGATGACAGAAAAACCTTGCACTATCGGAGACAGTTCATTGATGAATTTTTTTAGGTATTCCTCATCCGGCATATAGGATCCTTTTATCAGAAGCGGAAGATTCCCAATTTCATTTTTCACTGCGACCAATACTTTCTTTGTCCGTTCCAAGTCCAAACACAGCACATGCGCTGTTCCTTCATTGGGACAGCTTAAATTTGCCTCAACGACCTTTACTCCAGTTTCTTTGATGAGTCGTGCCGTATCTACCCAATCCTTGATATATGCATCCACTCCTCCTCCGCCTGTCCCCTGGAAACTTCCGACAACAAGTTGTCCTTCTTTTGCATATGATACTGCGTCTGATAGGTCCTTCTGCCATATGTCTGGATCCATTGATGGCACTCCGAAGGAATTGGTTATGCCAAGGGGTGAAGAATATGATGTGTCAGCTACAAGTGGTGTGTCTTGTGCCATTTCTGAGGTAAGATTGCCATTGATATGGACCGCCAAAACATTCGGATGCGCGTGACACGGATATGCTCTACTCCTGACCGTCTTATATACAGGAATATCAAATCCCTTATCAAGTGCCGCTTTCACGAATTTTGCATTCAATAATGGACCCGCAGGGATGCCGAATGGAACGTTGACCGTATTGCCAAGAAATTCATGGGGCGCACCCGTCTTTTCTGTCAGTTTCTTGCCATCGGCAAATGCACCAAATGGACCCTCTTGATAATTCACCTCGTAAGACTTTGTTGGATCATAAAACGGTGTCTGTTGCATGAGATCTTCTTTATGTTTTAACTGATAATAATACTCCCGAACCTGGTTTTGCCAATACGTAGCCATTCTCGAATGCTACTTTTCCTTTGATGACTGTCTTTTTTACCCTCCCCTTCATCGCCCACCCTTCAAACGGTGACCATGCGCATTTTGTCTTCAGGTCGGATTGTCTAACAGTATATTCCTCCTCAGGATCAATCTCAACATAGGTATCCTTGTCTGTTGCTATATTAAATAGTCGTGCCGGATTTGTATGGCATAGACGTATTACCTCATCCATCGTGAGACGATTCTGGGAAACTGCAGTCAACAGGAGCGGTAATGTCGTATCTAGATTTGGGACACCGAAAGGCGGACTGGCGGAATGCTTTTCGGCAATAGTGTGAGGTGCATGATCGGATTCAATCATATCGATTTCTGATAGATGGTCCCATAGATAGTTTTGATCCGCGCTAGTCCCAAGCTCCGGTTTCATGAGCGCATACGTGCCAAGTTTTTTGACGTTTTCATTCGTCAAAAACAGATGATGAGGCGTCACTCCACACGTCACTGGTAGCCCTGCTTTTTTGGCCTCAAGGATAAGGCTCAGTTCGCTTTTTTTTGAGACGTGACACACATGGAGTCGTTTTTTCGTCTGGGCAACGACTTGAAGTATGTCAGGGAGTATATCTTCTTCCCCATGTACCAATATAGGCTTTTGGCTGTCCCAGTAGGAAAAAATACGCTCCAAAGATTCTTTATCAATAAGGAAATTCCCCGTTGTTCTGTTGAGATACAACTTGAGCCCCATTACGTATGGTTCCATCAAGCGAAGTTCTTCAGGATTGTCACCGAGACTTCCCGCATACAAACCAACCGAACAGACGGCTTTTTGTCTGACTCTTTTCATCTTTTCCTTCAATCGTTCATAGGTCGTGATTGGATATGTGTTGTTAGGCATATCGATGACAGTCACAAATCCCCCAGCAACAGCGGCAGATGTCCCCGTATAAAAATCTTCCTTCTCTGTCTGGCCCGGATCCCTCAGATGCACATGTACATCTATGAGTCCTGGAAGACGTATGGATTTCATATCGTGTACTCTCCCCAACTTTTAATCTGCAGATCTTTCAATGCATATTTTTCTATTGCCCTGATGAAATAACGCGTCGTTTTCATATCCGTAAAAAGGGCGATATTGTTGTCTATTGCCGCGCGGCGGATAAGATAACCATCGCTCACCAATTTTTCATATACCTTCGGGGACTCTTCGTATTTTTCGCTGATATTGATGACGAGCGATACCTTTTTCTGCTCGATGATGTCCACCACGTTATTCTCCTTATCTTCATAGACTTTTTGGACTACGCGGGATGGGATACCTTTTTTCTTCAGGAAGAGATGTGTATTTTCTGTAGCGAACAACTGGAATCCCATGTTGTAGAGTCGCCATACCGCGTTCAACAATCTCTCTTTATTCGCCTCTCCCCCAATGCTCAATAGGGCTGTCTTTTCGCGAAGCGATACTCCTGTTGAATAGATGGCTTTCAGATATGCTTCCTCGGCAGTATCCCCAAAGCAGGCAACCTCACCGGTTGAGGCCATTTCGACGCGTAGTACTGGGTCAACCCCTTCCAGACGAGCGAACGAAAATTGAGGGGCTTTCACCACCACATAATCAGGATGTACAAGTTCCTTTTTTTTCGCCGTGCCAAACAAGCTTTCTGCAAGCAGTTGGGCAAAGTTGACGCCGCTTGCCTTGGATATGAATGGGAATGTACGGGACGCGCGGATATTCATCTCTATGACATAGACATCATTCTCTTTCGCCAAAAACTGGATATTGAAAGGACCTGTTACTTCAAGCGTCTTGATGAGTTGGGTGGCTATCTTATGCATCGCTTTCTCCGTCTGCAGATACACCTGTTGGGCCGGATAGATGACTGTTGCATCTCCCGAATGGACACCGGCATGCTCTATATGTTCGCTCACCGCATAGGTGATCATCTCACCTTTTTGTGCCACTCCGTCAAACTCTATCTCTTTCGCTTCTGAGATAAACTGCGAAACGGTTATCGGATAATCCTTGTTCAAGAGGGATGCTTTTGTGACGAATTGATTCAGTTCCCTTTCGTTGTGGCATAGGGCCATTGCGCTACCGGACAAGACGTAAGAAGGCCGTACCAAGACTGGATATCCCACTTTCTTGACGAAGGCCAAGAGTGAGGTAAAGTTGGTGAACGAATTCCATGCGGGTTGTTTTATATTCAATGTGTCCAGGATGTGCGAAAAGATATTCCTGTTTTCCGCTTTATCTATATTGAGAGGTGAGGTTCCCAAGACCGGGACATCATATGAATGTATTTTTTTTGATATCGAGTTTGGGGCTTGTCCTCCTACCGAAAGGACTATGCCGTATGACTTTTCGAAGTCATATATATCGGCGACGCGCTCAAAGGTAAGCTCTTCGAAATAGAGTCTATCCGACATGTCATAGTCTGTTGAGACGGTTTCAGGATTGCAGTTTACGATTATCGATTTCTTCCCTTGTTTTTTGATATTGAGGGCAGTCGTGACACAGGTCCAGTCAAATTCGACAGAGGAACCGATGTGATAAGGCCCTGATCCTAATACCAGCACTCCCTCTTTGCCTAATGGTTCCACATCGTTATGGGACCCGCCATAGGTCATGTATAAATAGTTCGTCTGGGCAGGCACCTCCCCTGCAAGTGTGTCTATCTGGAAAATGGAAGGAAGTATTCCCCATTTTTTTCGGACAGCTCGTACCTCCAATTCGCTTTTTCCTACCCGTTTTCCAATAACAGCATCACTGAAGCCCAATCGCTTGAGATTAAGAAGCGTTTCCTTATCCAGTTGACCTCTTTTTTTCAATGACTCTTCGGCCGTAACTATTGTCTGCACCCCGTAGAGGAACCAGGGATCGATTCCTGACATACTATGTATCTTGTCGATCGATATACCATTTCGCATGGCTTCGGTGAGTGCGAATATTCGCTTCGGTGTCGGATGTTGGATACAGTGCAGTGCATCTTTCAATTCTGTGTCATTGTAGCGGGATTCCGTTATGCCATCAGCTCCCATATCAAGCATGCGGATGGCTTTTTGGAGCGCTTCCTCAAATGTGCGTCCTATTCCCATGACTTCACCGACCGATTTCATGCTGCTTCCTATCTGTTCTTCTGCCCCTTTGAATTTTTCCAGGTCCCAACGAGGAATCTTTACGACGATGTAATCAAGGGCGGGCTCAAAACAGGATTGGGTCACTCGGGTCACCTGATTTTGCACTTCGTTGAGGTTCTTTCCCATGATAAGTTGTGCTGCCAAGTAGGCAAGTGGGTATCCGACTGCTTTGGAAGCCAGTGCGGATGAGCGGGAAAGCCGAGCATTCAATTCGATGACATAATACTCAACATTCTCCCCTTTTGGATGAGGGTTTAGGGCGAATTGAACGTTACATTCACCAATTATGTTCAAACTTCTTGCAATTGCGATTGCCGCACTGCGCAAGGCGTGATATTCCGCATTTGAGAGAGTTTGGCTTGGTGCAACGACAATTGACTCTCCCGTGTGGATCCCCATCGGGTCAAAGTTCTCCATATTACAGACCGCAATACAGTTATCGCTCTTGTCCCTGACTATTTCATATTCAACTTCCTTATAGTGGTAAAGATATTTTTCTACTAAGACCTGTGGCGCGAAAACGAGCGCGTCCTGTGCGCGTTTTTGGAGTTCACTGTCGTTCCTGGCAATACCTGACTTCTGTCCACCAAGGGTGAATGCTGCCCGAACCATTACAGGGTATCCTATCTCCCGCCCAATCTTAAGGGCATCATCAACGGTTTCCGCTGTTTTACTTGGCGCGACAGATTGCCCTATTTTGTCGAGATGACGGGCAAATTTTTCACGATCCTCGGACAAGATTATCGATTCGACCGAGGTCCCTAATATTTCTACCTTGTATTTTTTCAATACATGCTTCTTGTGGAGCTCTATTCCGCAGTTCAGTGCAGTCTGACCACCGAATGAGAGGATTATCCCGTCCGGCTTCTCTTTCTTTATGACTTGTTCGACGAAATAGGCAGTAATAGGGAGAAAGTAGACCGTATCGGCAAACTGCTCGGAGGTCTGGATCGTTGCGATGTTGGGATTGATGAGGATAGTCTTGTATCCTTGTTCCTTGAATGCCTTAATGGCTTGGGATCCAGAATAATCAAACTCTCCCGCCTCCCCAATCTTGAGCGCGCCTGACCCTAATATCAATATCTTTTTCATAGTGTTTGGATGAATGTGTCAAATAACCATTGCGTATCAAGTGGTCCGGGAGATGACTCCGGATGGAACTGCACCGACATGAATGGCAAGGATGTGTGTACTATCCCTTCATTCGTCTTATCGTTCCCGTTGATGAACCACTGTTTGAATCCTTGTGGGATTTTTCCTATTGCGAAGCCATGATTTTGTGTAGTGATATAACACTTATCGCTTCCTACTAATTCGCAGGGCTGATTTTGCCCCCGATGGCCAAAGGGGAGTTTATATGTGTCGCCACCGCTTGCAAGAGCCAATATCTGGTTCCCCAGACAGATGCCGAAGAGTGGTTTTTTCTTTTTGAGAGCTTTTTTCACTATGTCAATCGTTTTCCCAACCATTTTAGGGTCCCCTGGTCCATTTGACACCAATATCCCGTCATATGATATTCCCTCTTCAATGAAATCATAGTCCCATGGCACACGGATAACCGTGACATTGCGCTTCAGAAGCTCCCGAATGATATTCTGTTTTACTCCGCAGTCGATAAGAACAACCCTCTTCCCCGACACATGGCCACCTCCGGGGTGGCCAGGCTCGTAGACCTGCATTTTTTTTATGGAAACCATCTCTACCAGGTTCTGTTTGTTTGGATCAACGAACTCCATTTTAGTATCGAATTCTATTTTGACAAGAGCCGCTCCTTCATCCCTTATTTTTTTGACGATGAAGCGGGTATCCGGAATAGCGAGAGCTGGGATTTTTTCGCGCTTCAACCATTCGGAAAGTGACATCGTGCTTTGATGGTGAGATGGATACTCACTGTAATGTGAAACGATAAGTCCGCTCACTTGTATGCGGTCCGATTCCCACAAATCACTCTTTGGGACGCCATAATTACCCACAAGCGGATAGGATAATGTCAGGATCTGTCCTTTATATGAGGGGTCGGTCAAGCTTTCCGGATAGCCCATCATACTTGTTGAGAATGCGATCTCGCCTGCCACTCCTTTTTCATATCCAAAGCTTGTGCCTTCGCACGTTGTTCCGTCAGAAAAGATCAGTCTTCCATTCATAGGTATGTTATCCGAGAATTAAACTTAATAGTGCCATGCGCATGAAGAGTCCATTCTTCACTTGGTGGGTAAGATAGACCGCACGGGGATCTGCATCTATCCGTGTATCGATATCGCCGATACGAGGCAATGGATGCATGATGATCATCTTTTCATTTCCCTTCTCTTCCAAAAGTTCTGGTGTTATCACAAATCTGTTTTTCAGCTTTTCATATTCTTTTTTATCGGTGAATCTCTCTTTCTGCACGCGAGTCCAGTACCAAAAATCGCAGGTTATCGGTATCTCTTCCTGTTTGCTTATGTGGATAAGACGCACCCCTTTCTTTTCTATCATAGTGACGAACTCTTGCTTTAGTTTCAATTGTTTCGGAGCAAGTAAGTAAATGGTATTTTCCTTGTAAAGCGAAAGCAGCTTCAATAGTGAGTGAATTGTCCTGCCGTTGAGAAGATCTCCTACCATCAAGCCGGTAAGTCCTGAGAGTGTCTTCTTGCTTTGATAGATGGTATACGCATCAAGCAGTGCCTGTGTAGGATGTTCTCCGATCCCATCCCCTGCGTTGATGACAGGAATCGCAACAGCGTCCATCGCGCGTTTCAATGTTCCCGGTTCGAAATGTCTCATCACGACTGCCTGGGAATAGTTCTCAAATACGCGCATCGTATCTTCAAGTGTTTCCCCTTTCACTGCAGAGGACGTCGCCAGAGGATTTTGATACTCGATAGTCATTCCGCCCAACCGTTTGACAGCTGTCGCAAAAGAGCTGAATGTCCGGGAAGAAGGTTCAAAAAAGAGGAGGGACACCACTTTCCCCTTAAGGATGGTGGATGTTTGTTCAAATGATGAAGTGCGCAAGAGATCCGCTCGCTTGAACAATTCCATTATGCTCTTTTGATCCAACATGTCGATTGAGATAAACGATTTGTTTGCGAAATGTCCACTCTTTTTTATATGCATAGGCGAAAAAAAACCGCCCCTTTCAGGCGGTGGAATTTCTTAGAAATTTTTAATGAATAGCTTTGTCCTCATTAAAAGGATATTTAATCAAATATGGACCGTTTTGTCAAACCTTTTTTTTGAGGGAGTGCTCTATTGCGCTTACGACAAGCTCTATGCCGAGGATATTTTCCCCTCCATGGGGTAGGATGATATCCGCATATTTTTTTGTCGGTTCAACGAAAGCAAGATGCATTGGTCGGGACATCGTCAAATACTGGCTGAGAGAAAATTCAAGTGTCCTTCCCCTGTCCTTGATATCTCTTGTTATCCTTCTTCCCAAACGGATATCCGCATCCGTATCGATGAATAGCTTTATGTCCATCATGTTGCGGAGTTTCACGTTTTCAAAGAGGAGAATGCCTTCTATCAGGATTATCGGTTTCGCGCAAAGCGTCTGTACTGTCTTTGCCCGCGTATGGCGAGTGAAGTCATATTCAGGGACTTCAACGCTTTTTCCCTTCCGCAACTGTTCCAATTGCTGTATGAGAAGCGTCGTTTCTAGCGAATCCGGGTGGTCATAATTGGTCTTTACGCGCTCACTCATCCGCAGATGTGACTGATCCCGATAATAACTGTCATGGGCGATGATTATGCAAGAATCGGGGAAATATGAAGCTATTTTGGTTGAAACAGTGGTCTTTCCGGAGCCTGTTCCACCAGCTATTCCGATAAATAAGGGTCTCATGTGTGCCGGGAAAGGGAGTCGGACCCTTACGAGGTTACCCTCACTAGTTTTTGAGACTAGCCTGTCTGCCATTTCAGCACCCCGGCTATTTGTGAAAACCCATTATATCAAATTTACCACGATCCGCCGCCGCCTCCACCACCTCCCCCTCCAGAGAACCCTCCGCTAAAGCCTGAGGAATGCCCTGTGCTGGATTGGACCGGCGTCACTGCAGTCGTAAATGCCTGTACTGAACGATGCATGGTATTTGTGAAGTAAAGGGCGTTGAAGGCGGAATTATTGTATCCGGTATACCAACTAGGATTCGCAAGCGCCATATCCTTGAATCGTTCTGCCCAGATTTTTTCGACCCCGAATGCGATGGCATACGGCAGTAATTTTTCGAACATCATCTGATTTTTTGCCTGGAACGCCAGTTGTCTTTCCTGTGATGACAGGAATGTCTTGAGGGACCTTCCCACGCTCGCCTGCGCAGCACCCAACTCCGTTTTCCTCGGCATATTCCTCCCGAATAGGAAGGCGATTATCCCCAGGATGAAGTTACCTGTGAACATGGCAAACCCTGCAAGGATGTAATACCGTGTCCGCACTGCTTCCGGACTCTCAGGGAAAAACCCATCCGACACGACTTGCTCATAGAGTTTCTTTGTGACTTCCTGCATTTCCGTCACGATCTTCGCATCCTTCACCCGTATTTCATTGCCGTCCTTGAAAAGTGCCTTCAATAGCTTTTTTTCGAAAGATAACAATTCCTCGCCCGCAAAACGCCCCTCGATCAAGGTAAATTCCCCCTTCTTCTCTTCTTTTATAGACAAGTATCCCTTTTCAGCAAGTTGGATAAGGGAACCGAAGATATCCTTGACGTCAGCGGCTTCATCTACCAGTGTCCCTGTCTCGGCAGGAGTCAATTTCCGTCCTTTTTTTGTCTGGGGAGGGTCATACCATACGCGGACATCCGTTGATTTTGGATCCCGGCCATACCGATACCACCTATATGGGATATAGATAGGTAATCCTATATACCAAACAAATGCAGCAAGCCCCAAGAGCGCGAATAGTATTCCTAAGATTAGTTTCCCATACCACGTATCCTCAAATGACGTGTAAGGAGTTGGTTCAAGAAGGGCAACGTATCCCTTGGTGAATCCGATAACCACGGTAAGCCCCTCTCCCTCCCCCAAATGCGCAGCGCTTATAGTTGTGCTGGACCCTTCCGTCACCATCTGGCAATCAGTGAGAGAACTTCCGACCACTCCCGTATAACAGGCTGTCTTGACCCCATCCATCGGCATATCGCTCGGGAACCGCACAGTCGTACTCACGTTGTCCATTGGGACTTTCCATGCATTTCCTGTCACGTTCCAATAGAGTTCATCATGATCAGAAAAATATGTCAATGCACCAGAAACGGTGTAGGTGATTGTATAGCTATGAAGCCCTGTGATTGTCCTATCTGGATCGCCAATCTTTATCTGTATCTGCCCATTTACTTCACTTGTCACGAATGGATATGCCACCCCCTCTTCATCTACTACATTCACCACGTTCACATCCATTTTGTACTGCTTTCCGTCCTTATTCTTCGTAATGAAGGGGATTTCCCGGTAAATACCATGCTTGTAGAGATACTCGAAATCGTAATCTATTTTCTCCTTCACTTCGATTACCCCTTCTTTCGTTATTGAGATCTGCGTGTCATAGCTGCGGATAGCCTCCGCGCGCACTCCCCCTACGAAGATGAGTGCCAAAAAAAAAGAAGCGACCCCAATAAGATTATTCTTCATTCTTTGATTATAGCGCACACTCAAACACTAAGATGGCAATCTCTTATACTACATATCTGCATCGCTTATATTTCTTTCTGATATATTGAAAGCTTCTAGCCTCTATTTATACTCATCAAATATGTATTTATATGATATACTATAGGTATTGATTTAGTCACAGAAACACCATGTTAGAACTTATACCAACACCATCAGCCACAAATAGCCTTGCTTCTACCCTCCCGTGGTATGCAGATATCTATACTCAAAAAGAAAAAAAGGTGGCTCCGCCAACCCCAACAAGCTTTGGACGCGATCTATCCCAATGCCTGACAACTAGCGCTCAACACGCCTTAGATATATTCAGACATACGAATGGAGATCAAAACTTTTTCCGTTCAAATGCCGGATACTTGTCAGGTGTCCTGCCTGAATTTACACAACTAGCAAGTAACGTCTTCCAAAGACCAGAAGAAACCCGCTTTTTGCTTGCAGAAACCCATTCTGATGAGATGAACACAATTCAAAGCACATTCAATCAAGAAAGACGCAGAGTAGACAATGCTGAGATGAAGCTCCATTCCCGCACACACTCAGCGTTGATAGACCCCACTAATAGGACCGACAATCTCCCAAAACACGAATCTTTCGAAAGACCACAGGTCAAAGTGTCTTTGACTGAGGTCGACTATCGAGATGCAAAAAAAATACAAGAGTCCCTTACAGAGTTGGAAATTGCAGCCACATATACTGATGGGACAACTAATCCAGCTACCCTTTTGGGTCTTAATACGTATGCAAGAGATTGTGCAAAGGTATTTAATAAAATATGGACCACTCGGTTGACTGTCGCATTCAATGTGTCGTACTTCGATACGTCAGCAAGTAAGGTCGACACGATGACTCTCGGGAATTTCAATGTACTTATTTATCCTGATAAAAGAATAACTCTGGAACTCTGGCTCAATACGGAAGACGGCAGTCGTCGCATGCTTGTGATCCCTCCTGAATATCACAATCTTGAACATGACGAGTTGCAGTCTTATCTGACAACACTACATCATACTTTGGCATCGTCAGCCAAGATTCGGGATAGAAAACACAAATAATGTCGTACTGATTGATTTTTCAGATACAATCTATACATGATTGCCCTATTATATGCACTTCTCCTTCTTGTCTTTGTCGTGATAGTAATCTTTTCCTTTCCTCAGTTTTCCCCTATCCCTTATTTTCCCTCCAACAAAAAGGACCTCCCTCACATCCTACATGCCCTTGATATACGAGGCGACCAAACGATAGTTGATCTGGGAGCTGGAGATGGTATTATCATATTTGAGGCTGCACAACAAGCTTTCTTAAAGAAGTTGGCTACCCAGTTCTATGCTGTTGAGATCAATCCCATCCTTCTCTTGATTCTTCACATCCGTCGATTGCTCCATCCCAACAGAAACAATATCCATATCATCAAACGTGATATGTTCACCATGTCTTACGACGATATTCTGGATTGTAGGAACGCTACTTTTTATCTATACATCTCGCCTTGGTTCATCGAAAAAACCGTCACAAATATAACAAAGCAAGTAAAGAAGTTTGTGCTTGTCTCGTATTTTTACCGAGTTTCCTGTTTGCCGGAACATAAGGAAATAATGGTAAAGGGTGTCCATTCGCTCTACACCTATAGATAGCTTGCTTAAAGGCCAAACACCCTCATGGCATTCGTACCCAGTAGCCCACCCCTCACCTCTTCCTTCATCGTTTCGGTCGCTATAAGCACTTTAGCCAGTGGGATAGCTGACGGATAATACGGCCAATCTGAACCAAATAGAAGCTTGTCGTATCCGTTCTTTTGTATCATTTCCCGGATGACCTGCGGAGGTTGCCCGCTCAGTTCGAGATATACGTTCTTGTGTTTTTTTGAAAGTGCGATGGCTTTTTGATATTCAAGCACTCCTGAGTGGCCCAAAATGAATGTGTTTTCCGGAAAATCCATACATACTTTCGCAAACTCGCTAAATTCCACAAATCTTTTTTGCCAGGACGGCGAAATGGGGCTGAGTCCCGTATGGAACAATATGGGGAGCTTATGTTTTTTTGCGATCTCATAGATTTCATAGGCCCCCTTGTGTGTCGGTTTGAACAGTTGGATTTGCGGATGGAGCTTTATTCCACGCGCCCCCCTCTTCATGAATTCAATCAATTTCCTTTCCTTGTGTAAATCCAACGGATGAAGCGAAATGAAAGGAATAATACGTTTACTAATTTCTTTTTGTGACGCTATGGATGACAATATATGTTCACTATTATTGGACAGCAGTGGAAAGTCTATTGCAAGCGCTATAGACTGGGAAATCCCCATCCTGTCCATCTCTTCTACCATATTTGGGATGGTGTGTGTGCGACTGAACCCGCCTGAATTGAATGCTCCTCTCACCGTCTCAAATCGTGCCTTTTTTGCAGTATTGACTTCGAAATCGACTGCACTATAGTGATCAAGATCCAATATATTCCCTTTTTCCGGGAAAAAATGACGGGTCTTTTCATGATATACCGATAGATCAACTTTTCTTGCCAATAAATAGGACCAGCCCAAGTGCGTATGGGAATCGATAATGGGAAATTTTTTATAAGAGGGCTTAAGGACAAGTTTTTCTTCCTTATTCAGTTCAAAATATGGAAGTCGGACAAGGTCGTATACATCGGCATATTTCATGGAAGTAGTCGCACCAGTTCACGTGAATTATCAATGACGGTAACGGATCCCGATTTCGTAAGTATCTCTTTCGAATTCAGACCCCATGTCACGGAAATACAGTCAAGGTCAATCTTTTTGCATGCTTCAAAGTCACGTACCTCATCCCCCACATAGACTGCATCCTCTTTTGGTATTTTGAACTGTTTCATGAGCGAAAGGAGCGCCTTATCTTTGCCGAAGATATTGAGTTCACTGTGCACGAAATCAAAATACTCTGCCAGATTGTGCTTTACGATAAATTCTTGGATGGACTCTCTGGAGTTAGAGGAAAGGATCGCCAAAGTATATCCTCTTTCTTTGAGTGTTTTTATTGCCTCCATCATGCCGCGACACGGAGGAATGGAAAACATCTGTTTTTTGAGCTTATTCCTCCCCTCAAGCAGCAGATAGGGCAGCTTAATAAGGGGGATGTTGAATTTGCCGGGGATATCTTTCAGGCCATGCTCCCGCACCCAATCCCAATCCGCCTGAGTTATCGGTCGAGCGTAGCCGACTTCTTTGGCTAGCTCCTGGATTATCGTAAACATCACGGGAATAGTATCCGCGAGGGTACCGTCGAAGTCAAAAATTATGTATTTCTTTTTCATTGTTCCGATTTTTAGTTATTTGCCGCCGCAACATCCACCACCGCAACAGCCGCCTTCTTTCTCTTCCTTTTCCTCTCCTTCTTCATGTCCACATCCACCCCCACAGCAGCCTTCTTCACCTTCCTCATCGTGACTACTCATTCTCTTTCCTTTTTCATCATATTGATAGAGTTCACCCTCATTTTCATCAAGGGTAGCCTTGTGGGAACCGTCACAGAATGGTTGATTTTTTGAAAGTCCACACATACAAATATGTGTCTCTTTTTTTGTTGGTTCAAGTACGAATGGCCCGTGGGCAGTTTTTAAGACGATGCGTGGCATATGATATAAAAATTAATCTGTAACGAAATACAGTATACACCAATGAGATTGTTATTTGAAAATCGCTTTAGTGAGCGTTTTGGAGAGGGACTGCAGAGCGTTTCCGATTGTTGGACTTGAGAGTACCCGATATCCTCCCCATACGAGCGCTGCGATTGTTATAGCGTTTTGTAGGTCAAGCAGCATGTCGCTATCTACTCCTACGAACTGCATCTGCTCTTCAGGAACGGCGTAAAAGGTTCCGTCATCCGCATTCGCAACGACGACCACCGGTTTTCCATTCACTTCCTTGATTTCATATGCACGAAGCAGCATGTTGGGATTCACGACTTCACTTCCCTGCGGTACAAAGGTTTTTTCCTGTATTAGCCCGAACCATTTCGACTTCGTTTCGATTTTATAATGTGTGCAGCGTGTTTCTCCTTGTGAAATGACGACGCTGTGTGCACTTTGCAAGAATCCTGGATTGCCGTTTTGGATGAGTGCGGCGCTCGCCGTCCCCATAAACCGCTCCAGATTTGCATAGTCGACTTTGTTTGTCAGTCCGAACATCATTTGTGCAGCTTCAGGTGGAGATAAGAATCCAAACTGAGATGCGCTTGTATATCCTTCTTTCCTCAATTGAATAACCTTTTCTGTCACATCCATGATTGAATACGGATATGCGCCTGTGAACAAAGTGGGTCTGTTGGAATATTTGCTCCTATGGGTATATTTTTCACTCCAGATAGACCCAGGGCGCAGCTCAGCTATCTTTCCTTCGCTGTTTCCGCCTGATGTGGGAAGCTCAATTCCTGCAAATAGTTTGGAGCCATTCGCTGCCGGATCATAATACAGCCTGACGGCATCGTTTTTTGCCTCCAGTATCCCGGCTGCACTGTCAAACTGCCATCCTCTGAACTTCCCTGAGGCAAAATAGTCAGTATTCAACGCCGTATAGTCATTTGGTGAAATCGACCTGAACTGCTGCATGAGCGTCTTTTTGTCATAGTCATTGAAGAGTCCGTATCCGAATACATCACCCGGTTCCATGCTGTCGGCTTCACCGATGTAGACCAAGTTTTCGCCTGGCATGACCGTCGTTGTACCTGCATTCAATGTAGACATGTCTGTTGCGGAGTAGCGTGCCACTAAGACCTGTTTTGTTTCCGTTCCCCTTCTCATCTGGATTATATGTAACTGTGGGATTGCGTAAGGCAAATGTACTTCGCGTCTCAGGACCGCTTCCGTCGCTCTTTGGATCTTTGCGTCTGTGTCGTTTGGAGCTTCCGGAATACGTATTGTCGGAAATAGCGCAAAAAATATTCCCTGGTCAGTCGTATTTTTCAGGAATGCCTGCAATTTTTCAGGCGTATCGATATTTTCAAGGATATACCTATATGAACCAACCATTTTCATAGCCAGATCCATGTTTACCGGGAGGTCTGCTTGGAACATATCATTGATAAGTCCCATCTTTTCAGGATCCCCCCCCATTTCCAGATACATCGACCGTCGCGACTCGGGTGTCGCAGTTTTTGAAAATAGTTTAGAGAATATCTCTTCCATCTTTGCTTCTGCCTGCTGCGGTGAAAATCTGTCGCGGACAGAATTATATAAGTCCTTGGCTGCCAGAACGAATGCTCCGGAGTTGGGCAAAAACACTGTTTTTAGGGCGTCTCCCGAGTCTGAAAGCCGTTCTACCTGGAGTGTCTGGTTGATGGTCTGAACGAGTTGTGCGAGGATATTTTTAGGCGAATAGGTGGTTTGGAAAACGGATCCACGCTTCGTATCGACAACTATCTCGGATGTGATTCCTTCAAATATTTTTTGCGTTTTATGATTATCCATCCATATAACCTTGTCTTCTTTGCCACCTAAGGTTATCATGACGCTCTTACGTAAATCGATAAGATTGGCGGCAAGTTCGGGCAAGTTATTGCTGGACCTTTTTTCTATAGTCGTTTGCGTTATCAACTGCCCCTTCTCGGTCCTATCAACCATTATCGTGGTGTTATCAAACGAAAGATGCATGTCACTCGGGGTGACGTCTCCCGTATATCCTGGAATATTGGCCGGACGAGTGCCCGATTGTTCTATGCCCCGTAGATTCCTCACCACCAAGTCCATGTGTGCGGAAACCGCCATATCGCTTGCCAACTTTGCGTCGTCAAGGGATGTGGTGCGCCCTTCATAGATGATTGTATGGATATTATGATTGCGTAGGAACTCCTGACTTTCCGTTGATAAGAGCTCCCGAAAGGAGGCCGTTCGGGCCATCTCATACTGCGGTTGTTGATTTCCCTCATCGCCCATGGCCAATACGGATTCAGGGAGCATACTTGCTCCTGCAACCGCACCGAGTGCTGCCAGTCCCAGTTTAAGGAAGTCTCTTCGTGAAATCTGGTGATTTATATGAGTGGGCTCCGCAACTTGCCACGGTTGTTGCAGCGCTGTATATGCAGGGTTTACCCCTCGCGTTCTCTCTTGTGTGATGACTGGAGGTGGCATATGCCCATAGTATAGACCTTGAGGTGCTCTTTTTCAAATCAAGGGCTTTCCAACAATCTAGAGTTATATTCCTCGTTAGACGGTTATGGCAGTTTTATCAATTGAGTAAAATTTCACGCGGTCTCCTCTGAACATAAGGTCTATTTCACCGGTTGAACCGTTGCGATGTTTTGCCATGTAGAGCTTCACCATTCGTTTGCTGGCGTTCAGCAAGTCTTCGCTTTCATCCTCGTAGTACAAAAACATGACAACGTCTGCATCCTGCTCAATCGCTCCCGACTCACGAAGGTCGGCAAGCTGTGGTTTTTTGGTTCCGCGTTGTTCAACGGCTCGTGACAACTGGGAAAGTGCGATGACCGGCACCTTCAGTTCACGCGCAAGATTCTTCAAGCCCTGGGACACGAACGAAACCTCTTGAACACGTGATTCAAACCGCTTGCCAGGATCGGCAAGTTGAAGATAGTCCACGATGATGAGTTGGATATCTTTCTCCGCTTTTAATTTTCTGGCTTTTGACCTCATTTCAAGGATGGAGACACCGGGAGTGTCGTCGATATAGATAGGAGCCTCTGAAAGCTCTCCCATCGCCTGAGTTAATCTGCGATAATCATCGTCCGACAGTTTGCCGGTCTTGAGTCTCCACGCATCGATATCGGCCTGACCAACGAGCAGTCTATCGACCAACTCTTCCTTGCTCATTTCCAGTGAAAAAAACCCTACACCTTTTTTTGCTTTCAATGCAACATTTGCAGCGATATTGAGGGCGAATGTCGTCTTACCGATACCAGGGCGTGCAGCAAGGATAAGTAAATTTGAAGCTTGCATACCTGCTAGTTTATTGTCGACATCTATGAACCCTGTCGGCACTCCTCGCATGCCTGCACCGTTTTTCATGAAATCTTCCAATCGCTCAAAGCTGTTTGCCACAATCTCTTTCAGTTCGATGAAATCCCTGTGTGACTGTTGCTGTGCTATCGCGAAAATATCCGATTCGACCTCATCCAACATCTGCTTGATGTCTCCCGTTTCGTTGAATGCCTGGTCTGCCGTACGGGACGCAAGTTCTATGAGTCTTCTCTTGGTTGACTGGTCTTTCACGATGTTCGCATAGTTCTCGATATTCGCGGAAGTAGGCACTGAGTTTATCAAATCGGCAAGATAGGGAGCCCCACCTGCATCCTTAATGGAGCCATTTTTTTGCAGTTGGTTCTTGAGCGTGACGACATCTATTGGCTGTTGCTGTTCAAATAGTTCCAACATTGCCGAGAATATCAGCTGGTGGTTACGCATGTAAAAATGATCTATACGAAGAAACTCTGCGACAAGGCTTATCGCTGAGGCATCAACAAGAATCGCGCCCAATACTGATTTTTCCGCATCAAGATCCTGTGGGGGAACTCTCAAAGCATGTGTCGCGGAAGAGGACATAGGGATAAATAAAAATCAAAATAAAAAATTACTTCATTACCACAACCTTCATCGCCTGATCGGCCGCAAAGTCTTCTTTCTTTATGACCAACTTGTCGACAGCTTCAATAGTTGCAATTCCCATCTTCTTCAAAAATTCATCAAGTGGAGCTAACCCTTCAATCGCAAGTCCTTCGCGTCCATAGTGCATAGGGATGACAATTGACGGTTCTATTTTCTTGATGAGTTGCATCGCTTCATCGGCGTTTAACGCATACTTTCCGCCCACTGGGACCATCAGGACGTCAACATCGCCTATTTCATCAAGTAATGCATCAGACGGGATGACTCCTAAGTCTCCACAATGAAGAAGCGAGATTCCTTCTGATTCGAATTTATAGAGAATGACCTCCCCTCTTTCTTTCCCTTCAACCTTGTCGTGATATGAGCGATATCCCCATACACGTATTCCTTTTTTTTCAAATTGTCCAGGCCATGTCAAGATAAGTGGAGTCCCTTCAATAAGGCTTGTGTGTGAGTGATCTTTATGTTCATGTGATATGGTCACTATATCGGCTTCCTGCTTTGCGAACTTGAGTCCGACAAATGATGGATCGAATGGATCCATAACCAATTTTGCATCTTTTGTCTTAACCAAAAATGATGAGTGAGCGAGGTATTTGATTTCCATAGTGGTATAAAGATACCAAAATGACCTGTTATTTGCAAATTGCTTTTCTGATGAGATCCTGCTGGTCTACGGGGAGCGAGTTTATGTTCTGTAGGACCTTGCCGAAAGTCGAGTCAAACACGAATTCTTTTGCGGTATCCGATGATCGGGATGCGATATCTGACACAGCATTTTGCACCACGACCTGAGCAGCTCCAAGTACCGACCCCACATCCTTTTTTGCCTGATCTATGTAGGGCTTGCTGGAATCTAGCATCTTGTCTGCCATATCATCCTTGAATGTCTCAATTCCCAAAGTCATACCAGGCGACTCCTTTTTCTTGCTGGAAAGTTCATTGTTCTTCGCCAAGATAGGCACGATGAAATACCCAAGCAGGAGGAGAAGGATAAGGAGAATCGGCTGCCAAACAGGGACTTTATAAGTAGCTATCTCTTCTATCTGTTTCAGTTTCATACGCCCTCATGATACCTCCTTTATGCATCAGATACAAGATAAAATGTGTTTCGAAATAGGCGTATTAGCTGTATAATATACATTCATTGGTGACTGTAGCTCAACCTGGTTAGAGCGTCGCCCTGTGGAGGCGAATGTTGCGGGTTCAACTCCCGTCAGTCACCCACGCTTCGTTTACACCTTCAACACTCCCCTAAAGCCGCGGACAGCATAGTAGGAATCTGCACCGTTGTGATAAGTAAAGACCGTATTGTAGCGACGATCGGCAAAAAGCGCTCCGCCAAGCTTCCGTATATCTGACGGAGTTGCAAGCCAGCTGGATGTTTTCAGGTCAAATTTCCCTAGTCTCTGCAGATTCCGATACTCTTCCTCCGTCAGGATCGATATACCCATATCGTTTGCCAGGTCACATGCGTTATCCTTCGGTTTGAATTTTTTTCTTGCCTCCTGCGCTTCCCTGTCGTAGCATGCGTTCCTTCTGCCCATTGGGGTTTCTGCTGCACAATCATAAAAGAGGTACTCGCCGGTCTTTGCATCAAGACCGACAACATCCGGCTCTCCTCCTGTCCGTTCCATTTCGCTAAGCGACCAGAGCTTTTCAGGATTTACTTTTAACTTTGCCTCTACTTTTTTCCATTCCAGGCCCTTGTGGCGACCCATGTTATTCTCAAAACGGGCTTTTGCTGCCGTAAGTAATATCTCGCCCTGTTTTGGTGTGAGTTGTTTTTTGGTGTTCATGTTTCCAGTGTAGCAAATATTTTAAAAAACGAGAAGCAACGTTGACATCGCTCCCTGGGTGGGGTACTATGACGGTATGGGAATACTCATAAACATACTCATAAACGGCCTCGCAGTCTATATTTCAGCGTCTCTCCTTCCTGGTGTCGCAGTTGACTCGTTTTTGACGGCAATCGTCGTCTCGGTCGCGCTCGGGGCGGTCAACACATTCATCAAGCCCATTCTCTTTATCCTTACCTTGCCCGCGACTATCCTGACACTTGGACTCTTCAGCTTGGTCTTGAATGCCCTTATGGTCTACCTTGTTGCGACCTTTGTCCCTGGGTTCCATATTGCAGGATTTTGGTCAGCTGTATTTTTCAGCTTACTCTTATCCTTTGTCGGCTGGATACTCAACAGCTTATCTTCATAAGGAGTTGTTTAGGATGGGAGGACGAATCTGAGATTCTCCGCTTTTGAGAAAAGACATTGGCGTGCAATCATATTAGCGAAATCCATCGCTCCGTATACGTCATGAGTCCTCATGTATTCGTATCCGAATGCTGCGCTAAATATGTCTCCTGACCCTACCGAATCCACTATGTCACGAAGTGGCACTGCGCGGGTCGGAACTAAGAACGACCTATTGTCATCGAAAAAGAGTGCCCCCTTCTCTCCTATCGTCAATATCACTTTCGTATCCCGTGACCAACGCTTAGCTGTTGCAAGCATCTCATGATGGTCCTGTTCAGACACGATAACGAAATCAAAAAGAGGGACAAGCTCGTTTGCTTCCACAAATTTACGTGGGTATACCTCATCATCATCCGTAAAGTCACGATAATACCCTTGGGGAAGAAGAATCTTCAACGCACTATTACTGACGAACGAAAGGGCAGTTTTTATATATTCAACCGAATAGTTGGGTACAAGTGGCGCAAAAAAGATAATGTCTGATGACTGAATTACCGAGGTGAGTTCATCACTAAGCGGTACCGGATGTGATTCATCCCTATTGGATGCCTTCTGTACCCGCAAATTTCCCTTTGACCTGTTTTCATAGGCAAGAGTCTTTGTGTTTGAGGGGGTTGATGGATACAGAGTTAGCCCATGTTGGTATGAGTTAAAATCGGGTCCATAAGGCGTGATTACCCGTATGTTTGCCTGTGCCTGGGAAATGGAGCTGAAGATACGAGCAATAAAAAGCGCGGGGCTTCCGACAGATGTATATGTCGCTCCCTCTGAAAAATTATGATCTACACACACATGACCAAGGATGGTTATGTTCATAGTATTTCCCCTATATACTACACTATTTATCTGCATTGCAAGTAGGTATTTTATTTCAGTATTTCTTCAGTATCCAGTAGTAGTATTCTCGTACATGTTATTTGTTTATAGTACCCCTATGAGATATATGGACTATTCGCCGTTTTATAACCATTATTCCTTTTGGCCAGATGGAATTTTGTCGCTTCTGATCACTGTCCTTTTTTGGGCAGCGATAGTTTCGCTTTTCCTCTTTCTGGTGAAAAAAATGACCGGCCACACAGGTCATGGATGCTGCCACTCCATCGATACGACGGATGACGAAGACGCAGATGCACCAACCTATATGTACATTCTTAAAGAGCGCTATGCCAAGGGCGAAATCGATAAACAGAAATTCGAAGAAATCAAAAAAGACCTGACGGAATGATCCGTCCAATTCGATATGACAAAGAACATCATCCTTAAAGGATGATGTTCTTTTCACGTTCAGGGCCTGTCGACACTATCTTTATCGGCAATCCAATCTGTGTTTCGATGAAACGCAGATATGTTTGACACGCCTTGGGAAGCTTATGGAATTTCGTACAGGTACGTATATCTTCGCTCCACCCCGTAAACGTTTTATATACCGGCTTTACCCTCGCCAGTTCGTGGTATCCACAACTGCTGTACGGGATTTTTTTTCCGTTCAAAGTGTATCCCACGCAGACTTGTATCTTCTTTAATCCCGTCAGGATATCGGTCTTGGTTATAGCAAGCTGTGTCGCCCCTGTCACCTCACAAGCAAAACGGGTGGCTTCCAGGTCTAGCCATCCAATGCGCCGAGGTCGTCCGGTTGTCGTCCCATATTCATTGCCTTGTTCCCGTATCGTATGAGCAACTGAGTCGTCAAACTCCGTTGGCACCGGCCCTTCCCCCACACGGGTCGTATATGCCTTCACCACTGCCCATATCTTATCAAGTGCGCCGACGGGAAAACCTGCCCCCGTATTGACACCTCCTGAGATGACGTTTGAACCTGTGCAATATGGGTATAACCCCCAATCGACATCCAACATGACACCATGTGCTCCTTCAAACAATATGTTTTTCTTCTGTGTGCGGGCTTTTGTAAGGATGGGAAATGTGTCTGCCACATAGGGAGACAATATTCTTCTATATTCCTTATAGAGCTTTATTTCCTTCTCAATTGCGATCGGCTTTACGCCAAATGCCTTCAAAATCGTATTTTTCATCCCTGCCTGGAACCTGAACTTCGACTCGAAGTATTCGAAATTCATGAGTTCATACACACGGATGCCGTTATAACTCACCTTATCGGCGAAAGTAGGACCGATGCCGCGTTTTGTCGTTCCTAATTTATTCTTTCCCCGTGCATTCTCATATGCTTCGTCAAGTGCCTTATGATACGGCATGATCAGATGGCATCGTGGCGAGATGATAAGCTTTCCTTTCAGTTTCATCCCTTCCTTTTCCAAACGCTGGATCTCATCAATCAGGACGGCAGGATCGATTATGACCCCGTTTCCGATTATCCCCACCGTTTTTTTGTTTAGGATGCCAGACGGCATCAGGTGGAATGGGTACTTTTTTCCTTTTACAATAACAGTATGCCCAGCATTATTCCCCCCGTGGAACCGGACGGTATAATGTGCAGAGGCAGCTAATAAATCAACTATCTTTCCTTTTCCTTCGTCCCCCCACTGAGCTCCAAATACGAATTGATTCATATACAGAATAGTAATTAATAATGATGTACTCCAACATCTGTGTAAATGTATCTTTGAGTTGTATGATGAGGATTATTCTTATCGTTTTGATAAGAGAGGAGGATATTGTTTGTCTGTTGTATCCGTATGGTGTGATTTTTCATGCACAGGGCGTGCGAACATACGCCCACCCAATTTAAGCAGAGAAAAAAAACTTTGTCAAATGAATCGGTTTACTTCGTGCTGCCGCCCTTTATCTGGAGTTTGACTGAATTCGCTTTTTTCAAAAGATCTGAGGCGAATGTATGTGTGTATTCCTTCTTTTTTTCATACCTCTCCTCTGCATATCCAATAAGCTTTTCCAAGAGTTCGGGCAAATCTATCCCGCTCTTCTTCCATAGATGGTGATAGAGAGTGCCCGGCAGGGTGTTCACCTCATTGGCATATATTTTTTTTGTTTTCATGTCGTACAGGAAGTCAACCCGTGCGATGCCGCTACACCCGATAAGCTTATATGTTTGTATAGCGATATCCTGTATCTGTTTTGTCGTGACATTGTCCAATCGTGCCGGAATAACTATGCTGTTTTGGGCGTTCCCCAGCTGCGCTCCCCCATCTTCTAGATACTTGTCTTCATAGCTGAACACTTCATCTTTGAATACCGATTCCTGAAGGAGGGATGGGATAGGTTTATCATTCCCGATGACGGCACAGGTAACATCCATGAGGTTGCCGATGCACACTTCCACGATGACTTTTTCGTCATAGTGGAATGCGACTTCCATGGCAAACTGCAACTCCTTTTCGTTTTTCGCTTTGGAGATGCCGATTGATGAACCAAGACGGGCCGGCTTCACTATGACAGGAAAAGAGAGGGTATCAAGAACCTTCTGCACTCCTTTTTCCCTATCACTATTCCATTCGTCCTTCGTATAGAAAAGGAATTCAGATGTAGGAATGTCCGACGACCTGTAGAGGAGCTTTGTAAGGACTTTATCCATTGTCACAGCTGATGAAGTGACATCACACCCTACATACGGTACATTCAGAAGTTCACACATTCCCTGGAATGTCCCATCTTCACCGTTCTGGCCGTGGAACGCCGGAAATGCGACGTCTATCTGTATGCGCTCACCGCCAAATCCTTTCTTTTTGAATACCAATTTTCCCTGTGATTCCTGCATATCCAAATACCATTCTCTGTCCTTTTCCTTAAATGTGGTTTGAGGATCGGTAAACTGCTTCAGATGGCTAAACGATTCGCCAAGATACCATTTACCCTGCTTGTCAAGATAAACTGCGTACACGGAATAGTTCAACTTTTTTAAACCCGAGATAATAAGCTGTCCCGTGATTATCGACACGTCATGCTCTGGGTTGCGGCTTCCAAAAAAAACACCAACTGTCTTTGTCATAGGATAATTATATCAATTATTGATAATTGTCCGGCCAATCGTTCTGAAACAGGACCACGTCGTTTGGTTCAATGATGGCGCCCATGGCAGCATGTGCCTCAGAAGCGCTTCCGAACCACAATATGTTCCGTTCTGCAAATCCATGCTCAATAAGGCCGTGTGCGATGTGAGGAGTGGCGCTATTTTTGATAAGTACCACTTTGTCCGCAACCGACGATAATTCTTTGCCTATTGTTTTGTGCACCGATTCGTTCTTGTCGCCCGTCTCCACAAGTCCAGGAGTCACAAACACCTTCCGCCTCCCTGTATACGTATCCAAGACATGGATAGCTTCCAACACGCCCTCCGGGTTGCCGTTATAGCTGTCATCAATGACAAGTACCCCTCGTGCACCCTCAATGGGCTCAAGTCTATGGGGAAGCGGCTTGACGGCAAGAGCCCCCTTTTGGATCTCCTCTTCGGTAAGTCCGAGATAGCGCGCGATGTGAGCTCCCGCCTGCAGCATCCCCTTGGCATAATTTCCTAATAAGCCGCTTTTTAATGTGGTTTCTTTTTTACTTGATACTAACTCTATTTTTTGCTTCGTGCAGAACTTGTGATAGTTGTCCCGAATGAGCGCATTATCCCCATTCAGTACCAACAACCCCTCCTGATTCATATGCTGTGCCAATTCGAAAATGGCGGCAGTGGTATTTTCCAGACTCCCCATGCGTTCCAGATGAGCTTCATTGATCCCGGTAATGACTGCGGTTTGGGGCTTTACGAATGAACATATATCACTGATGTCACCACGGGTATATTCCCCCATCTCCACGATAAAGACTTTGATCGTTTCGTCAAGACTGCTCATTATCAGACGTGCAATACCAAGCGGAGTGTTGATATTCTCCGGGGTCTTTAATACCTTGTATTTTTCGGCAAGCATTGTCGCAAGTATCTCCTTCATCGTGGTCTTGCCATAACTGCCAGCAATGCCGACGATTTCCAGGTGAGGAAACCGGGATAATTTCAATTTTGCCTGGGTAATGAGTTTATGTTTTAAATATCTGTCAAGCGGTTGGAGGATATAGGTCGCACAGGCGATAGGAACAAAAGACACATAGAACATAAGGAGGAAGTAAGGTGATAGTATAGTCAAGAGACCTATGATGCTTACGGCAAGCGCTGCGATAAGTATCGCTTTCTGTGTCCATACGAGTGGCTTACGGAGTGTCTTCTTGGGAACCATCTGTGAAAAGCAGAGGCGCAAAAAACGGTGTAAGTCATATTCTTCCAGTTGGAGGAGGTATAGATGAAAGTAAAAATAGGCAAAAGGATTAATTTTTTCCATGGATTGAGACTAAAAATTCCAATACCGTATCGTAAAACTCAGTCGGATTATCTAGAAAACTATAATGGCCTGCATTTTGGATGATATGTGCATCGGCATGGGGAATAAGACGTTCAAAAACACTAACGTCATTCACCGGCGTATACGAATTTTCATCATCCCCTCCCCATACTATCAATGTCTTTGCCGCAATCTGGGGCAATTCGAATTCGACATGTTCCCGTATTATGTTGATGAATGTTTCCCTCAATTCCGGAAATGCAATATAGTCATCACTTCCCGATAATCGAAGCAGGCTTGACTTCATTCCTCTCATGAAGGGAAGTTCCATCAGCGGCTTCATGGTCTTTGCTATCCCTATTTTTGTTTGGGTAGCAAATGATGTGTGTGGAAGTCCTGAAGAATCAACGAGTATTAGTCCCGCAAGCGGCACGGTCTTTTTCGATGCGATACGTACGGCTGTCTTGCCACCAAATGAATGACCAATGAGTACAGGATGCGCTATTTCTAGTTTCTCCATGAATGCCACTACGCAGTCGGCATAATCCTGAAGTTGAAATGGCTTTTTCGGTATCTGTGATTTGCCGAACCCCGGGGCATCAAGAAAATACAATTCATATCCTGCTTCTGCAAATGCCAGACTAGACGAAAACCATAAGGGACTATTGGATCCCCATCCATGAAGAAAGAGTAGTTTTCCCTTCTGACCACCTATAGGCGCGACGTGATAATAGTGTACCAACTGCCCATTGACTATTATGTCTCTCTCCAGAGGCTTTTGCATACGCTTATTGTAGCATTTCTGCCTGCCAATCGCGCTACTTAATAAAAATTCTACCAATCTTGAAGTGTATTAGGACCGTAAGGAGGGTGCTTGCGACCAAGAGATATACCAAGAAAGCATAATTCTCAAAGTTCCATGTCTGTATGATAAGAAGTCCTATCGCCGCGTTAATCATACCGAAGAAAAAAACAGGGGCACTTTCCGTTTCCGGCTCATGCCATGCCTTCACGATTGTCGGGATGCATGCAAGCGCATCTGCCAAGATGCTAAAGATTATTGCCACATTCCCCACCTTTGTAATAAGCCACATGATAAGTCCAAGCAGCGAGAATAAGCCACAATAGATATCAAGTTTCTGTATTTTCCATTCCGCTTTCTTGTTCATGAATGAAGCGATAAATACCAGAAGCGGCACGAACCATACGATGAATGTCGCCAATGATTCAAGTCCCACCCCTTGTTGGATCTGTGCAAAAAAAGCCAGTGCTGGAGCCAAAATCCACAAGAACCACGTTACCCTATTTGGCTTGACTGTCCCCTTGATCGTTTCAAGAAGATAACCAATACCTCCGAAGAATTGGAGTGCGACGCCCAGATAGATAAAGTTAGGATGAATCATATGGATAAGACTATATTGTACAATAGAAGACATGCAGAAGTTACAGATGTTCCGTTCGGTCATCATCGACGTCGTAGGTACCACTATCAATGTCCGCGAGGCAGAGCGTAACCTTATTGAGCTCAAATCTCTCATAAAGACCTATGGCAGTATCGATGTGGGTCACATCATCCAACACAGGACAAAACCAGACAAGGATACATTCATCGGCTCAGGAAAGGTACAGGAACTCATTGAAATGGTCAAGAATAGGAAAATTGACATCATCATCCTGAATGCTATAGTCAAGCCGACACAGCTGTTCCACCTTACCGAACAGCTCTGGACGGCTAATCCTGACATAAAGGTATGGGACCGGGTCGACTTGATACTTCATATCTTCGAAAAACATGCACAAACCACCGAAGCGCGATTGCAGATTGAGATCGCCAAGATGCACCATATGGGTCCCCGTATTTATGGGCTAGGCGGCACTTATTTCTCTCGACAAGGTGGCGGAATCGGATCAAAAGGAGTTGGAGAAACCAATATCGAGCGCATGAAACGGCACTGGAGGACGCTCATAAAAAAGAAGCAGGATGAACTGGAAAAGCAACTTACCCATCGAAAAGGACAGGTAGATCACCGGAAAGAACAAGGCGTACGACATGTGGCACTCGTTGGTTATACGAATGCAGGTAAGACTGCCCTTTTCAACGTATTAACCGGTCGCGAAAAGATATCAAGAGATGCACTGTTCGTTACTTTAAGTTCGACAATCGGGAGACTGAAGGGGATAGACCATACGAAACAGCTTTTGGTTTCAGACACCATCGGGTTTATCCAAAACCTCCCCCCCACCCTCATCCAGACATTCAAATCCACTCTCCTTGATGTCATCCATGCCGATCTCATCCTCCATGTGGTAGACATCAGCGATGAGCTGCGCAACAGGAAAATACAAGTAGTTAACGATATTCTCCAGGAAATTGGCGCAAGCACCATCCCTCAGATTCTCCTCTTCACCAAGTCCGACCTTATGCCTGAAGAACAATGGGGAGAATTCGAAAAGATTAAAGAAGAGTATAAAAATAAGAAAGTGCTCTTTATCTCCTCAAGTGAGGAAATTAACATAACGAAACTTCTTACCCTCATCCAGACTGAAATCACAGAGTAAAATCGACTTATATCCGAAGAGGTGTTGACTGTAGTTTTTGTGGGGGAAAAAAGCGCACCGAGCCCTCGGAAAATTCTCTGGACTCGGTTGCGATGGTTTTTTTTGAGCTTTTTTTGAATCAATGCTTCTTTTGATTCTTGCTCCTTTGTTATTTTTAGCTGTAACGTTATTTTTTCTTTAAGTTGTTTGCATTGTGTTTGAAACTTTAAGCGTCAAGCTCTTTTAGTAACTCTTTTATATGAGTTGTTATTTTTGGCTTAGTGCTTGTATTTTACTCTTGGTCCCTAATTGTGGAAACTTCGAGCGATTTTGCTTCAGACATTTTTGCTGGTAACTTAATTGTTTTTTAGTTACTTAGCTATTTACTATATGTTTTTAAATAGTATCTATTTATAACTTATAATAAATTAACATAATTTAAATGTAGAGTATTTTTTTCTATTTGTCAAGGGGTATTTTATCTTATAGTTTTTTTACGTAGGTTCTTTCTCTTTTCAGCCTCAAAAAACTCATTTATACCCCACCCTTCAATATCCTTTTCGGTCAATTCATGCGCTTGGATCCACAGGACATCGAATAATGATGAAAGGGTTTTTGCCAGTTTTTCACTCTTTATGATCAAACCCCATGCTTCGTTATCCTGGGAACATACACACCGTATCGTATCCTCAAGAAGAGAGATGTCCAAATTGATTGCCAGAAGCGGATTGTCGATATACCTGAAGTTATGTAGTTTGACGTAATCGGCGTTCCTGTTTTGCTGATAGGCCAAAACGTGTTTTGTCCACTTATTCAGCACGATAAGGGATTTTATAGACATATTCGTTGTCCGCTTGCTTGCCAGACCCAAATCAACATCGGCATTAATGAGCTTCTTTCCAAGCGTATCCATCGGCATAAGACTCTCAAACACCCGTAAAGTCGAGTTGTTCTTTGCTGCAACGGTTTGGTTCATGACCTGTTTTGCCCCCTCAATCCCAGGGAACATCTGGAAATTCGTGTTTTCTGCATGCTTTATGTATTCCCCTTTCAGAAGAGGAAGGATATCCACGAGATCGACCTCGGTTTGCGCCAGTTGTTTACGCTTCTCAAACAACATATCCCGCAATGTAGATGGGTTTTTTGCCTCAATCCATGTCTGTTGCTTCTCCAGTCCCTGACTCTGACGGACCGTTATGAGTCCTTTAAGCGCCAGGTTCAGCATGACGTCATATACGGTCGTTCGAGGCATATGGATAGCTCGCGCAAGTGCATAGGGAGCAATTTTCTCATGTTTTATAGCCTCAACATATACCTTAACTTCATTTTCAGAGAGACCAAGCTTCGATAATACTGGATAAATTGTATTCATACTATGTTTTAACTAATAATAGCCACCCTACGAAGCGACCGGCAGTATGAGTTATATTTCCTTGCTCCCGCATTTTATGGAAATATACGAATACTGTCGGCGCAAAGTACTAAATGTGGAGTATCGTGTGCCTTGACGTATGTAAAAACTGTTTGAGTACTCAAATTACAATTATTCTACCACTGTCGGAACTGTCCGTCAATTTTGACATCTATATCCCCCTCTCGTATACTATCCCCATGAAAAAACACATACGCCCCGCATTCCTTTTGAGCCTGACCGCAGCCCTCATTTGGGCCTGTCAGATAGTCATCTTCCGTTATCAGATAACCCTCGGTGAAAGCCCTTATACGCTTGCGTTGTGGTCAACTGCAATTGAACTTCCTTTCTGGGTAGGCATGATGTTCAAGAAAAGAAGCGAGTTGCCGAAACTCAATAAGCGCACCATCGGGATATTTGTCATTATCGGATTCGGCAGCGCTATCGCAATCGGGTTAATGGAGAATCTGGCACTTGCAAATACGACAGCCACGAACTTCGCATTTCTCATCAGAACGGTGGTCCTTTTTACCATCCTCTTTTCCGCATTCTTTTTCAAGGAGCCGATAACGCGCAAAAAACTCATCATGACAACCACTATCCTTGCCGGAGCCTATTTCCTCAATATCCAAAATGGAGCTTTTTCCCTGAAGCTGGGAGACGTATTCACGCTTATTGAAGCTGCATCAATTGCTTTTTTCACCAATATATTGATAAAGAAGATGGTAACACGTATGGACTCTGATTTTGCGGCGGCAGCACAATATATCGCAGGTTCATTTTTCCTCACGCTCGTTTTCATCTTCCAAAAAACACCCCTTCTACTCCATAACATTCCCCTCCTTATCATCTATGCGGCGCTTGGGATAACGTTTGCACGGGTACGCAACAGGGCATTTCAGCATGCGACATCCACGTTCGTCACTATGATCATGTCATTCACTCCGGTCTTCACCCTCATACTCTCCTATATATTTTTAGGAGAGACGTTAGGGACCGTACAGCTTCTGGGAGGATTTCTTATCATCCTCACAGGCTTCATGGCCGAATTCCTGAAAATATGATTAGAACTGATTCCACAGGAGTTGGTTATACACCTCGTGGTGATAGATGACTTCACCTATCTTCACGCGCGTTCCCAACTCCACTGGGCTACGATCTGCTGCGGCTTGTTTGAGTTGTAGATACTTCTGTTTGAATTCTTCTCCCAACAGCTTTGCCACCCACTCACTTTGTCTAAACTGGGTGATTGCGGTCTGGACAGTGCCTGGCAAGTAGCGGACACGGGGACGTTTATCTTCTTCCCGTTTTTCGACTACTCCTTCAAGACCTGTCTTGACGAGCGAATACATGACCAGATATGGATTGGCGTCAGGAGCTACACTTCTTACCTCGATACGTGCCGACTCCTCATTGTGGAGTGGTATGCGGATCATCGATCCACGGTCCACTTCGGAAACCTTTATCTCATTGGGCGCCTCATAGTGAGGATCCAGTCTTCTGTAGGCATTCACGCTTGGGTTAAGGATAAGGCAAAGGTCATTGGCGTTGGATAATATCCTGTCGATGCATTTCCATGCGAATGGGGACAATTGTCCGTTCCCTTTCCTGTCATGGAATATATTCTTTCCTTTTTTTGCGATGGAAAGATTCGTATGCATACCGCTCCCATTGATACCCACGACCGGTTTTGGAAGAAATGACGCTGTCATCCCCATCGTGCGAGCTATCTGACGACAGACAAGCTTATACAGTTGGATCTGGTCCGCTCCGATAAGTGCATCGGCATATGAATAATTCAGTTCAAACTGAGCTGGAGCCACTTCTGGGTGATCTTTCTCATTCTCAAAGCCAAGTGCCCGCTGAGCTTCCGCACATTTATCTATGAATACTCTGAGCGTATCTGTCGGAAGGGAGTGGTAATATCCTCCAGTTGATGAAAGTTCAAACCCTGCCCGCTCATCAAACATCTTCTCAGCATCTATTCCCTTTAGTAAGAACCCTTCCACCTCATTTGCGGCATATACTGTATATCCTTCTTTCTTATGTAACTCATCAAGATATGATTTCAGCATTCCCCGACTGTCCATTTTATATGGTGTGCCGTCTTTGTCTACGATCGCCCCCATGATAAGCACTTTTCCGGGTCCAAAGACATCGCTCGGCAGCCACCAGAACGCTGACCAATCTATTTCGAGTCTCAAATCACTTTCTGCCTGTCGGGAAAATCCACGGATAGATGACCCGTCGAATGTAAGGTTTTCATAGGAGTGCAAGAAAAATTTCTTGTCATAATCAAGCATGTGAAATCTCCCCTCCATGTCGGAAAATCCTATTGTGACAGCCTTTATCCGTTTCTCCTTCTTGAGGTATGATGTATAGAATGCCTCCAGGGTCTTTGCTGGTACTCGATCTTTTCTCTTTTGTTTTGCGCCAAGATTCAATTCTTCCAGCGTATCGTAAGGAATCTCAAGAAAGGTCCGGAGAGCTATTGTATCCATAAATTAATATAAAAATGAATAATTTAATAGTTAAAACATAATAAATTACTATAATTTTGTCAAGTTTAATTTATAAATATGCATCCATAGATAATTAACTCCGTTTTTCGATGAATCATGTACACTATTCATGTATGAAAAAATTATTTCCTACGCTCCTTATCGCTTTTTTTCTGTATTCCGTTGTCATCTACCTAAGCGCTTCCTTCGTAAACTACGATACCCAGTCCTATAACGTCATTGGCGTATTGACGCTGAATGGCATATCTATCTACCCCGATCCGGCAATCAGCAGACACCCCTATCTGCCGTTCTTTCTGTTTCTTGAAACTGGAGCGCTCCTTTTAGCTCGACTTATTAGCGTCCCTCAAATCATCATCCTGAAATTCATCTTCACTCTTTTTCACTTATTCAGCGTCTATACGATCTACCATCTTGCCAAAAAGAGCCTCAGACTCACATTTCTCTATGCCATCAACCCCATCTCCCTTCTCATCATTGCTTTCCACGGACAGTTTGACATAATCCCACTCACCCTCATCCTTTATTCGGTCATGGTATTGTCAGAAAAAAAATATTCACAGGTCATGCTCCTGTTGGGACTTGCCTTTACCGCCAAAACGTGGCCCATCTTGTTCGTCATGCCGTTTCTTAAACGCATTCCGAAAAAATTCTGGTTCCTCTTCTGTATCCCGCCTCTTATGTTCCTACTTATCTATATGGCACTCTTTTTTTCCACTTCCTTTGTTTCGGTCGCGAGGGTCCTTGCTGTCTATCAAGGAGTTGGTGGCATTTGGGGCTTTGGGAAAGTCCTTTCACTATTTGGTGCAGATAAACTTACTCTCTTTGCTTACAAGATGATATTCGTTGCCGGGCTTTTCCTCTACTCAATTTTTCAGAAGAAAAAGCAGCTTATCGAAGAATTGGTGGAACTATTGCTTGCCTTTTTTATATTTACGCCAGGATTTGGAATACAATGGTTTATCTGGCTCATCCCCTTTTTCTTCCTTTCAAAAAAACCGATGATTGCATCATTTTTTATTCCCATCTTTATAACTCTCACTTTGGCATATGTCTCTTGGGTATATCCTCATATCATTAGTGACGCGGCAGTGTCTTCTGTCTTGCTTCTGACATCAGTATTGTTCCCGCTCTATAGTATCTCTTTGCCTCAACTGATGCTCTTTAAAAAATGGATTCCATAAAAATGCTAGAATCTCTGCCCCGATTCCGTTAGACTAAACTATGCAGAATAAATCCCGTTATTACATACTTCTGTTTTGCTCCCTGATAGGTGCGCACCTCCTCTCTTCCACACTCGTTTCTTCACTGTTTATTGGTGCAACGCCGCGCCCGATATGGAGCGTATTTGAAACAAAGGTTTTTATTGCACGGGAACAGTTCCTTTCATCGGCAAGTGATTGGAGACAATTATTCACAAAACAATTTCTTACTATAGAAAAAAAATCTCCTACTCCTATTGAGCCGACTATTCCCGCCATATCATTATCATCAGAGCAAAGAGGGTTTTTTGATACGATTCCTGCCCCAACCGCTCCACTTGCCCCCACCCCTACCCCCTATCCCACCCAGCCAATACCGCCCACCCTCGTTCCGACACAAAGAATTGCACCAACACTGCGACCTACCAACAATCCATATCCAACATCGGTTAGACCGACAACTGTCCCAACCCAAATACCCAAGCCAACTGCTGTGCCTAAGCCGACCAAACCCCCCATCAATGTCGATTTTCCTAAAGTGGTCGGGGACCCGTTGAAGCAAAAGTGGTATGCGAATGGATCCCTTGCCTGCTATACGACTGAGCGCTTCATCGAAGTATATGCAGAGGGTTTAACCCCTAACTCCTGTTACAACAATATTCGGGCACATATGGACGCGAATATCGTCTCCACTTCGCTTCTTGGCCGTTCAATCCAGGTACACAAAAAGGCACTGCCCGCATTTGAAGCGGTCGCAAAGACGCTTGACCAATATAAAGTCGATAGTTCTACCTATAAATTTCCGAGCAAAACCTACAAAATCAAGAATGTGGGGGCCTATATCTTCCGATGCAACGTAAACGCAAGTACAAGCGGTAAGGCAGATACCTGTTCGACAGGCTGTAAACTGTCCCCCCATGCATTTGGGATCGGGGTTGATATCAATTACGAAGAAAACTGCAATGGATGTACAAAATTCGATATGCCCAAAGAGATATCCGATACCTTTGAGATGTATGGGTTCCGTTGGGGCGGGCATTATCCGCTCATCGGTTCATACATCGATCCTATGCATTTTGAGTATATGAAGGACCTGTGCGAAGGAATATAGATTACTGTTCTAATGTTATCTGAGGAACGGTGAAAGCAAGGTATGTCGCTCTGCTATTGGATGGTTGACTTTGTGCTTCGTCATGCACTTTTGCCATTGTTCCCAATAGGCCGCCAATACCTACTGATTGGGGGTTTTGTCCTCTATCGCCACACACGACAAAATTCTCACCAGGCTTGCGAGAAAATGAGATGGGGACCGTCCTGTTTGTCCAGTCAATGATGGTTCCTCGGACGGCAACATCGCTGCCTGATTCCGCCAGCCTTTCAAGCAGTGCGAGATAGTGTTGCGCGTTGGCATCAGAAAGCAGTTCATTTGACTGGAATGATCCATAAATCCCCACTTTTCCTCGTGGAACTTCTATCCTTCCCCCCCTAACACATGATTCGACAACTGCATTTGCCCCTTGGCTGAATGTAACCAATCCTTGTGAGGGAACAGTCACGTTGTCTTGCTCTTGTCCTGCCCATGTGACATCCATTCTTCTTCCGGAATCAAGTGCTATTCTGCTTATTCTCAGGAGTGCTTTTATTGTAGGATCTGAACTGAACATCTCCGCAAACGGTTGATGGTCCCCTCGGCTGTTGTATTGCATTTGATCAAGTTGATCAAGAGGTGGAGTGACTCCTCCAACGGCAGCATAGGCAAACCGTACGGGAAGTTTTGAAAATGAAGTGAGGATAGGTTCCGCTGCAGCGATTATCGACTGAGCGGTTATGCCTTCTCCCCCACGGATACGTTCACGACCTAAATAAGGGACATACCCTTCTGCCGCGGCTTTCTGAATAAGACTTGGATAGACACCCATCGTACTCATATGGCCGTGATTATATCACTTTATTTCCAATTCAGCAAGTTGCGACAGTCTAAATAGCGGAATGGGGATATAAATTCTGACTCTGTGTTAAAATTACACAATACTATGAAACTCTCAATCGGAATTGTCGGGCTGCCAAACGTAGGGAAATCAACTCTTTTTAACGCTCTCCTGAAGAAGCAGGTGGCTGATGCAGCCAACTATCCATTTTGTACCATCGAGCCCAACGTGGGCATCGTAGAAGTGCCGGATGAGCGTCTCCCGGTCCTTGCAAAGATAGTGAAAACAGAAAAAATCGTGCCTGCAGTGGTTGAGTTCTATGATATCGCAGGAATTGTGAAAGGTGCATCCGAAGGAGAAGGTCTTGGCAACAAGTTCCTATCCCATATCCGCGAGGTTGCCGCAATAGTCCACGTCGTCCGTCTGTTTGAGGATGCCAACGTCATCCACGTGGCAAACAAGGTCGATCCCAAAAGCGATATCGATACGATAGACGCCGAGCTCATCCTTGCCGACATGGAAACGCTCAACAAGCAGCGTGAGCCCAAGATGAATGCATCAAAAGATGAACGCGCCACGTATGAATTGGTGCAAAAAATGAAGGTGGAATTGAACAAAGGAATTTCTGCCCGTAATATCCCCTTTTCAGATGAAGAAAAAGTATTGATACAAGGCCTCAATCTTCTTACCATAAAACCAATTATGTATGCTTTTAACGTATCCGAGGAACAACTAGGACAACAAGATGAAATCAAGAAAAAGATTGCGGAGCTTGGAGTCACAAACAACTGGATTTTCTTCAATGCCAAACTTGAAAATGACGTCCTTGCCTTTTCGCCGGAAGAGCAAAAAGAGTATCTTGATCAATTCCATCTGGAAGACACGGGCCTTAACCGCATGATCAAAAAATGCTATGAAATCCTGGGGCTCATCTCGTTCCTGACCGCAGGGACACTCGAAGCACGTGCATGGACCATTAAAAAGGGCGAGCTTGCTCCTGAAGCCGCCGGCACTATTCATACAGACTTCACGAAAAAATTCATCAAGGCAGATATCTGTTCTTATACCGACTTTGTCGCATCCAACGGATGGGTTGGTGCACGTGAAATCGGAAAAGTAGTGAGTGCCGGACGCGACTATATGATGAAAGACGGTGACATCGTCGAATTCAAGATAGGTGCGTAATCTGCTATAGTGATACAATGGAACCGCAAAGTACCACTCCTCCTATCAAAGATACTGTGCGGCGTCCCAACTCCCTAAGTCGCATGATTAATACGCTTCGAGTCTCCCAGCGACCGCCTGAACTTGATCCCCACACTCCCAAAAACGAGGCAAAAAGTGCAGAATACGAAAAGAAGACAAATGGCATATTCGGAAATTCAAAAGATCTCCTGGTTCGGTTTGGGCTTGCCGAAAATGAAGCACAAGGGGTAGCCGATTCCCTTTCATCGGGTGAATGGATGTTCAATCGCGATTTTTTGATAAATCAAAAGGACGTCGTTATCGAATTCCACAAACCTCAACCTGTTTCAAGGGAACGACAACTGTCAGGTAAAGAGCCCTTTGACTTGAAAGAAGTACCAACTGCTGAGCTCCAGTTCAATCTGAGTACCATGGTACGCTCAGCTGTCGAGTCCGCCCACCTTGATCCTTCACTTACCGAAAAAATCATGGCAGGCTACACTGGACTCACGCGATATAAGGATTTCGGATTATCTTTGCAGTTTCCGGTTTCCGAGGAGGATGGCCAGATAGCCGGAAATGCCATGCGATTATCAAAGCTTCAATCCCAAATAACGGACCTGTTCAAGAATGCCGACAATAATGCGGTTATCATTGGAGGTTGGACAAGCAACATCAACTTTGCAGGCAGACAGGATGACCCTCTCAATAATGGACCCGAAAATGAAGCGAGTCTTTCCCAGCAATATCTTTCCCGCAAAAAATCAGAGGGAAAATCATCATTCGTTGTCTCCTGTGCGGGACCCGGAATGGAACGTAATGTTTTTTCTGATGCCGTCTCTTATGATGAGCCATTTGGACCGCATGATCATGTATTAGGCGTTACGACAGCGTATACATTGTTAGGAAAAGGAAACGATCTTACCAAACAGATGAATTTGTCTCTTGAAGGCCACTCAATGGGAGGCGCGGGCATGATAGCTGTACTTGAGCATTATAAATTCCCTCCCAACCATTCCGTCTCCGTCACTGCACTACACCCTTCCATAGCCGGCACCAATGCCTGGGCAAACCTGACGGAACAGATATCAAAAGCAGAAGATCCCTTAGCGAAAAAATTGGGCAGGAAGGGACTCTCGGCAGCCATATCAGGCGGAATAGACATTTTGGATAAGACCGCTGAGAAGCTGGGGGTCAAACGCTATTACACTCCCCTGAAAGAAGGTATTTCGCGTATTGCGACCAATGAGCTTTTCCTTCCGGGAGACAAGAAAAATATGCCGAAACTCGTGCAAAAACACGTCGACAACTTCAAGACATATACAGGCAGTTCGACACTCAGCGCTCTTGGCAGCATTTCGGATCTCCCTATCGACAAGGAAACTCTTGCATCATTATTGCAGGATGAAGCCAATCCGACAAAGTTTGTCCTCGTGACCGATAAGGACGATCAAATGGTCGAAACGGAAAACATGTTGCGTCAACTTCCGTTCGATATGCCCCTTTTCGTTCTGAACGATGCGGACGAAGGCTCACATTATTCCTTCAAAAGAAACTGCAGAAGTCTTAGACTTGGGTTGCTGCAACAATCTATGGAGCAATATACGAAACCCCAGTTTACCTATGTCTTCCATGATCTATTCATGAAAGCTTACGGGGAAAAATTACAGGGTGAGGCAGTTTCCACTCTTGTTGCAAGGGAAAGGAACACGATCGCTACCCAGTTTGACCTGACGGGCGAAGAACTGGACACCTATCTCAAGAGAAGGAGTGAAATAAAGGACATATTCGTTGGGAAAAAGCCAGGTAGTGAACGCTTGGCATTTTTCGATGCCTTAAGCGGAGGGAATGGCCAGCGACAACAGGAAATTGCAGAATACTACCATACCATCGGCAATCAGCCGGACGTGGGCCTTAAATACTTTTACTCATCAAACCCGGAGAGACTTACCCAGGCGATCATGCCCGAAGGGACTAAGGCAGGTTTCTCAAAAGTAGAGCTTATGATTGAAGCCTTGGAAACGCTTGCCGATCAGGTTCACTTTAACTTGCCAAGCGACCCATTACTGAAACGGTAATATGCGCGGGCAAATCGTATCGCCGAAAAAAAGGCAAAGACCACTCCCCTCCACCCATCCCGGATACCTTTATGGCGAATAGTAAGGGAGAAAAATGTAGCAATTGGCTTAACGATAACCCAATCAATCATTTCGATTTGAGATTTCTTGTTACGAACATGCAAATCCGCGACAAGACGGTCAATATATCTACTGTTCCTTTCCAGATATCTTTTGAAGGTGGGCGAATCCTTATGGATGAGTGGATGTGCAAGCCACCCTGTTTTGCCATCAACTTCCATAAGTTCATGGACATCTTTGCACGGTAACGATGCTTTCCCTTTTTTAATCAGGCGGATTACCCCGTCTGGATACACCCCCCCGGAGCGTAGATATCCTCCAAGAAAGAAATTGAGACGGGGAATGAAGAATGCAGAATATTCACCCGTTTGTTTGTGCCAATTGGGTTGAACGATTGACTGATGACGTTTGAATAAGTTTTTTTCTGCTAACTTATTTTCATATTCCTCTATTTCTCTCTGTGTCATTTGCAGTATTTGTTTTATTTCGCCGGCCAGTTCTGGCGTTACCCGTTCATCCGCATCAAGCTGCAGTATCCACTCTCCCGCACAGGCATCGATTGCCTTTTGTTTATTGATGTGGAACATCGGGTCATTATTGGTCACAATTACCCGTGCACCCATTCCACGAGCCAGTTCGGCTGTTTTATCACTCGAGGTCCCATCAACTATCACTATTTCATCTACCAGACCCTTACACGACTCAAGGCAGTCCACGATGGTATTCTCTTCGTTATACGTGGCAATGGCGAGTGAAAGCATATATATTATTATCTCATTCTTTACCTTCATTTGCTTATTTATTGGCTCCTTGGCTTGCGGATGATATAATATCTCATGTTGAAAATAGTTCATGCGCCAGCGCCCGTCCTTACAAAAGGCGTACGCCAGGTAAAAAAGATAGACAAGAAGATACGAGAACTTGTCTACGATATGGAAGAGACGCTTATCGCGCAAACCGATCCCCAAGGAGTCGGTCTCGCTGCCCCACAGATCGACGTCGATCTTGCTATCTTCATCATCAAGCCCACACTCAAGTCAGAAACACTCGTATTCATCAATCCCAAGATACTTGAAACAAAGGTGGCAGGTCCCACTTCTGCACCATCCACAAAAAAAGATGATGAAGAGGATGTGAAGCTAGAAGGATGTCTCTCTATCCCAAAAATATGGGGTCCCGTGACGCGTAATGCGAAAATCTTGCTTGAATATCAGGATTTGACGGGTGAAAAACACACGGAATGGTTCGGGGGATTTAAAGCAGTCATCATCCAACATGAAACCGATCATCTGAACGGTATTCTATTCACAGAACGAGTGTTGGAGCAGAAAAATAAACTCTATGAAGAGAAAAATGGAGAATTAAACGCTCTTGACTGATGTCTTCTTTGCTTTTGCTTTAGATGCAACCTTTGCTTTTGGGGCTTTTGATGCAACTTCCGCTTTTTTTTCAGTCTTTCCGAGTGAAATGATTGTGACTGATGGTTTCTTGCCATCTGCAATGTCTTTCTTCACTCTCTTTATGCACTTTGTGCAAAGGCGAACCTGTTTTGCGACGTCGCCAATCATGATTCTTACTTTTTGCAGGTTAGGAGCGAATGCTTTAGCTGTTTTTGGTGCTCGTTTCTTCCATCGTCCTCCGGCCACACCTCTATGGTGTGTGTGTTGACGACCCATTAATATTCCTTTTCCGCAGTTAAAACAAACGTTTTTCATAAGATTGAAGATTTATGATATCATAGACTCTGTACAAATACAATATATATTTTTGTGACCTATGCTCTTTTCCCTTTTTTCCAATCCGATATCTTTTGTCTTTTATATCATTTCCCTCTTTGTCGCGCTTTCCATACATGAAGCCGCACATGCGCTTGCCGCAGATAGGCTCGGAGATCCAACAGGACGCCTCGCCGGCCGAATTACCCTTGATCCACGCGCCCATATCGACCTTTCAGGGCTCTTATTCCTTCTATTCTTTGGATTCGGATGGGGTAAACCAGTGCTCTTTGACCCATACAACCTCAAGAACCCTAGAAAAGACGGTGCATTGATCTCACTTGCAGGCCCTGCATCTAATTTACTTTTGGCGCTCTTACTATCTATACTACTTAGATTGTTCATCTTTTTTAATATTTCTCTCCTCATGTCTATAGGATATATAATCTTCTATCCAATGATCATGATCAATATAACTCTTGCTGTTTTTAATCTCCTTCCCATACACCCACTTGATGGATTCAAAATCGTCGGGGGCTTTCTTTCTGAGGACCAGGCACATGAATGGTTCCAACTCCAAAGATATGGCATGATATTCCTTATTCTCCTCATTATCCCTCTTGGATCAAGCTCTGTACTTGACAGCATCATGCGTCCGCTTATCAGGTTCGTCCTTCCATTATTCATCCCTTCCCTTCCTGGCGGAGGCATTATATAATTACGAATTACTAATTCCACACACGCCTTGATAGTTTAGTGGTAAAACAAGCCCTTGGTAAGGGCTAGAGTGTGGGTCCGATTCCCACTCAAGGCTCATGAAACTCAATGCTCAACAGCTCCGCACTGCCTCAGAGGAGGACGCAAAACAGGTTGTACTCCAGTCCCGCAGCCCCCTGTACTTAATCCTGGAAAATGTATACGACACATACAACATCGGTGGTCTGTTTCGTTTGGCAGATGGACTCAATGTACAGAAGATGTATTTATGTGGACAGATGGAAAAGCCACCTCACACGCGCATCGAAAAGGCCTCAATTGGTACGTACAAGGTCGTTCCTTGGGCATATGCCCCTACCGTGGCTGATGCGCTTGCTGATATCCGGAAAACAGCCTCGAATGTGCTCGTTGTCGCAGTTGAACAGGACAATACATCTGTTCCCTACACAAAAATAGCATATACAGCTCCTACAGCCTTGATCGTAGGTAACGAAACATATGGCGTCCTGCCAGAAACGCTCAAACTTACCGACAGAATCGCTGAAATTCCTATGTGGGGCATCAATAAGAGCCTCAATGTCATCGTTTCTGCGGCAATAGTCTCCTATGAGGTCATGAGGCAGCTTTCATAATAAGGTCGAACCCTATTTGGAGGTACACAATTTACAATTGTTCATATATATTGCCTATTTTGATATTGATATATACATATTGAATATGTATGGTATAATGCTCAAATGTCAAAATACGATCACTCTCCAAGAAGAGTATTGCGCAATCTTGCCGTTCTGGGTATGTTTGCCTTTGCAGCAGCGGCCTGTGCCCCCTCCCCAACTACTCCCGTTATACCTCCTACTCCTATAGTCGAGGCTGCACCAAGCATAGTTGCCCCTCCAACAGAACAGTTCATCATCGTAACACCCGATGTCTCACAAATTCAGCCAACTCAAACACCTGAAATCGTAACGCCAACAGCTATCCCTACGGTACAAATACTTAGAGTTCCACCTCCACAATGGAGCACTGGAGAGACGGGCGATCAGATGCAAAAAAGAATGAGTGATGTGATCAGGGCACAGATCGCCTCAACCAATCCAGACCAGTTTGTAGAAGCTCAAAATCAAGGACTTCCCGAAAACTATTTAAATGCTGTGGTAAATATTGATTACGAATCTAACGATCCCTGGGGCGGGACTGCCACCTTTATTGGGGCAAATCCAGCCACGAATGAGTCGATTTTTATAACGGCTAGTCATGTCCTTCTCGACAACACATCTCCTTTTCATATAAAACAACCTCATTCAGGCATGGATATTATCTTGTCGGGCGATCAAATGACCATCGCACGTGCTCCTGAAGGAAATTTTTATGATTTAGCTGTTGTGAAGTTACCTTTTATTCCCAATGGCATTCAGTTCTTCCAAATAGCTGGGACCGACCTTTGCATAACTGAACAACCTCTTGAGGGTGCTGCTATGCGCGCGTTTGCTTTTCCCTACATGAATCGCAGCGAAGGCGGTATAGGCTTTACTTCATTTCTCTCTACAGGGGCAGTGGAGGTGCTCGGTAACGAAGAAACAGGGATAGCAACATGTTGGTGGGAGGAAAATGGCGGTGCACTCTATATCCCATCAACCATGCCTACGCGCCCAGGAACCAGTGGTGCGCTCGTCTTAGATGCTAATAATCAAGGAGTCGGCATAATGAAGGCTCTTTCTCCTCACGGCTCCGCAGTCATGCCTATTGATAAGGCTACACTAGCCACGCTTATAGCCCAGACTGGCTTCACTTCACCATAATTGCCTCTTTTGATTTATCAATATAACCTATAGTTGACAAATCAAAAGTCTTATAGTATAATAACATCATGAATAAAACATTTGCTCTATTAACCCTAGTAGTGGCTCTTTTCGCTTCAGCTCACTCAGCATTTGCCCAGTACGGACAGTATGGCCAGTATGGACAACCTGCTCCAGTTGAATCAATCCTTGTCGATAAACAGGTGTCAAAGCCTGTGACCAAAAGCAAAGGTGGAACTATCCAATATGAATATGTTGATAATCTTACCCCATCAGACGTTCGCTTCCAGCCTGGAATGGATATTTACTTTAAGATACGCGTAAAGAATACGTCAACTATCACTTTGAATAATGTTATGGTTGCCGATAAACTCCCTTGGTATCTTGATGCTGTGGAAGGACCTGGATCATACGATCTTAACACACGCACAATCAGCTTCAACGCAGGTACGTTTAAGCCTGAAGAAGAAAAGGTATATTATGTCAAAATGCAGTGGTTTGCCCAGGATAAACTTCCTGCTGACCGTGGACTCATGTGCGCAAGCAACTATGTACGTGCTTATACTAACAATGCCTCAGATGACGATACTGCCCAGGCTTGTGTAGAAAAGCAGGTAGTAGGCGTAAAACAGGCTCCTAAGGCTGGCCCAGAGATGAATATATTGCTCGTGGCTGGACAGCTTGGAATGCTTGGACTTGGTATCAAGCTGAAAAAGAAAGCTAAATAATACTTTGACTATTCCACAACCCCTCATGCACGCAGATGGGGGGTTGTTTTTATTTGGTAGGGACTCTATATAAGAATACGTCTCCCCCGTTCTGTAAACCGATAGGAAACTTTGCCACTTCTACCCTCTCACCAATTTTATGACTTATGCCATGTGTCATTGCTCCACCAAATATAGGATGAAGGTCATAAACCTGTCCAGATGCCGTTGCAAGTGAAAATGGATATGCTTTATCTTGTTCAAGTGGAGTATTGGGTAGCTCTGTTCTGACAATTGGATATGATTTGGCAGGAGTCACGACACCCGGGACCACCCTAAAGGACTGATTTCGGTATTCCTCTGGCACTGGTGCCATGAATGAAAATATGCCCGGATGAAATCCTTCTTTGTTGATTAGTGCGCCAAATGGCTGTATAACTTCATTGTTATACCACATTCCCGCATCCCAGAATTGGGACATCCATCCTTCCATTTCCCGATCCAAAAATGAGTGATCCATCATTTTTGTTTTTACCAAATCAATCCTTCGCATCGAACTATCCGAAACGCTGAGCGGTACTCCCACCAAGGGAAGAGTCAACTCATGATAGAGTGAGGATGGAACGCCGATAGAGCGGGCTACTGTGACTAGTGTCATTTTTTCCGCTGGCGTCAATAGTTTCATCTGCTCTTCAATATTTTCTAGAATTGTTGGTTTAAGTTGCTTCTTTTTGAGTACATCCGTCAAAACCTTCTGTATGAGTATTCGCTCGCAATAGGCAATTGCATCCGCATGCAGATTATCGTATTCAATTTGATATTGAAGATCGCTCGATTTTCTCTGCTCTCTATTTTTCATTACATCCAATATTATCTTTTTCATTGCTTCTTGATCGCTCCCTGCTGCCACAAATTCATTGACAATATCTCCTTGTAATTTTTTTGTTCCCAATGCCCGTTGGTATGCATCGGTCAGGCCATTCTCCTCTTTCTGATAGAAGGATACATATTCCATGAACTGATCCTTCCCCAGATGCCAATGGAAATCAGCTCTACCATTGCTATCGGGCGCCCTCCTTCGTCCTAATATTTGTTTCAATTGTAGTTTTGACTTTGGTATTCCCAGTATTCCTATTTTGATATCTGGATATTTTCCGTTAGGTTGGATAATATTCATTCCAACACCCATGCTCCCGGTTGAAATAAGGATTTTTATCCTCCCTTGTGCAAGGTCGTCTGTATATTCTTTTACCAAAGCCTCATATCGCTGTTCTTCAGCGATATTACCAGTTGGTTTTGGGCCTATATAGCGAACTAAATCACTTCCATATTGGGCACTAAATTTTCTATATGTCTCTTCTGCATGATCCACAGTAGTGGTATCAATGATGAGAGCTCCTCGGTCGTCGGCTCGTATTGATTTTATGAGCCTATCAGTTGCCTGCTTTGAATCTTGATCAACGACGGGAAGCGGAATTGTCTTTTTGTTCGGATTTTCAAGATCAAATATCGATTGTTTTGTTTTATTTTCAAGAAAATCTGCAAATTGTGTCTTTTTTCCCTCATCAAGAAGTGTCCCGGAAAAACAGGTTACCCTGCCGGCTGCATCCTTAAGAAGAGATGGATATTTTTTTGATCCCGAGGCTCTTTTTGGCAACACTACCTTAAAAAGCCCAGAAAGTCCCCTCACTGCAAGTTCTGTGTTTCTGTTATATTGGTGTGTCAGTAAAAGTTCATCCTGATACGTGTCGCGTATCACCAGTTTTCCTTCTGGAGTCGTTACGAAAGCATCAGAGTTCATATAATATACCTTAGCGACTTCGTTTTGGATTGCTTCAACTGTATATCCGAAAAGCTCATTTCTCTCGCTTGTAGTTCCTTTAAATGTGTCCTGTATCGAACGCATCGCAGTTTTCTCCAATGTTTCCATGCGCGCTTCGGAGTCGATTTTATACGTCTCTCCTATTTTTTTGACCGCCTCCTTGAAGAGGAGGTGTATAGGGTGTCCTTTTTTCCGGATAGAATCTAATGTTATGGGACTTCTTCTACTGTGTTCAACTGTTGTACCCACTCCGTCTGCACGCACGACGTCTTTCTCTGCCAATGATTGCCCGACAATATAATGTAATATCCAATCTGCAGTCGCCTTCCGTACTTGTTCAGGACCAAAAACGAGAGACTCGGATATTATCTGTGTAGGAGTTCCCCTATCAAATGGAGCATGCGCTTCATCCATGTAAAGAGGTGTTCTGTCTTTCTTGAATTGCTCCTCATTACTCATATACCTCCTCATAACATCACCGTGTGTCACAGCTTCAATAACGGGACCTTTTGCCTCTTCAGTTTTCTTCCCTTTTTCGTCCATTCCCGTCTGAAAAAGGGACTGCCAATACTCTTTCTGAAGTGCTCCCTTCGTTTCTTCCGTATATGTCTTTTTCCCTTCAAAAAGCGCTTCTTTTTCCATTTGAGTGGTTAATTCGCTTCTTCTATCCTTCCCTTTATCAAGCCTCTCTTCTTCTCCCTTGAGGGTAATATCCGCAATTCCATCCTGCTTCATTTTTTCCAAGAAAGGTTTGGTGAATTTCTCAAATTCGCTGACCCGTAGCATGGAGTCTGACGAGAATATTACCTTCTGACCCGGATCTGTGATGCTTTTGATGATCGTCGTTATAGGTAGGATGACTGAGGTTTTACCTTCTCCCGTGCCTATCTGGCCATGTTCTCCCCCAAGTGCACGCACGACTGCCTCGATTTGCCGTATTTCCTTATTGACGTCATAGTTATCCATGCTTCCCGTGCCATTTTTCTGCTCAAATAGCCTTCTATTTTGTGCAAAAAGATAGGCTGTAAGATGAATTTCCGCATTTTCCTTCGCTTCTGTGGCTTTTCTTCCTTTAGCCTCCTTATATGCGCCTAATGCATTTTTTACGATGTCAAGCCCCTTATTCTCGTGCAGAGCTAAATGATAAGACATTACGGTCCTTTCTATCTGTTTGGTCTTGTCCAAAACCGCTTTTTCATGCCCAAATGGACCAATGTGACGTTCAATTCGTTTCAATACATTCCCCATCGGTACTTCCATATATCTTATTGTACTCATATTTAGCTTCAAAGTGGGAGATTGGTTATAAATAAATATACTATAAGTAATATATATCTATAGGCTATAGACAAATACCACTTGACAAGTGCAACTTAATTGTTTATACTATAGGTATTAGATATTAAATAATCTTTTTTTTACATATGACAGAACATCCAGCGGCAACTAACCAACCTCAGACAGACACAGCTCAACCCGTGGACGGCGCAAAAATCGCAAATAGACAAGCGGCTCTTCTTCTCGGTGGTGGTTTAACATTGGGATTAGGTACGGCAGCTCTTATTGGTGCGGAAGCAACTGGAATGATTGATGTCATTCCTGGCTTTGGTGTACCACATGAAGGTACGCAAGGCGGAGAACCTACAGCAATTCCTGGAGTACAAACGGAAACCACAACCCCTACCCCAACAGCAACTCTTGCAGCGACACTTGATGGTAGTGGACCAGCTACGGCGACAATTCCTGTTACCCCAACTTCCGTACTTGGAGATTGGCTTGGAGGAGGAACACCTACACCTGGAGCGCAAGAACCAGCAGCGCCTGGAGCACCAGCTTCTGAAACGCCTGTTGCTGCCCAAGAAACACAAGCCGCAGCTAACACCCCTGTAGCAGGACCAGCAACAGAAACTGCAACAGCCTCACCTGAAGCCCCTGAATTCGCCGGTTGCACAATTAATCCTGATGGAACAGTTGATGTTCCTCAAGCCTCTATTGACTTCATGGATAAACTCAAAATCAATGGTTTTGATGTCATGGACATTACTCAATGGGCAGGTGATGGGACAATCGTCGGAGACGAAGTCACTGCCGGAACAAGACAGAATATCGTGAAAATGGATATGTGGCAGCCTGACGATGGATCAGTCGAAATCAAAGTAAAGGCTCCTTGGGGCAATTCTGAAGTCAGCACGTTGGTCTATGAACAGGACTTTACGGAAAACCCACAGTCAATCGCACATAATACTCCTTTCAAGGGAAAATTATGGGCTTACCCACACAATGTAGATGGAACGCAAGGTTGGACCATTGAGCAGGCTCAATGTGACGCAGCTCGTGCAACAACTGAGCGTCTTGCAGCTCCTGGAGGATTTGAGAATATCGGAGATGTTATGGTGGTCCCATTAGGTCAGACAGGCAAATTCATGCTTGTCCACAGTGATGGATCTCCATGGACAAATCCTGATGGAGCCTTGACATGGTCAGGTTCAATCGATCCAAGAGACAGTGGCATAGTTGGAATAAGAGGAATACTCCCCTTACAGGTATTCATCGACCTTCAGCTTGTGACCCCAAGATATTAATACGAAACTAACCAAAATAGCTCACCGCAAGGTGAGCTATTTTTTTATAGGTCAATTGCACTTGACAAGTCATATTTAATATACTATACTATAAGTCATATGAATACCCCGCTAGTATCAGTCATACTTCCGGCATTCAATGCCGAAGCTTTCATCGGAGACAGTATCAGAAGCATTGTGAACCAGACATATTCACATACGGAGCTCATCATCGTCGATGATGCCTCAACCGATAAGACTCTTTCCATAATCAAATCTTTCCATGCTCGCTACCCTTCCCTCATAAAGATCATCCAGATAAAGAAAAACATGAATAAAGGCGGAGATACGTGTGCTAATATGGCCATCCAACTTGCGCGAGGCAAATATATTGCGCGTATGGATGCTGACGATATCGCTGATCCTTCCCGTATAGAAAAACAAGTACAGTTTATGGAAAAGAACAAGTCCGTGTTTATCGTGGGGACATCAGCTCAGGTAATCAACAAGGAGGGCGAAATCGTCGGAGAAAAAATAATGCCACAAAACCATGCGGATATCTATAGTGAGTACATGGTTTTCCATCCCATGATCCATCCCACAGTCATGTTTAGAAATCACGTCATCAAAAGGAAAATATTCTATAAAAGCACTTTTTCTGCCAATAATGACTACTATACGTTCTTTGACCTCATAAGTAGAGGTTATGAATTTGCGAATCTTCCGGAAAAATTGCTCAAATATCGTATTTATGGTAACAATAATTCGTTGAAGACGATCAAAAAGAACTTTTTCAATACGCTTGGCGCACGCATGCATATATTCAAAAAATACGGATATCCCCTCACCCTTAAAATAATCATCGCTAATCTGGCACAGTTGGGGACCATCCTCATCCTTCCTGAAAAAGCCATCTACTACATCTACCTCATTACGAGAGGAATCCTTAAGGTGGAGGATATTATGCACGCGATTAAATCAAGTCTCCTCGCTATCAAGACCAAATATTCATCTTTCATCCTTAGGTAAATTTGGATATACTGAATGGTATATATGCGAATCGCCAAGCATCTGTTTTTTCTTTGTCTTACGTTTATCGTGACGCTTGTTATCACATATCCCACGATTTTGAACATCAATTCATCGGTCATAGGAGACGGTGGAGACAACTTCCAGTTCCTGAGCTATCAGTACATAACTAAGTCGAATATTGCTGAATTCAGACATCCCTTTGCCAACTCAGACATTATGAGGTTCCCCATGGGATTTGACTATTCTCGGTCATTCGACGGAATGCTCGGAACTGTCGTTGGGGCTTTGCTCATGTTCATCGTGTCCCCTGTTGCCGCATATAACCTTTCCATTCTGTTGCTACTCTTTCTGAATATCCACATCAGTTATCTTTCGTTTAAATACATTTTCAAAAATGATCTTGCAGCGTATGCCGGCGCCCTTATCTACGGATCTTCTTTTTATGTTATCGGGCGTTCATACGGACATTCAAACCTCATGTTCATTGCAGGTCTCCCTATGATCGTGGCAGGAATATATGCTATATGGAAGAAACAAAACACGATATACAGCTTTGCTCTGCTTTTTGGAGGGATCCTCGTCTTGTCGATCGGCTCGACACAGTATGTGTTGTACCTTCTCATTGGAGGAACGCTTTTGGGTATACTGACACTGTTTTTCTTTCCTGAAGATGTAAAAAGGACTTTCATTTCAATACTGACACATCCCCGCCCATTTCTTGTTTCTTTTTTTGTTTTCCTTCTTGTTTTCGTCATTCTATATTTTCCCTATCTCAACTCCCTATTCTTCTCAAAAAGCTTCGTCTTCCCCAACAGTAAGTATCAGTTGTTTGACCTGAAGCCGGCGCTCTCCGATTATTTTCTCCCTAACGCATTCCTGCAGCTTGCAATCGGCAGATTGTTCTTGTCACCCGCAGAAACCAAGATAGAAGGTGCTGTGTTTTTTGGATTCATCGAGTTGCTATTATTCGCTTTTTTTATTTTTTCATCTTATTTCGATAGAAAAATTCGCATTTTCTATCTTGTGTGTGTATCTTCAATTGCCATCCTTCCTTTCTTGATTTATCCTTATGTCTATTCTCTTTTCCCGTTTTCGACTACTGCTGAGATAGGAAGATATTATATTTTTGCCCAACTTTATATCGCCCTCGCAATCGTTTTATATCTTACCCACCACAAAAAAAATGTCGCATTTATCCTTGCCGTCACTGTTTTGTTATTTGTGGAACGTCTCAGTCTGCATTACCCACTTGCACCCGTGCAACCGTATACTGAGATTTTTCATCAGATCAGGCAAGTAAACGCACGTTCGTTCGTAATTTTGCCGTATGACAACTGGTTCTCTGCATATAATCTGTTCCCCGTCTTTACAGATAAAAAAATCACAAGCGGATACATTCACTGGTCGGCGGAGACAAAAGATATCAAAAAAAATCTGGCAGGATGCGAAAATCCTTCTCGTTTTGATCTTAATACCATTACAGAACCCGTCGCCTATTTCTCTAATCCACAATCACTCCAAAAAGAAGAGGCTCAAAATACTTACTTCTTGTCTTGCTTGAGAAAAAAAGGGATACGTTTGATCGTATATGATAAGTTCTATAGAGTCTATTGGGATGGAAGAGAAAGCATGCTGGCACGCATGGCCAAACTGTTCCCTCGCTATTCAACAGTGCGCTCTGCGCAAAATTACACAATCGAGGCATCGAGGTGGATCCATGATACATTGCGCTACTCCCTCCATTTCCCCAAGTCAGGTTACTTTACGCTGCACAAGGTCCATTACGGGACGCCCACAAAAAATACCAATCTGGTCATTGAATTAAATAGTCAACGAACGTATGAAAACATGAATTCAACCAACAGCTATGAATGGGGTAAGTGGACCACGATCGTCACTTCAACAGATAGCGCTCAACTTGTTGTTCCGGCAGGATCTGTCCTCACTTTCAATACTGATGAATATTATACGGAACAGGGATTCCTTACGTTTGAATACAGTTTCAGTGAGTTTGATGAGGCTGAACCCCCCGTTGATATGGACCCCTTCATGAAGAAACTGTATGAAGATCCACAATATGAACTATGGTATATAAATTAATGAAAAATCGCTGGATATTTCTTTTCTTATTCGTCATCGTTACTGCCGTGGTCTTCATGATAAACAGAGAACCAAATACGTACCTTATTGGCTGGGACAATACTATGCCTGAATTCAACCCTCAACTCAATCTGCAAAGGGCACTTCACTCGATCTGGCAAGAATACCGGGGACTCGGTCTCTACGACGGAATGGCACATGCGGCAAATTTCACATATACGCTCATTATCGTATTCTTAAGTGCTTTCACCAATCAGACTGATATCCGCTATTTGACCAACACTTTTCTTTTCATGTTTGGAGGGTTGGGTATGTTCGTCCTTCTCCTCCACATAACTCACAAGAGAACAACGGCGATCATTGGTAGTATGTTTTATTTATTCAACATAGGCACCATTCAGCAATTTTACGCTCCACTTGAAGTTTTTTCCTATCATTTCGCCTTTCTTCCTTGGATAACCTGGAGTGGTTTGCGATATATTAGTCATCCCAAAAAAAGCTCTTTAGTCATTTTTTTTATGATAGCTCTCTTATCAACCCCACAAGGATTCGTCCCTACTGTGTTTATAGCAGGTATGAGTGTTTTTTTCACGTTAGGAATTTTTGATTGGTTCACCCACAAGAACATCAAGCTTTTCCTCGTTCTCTTTCTTGTCTTTTTAACTGCAAATGCATTCTGGCTTCTCCCTTACTTATATGGAGCACCAACCACTTCAAAAGTGATAAAAAATGCACGTATCAATCAATATTCATCTGAAACACTCTATTTGCGCAATAAAGAGTATGGATCTCTCTATCAAGTCGTTACATTGAATGGCTTCATGCTCCATCTTACTGAATATGACAGTAAGTTGTCACGGAACGTAAAACTCATGGACGTGTGGGAGAAACATTCCCAAACGTTACCCTATCAGGCGATATATATTGTATTACTATACCTTGCGCTGATAGGTATCATAACCTCTTTCAAGGATAAAAAGAGGCTCATTTTCATACTACCTCTTTTGTCTGCATTCTTTTTCTTAGCTAACACGACTCCTGTTATTCGTGAGCTTAATACAGTTCTCAGAACCATCTCCCCTATTCTAGGTGAGGCATTTAGAATTCCATTTACTAAATGGATTACTGTTTATGTATTCTCACTCGCTCTCTTTGTAGGATTCGGGTTTGAATATGTCGAACATATCCTATTGAAAAAAAGACTTAATATTCTCATTGGATGTATTAGTATTTGCATGGCGATACTGTACCTGGGTTTTCCTGTTTTTACCGGAAATTTATATTCACCTCTTGTCAAACGCGCACTTCCTGCAGAGTACCTCCAAACTATGTCATACTTTCAATCGATCGACAAGAATAGTAGGATAGCACTTCTTCCAGCTCATACATTTTGGTCCTGGCAGTATAGGACTTGGGGACACGTCGGTTCCGGTTTCCTTTGGTATGGTATTCAACAACCAATCATGGATCGAGCATTTGATCCGTGGAGTAATTTAAATGAACAGTTTTATAACGAGCTATCTGCAGCGATAAACACAAATAATCATAGTTTATTCACGTCTGTTCTAAATAAATATAATATCGATTATCTATTACTTGATCAATATCTCGTCAATACTCTCAGCTCTAAACCAATCAACTATGAATCCTTGGTTATGTTTTTGAATAGCGATGAAAATATCATGCAAGAAAAGGTATTTGGTAAATTAGTGATTTATAAGAATAGGACTACAACTCATAATAATTTCCTTTACTCGCTTTCTTCTTATATCTGCACAACACAACCGGAACAAATAAAGCACTATAAAGACACTGTGTATACGGCAAGCGATGGATATATTGATTGTGCGGAAAAAAATAACTGGATTAAGTACCCGTTTGTGAACCTTTTCACTGAGGTGGGTGAGTCTGATATTCATATATTTTCTAATGATGAAAATATTATCCTTGAGTCAAAGCTGCATAATAAAACAAAATATGATTCGATAGCACTCACAGTCCCACCCATCATGAGCTCATATTTAATACCATTTACCTCCCAATTGGATGGACAGATTCTTTCCTTTACTCCTCTTCTTCCGCGTATATTCATCAATGGTGCAGAAATTGATATCCCTGCCCCTCGCCTCGAATTCAACCTCACGATACGAGAGCCTGATGAATACGAAATTATTGAAAAAGATCTGCGCTTTCGACTGGGTGATATTGTCTACCTTGAGCAAAATTATCCAAATACCATCATCGTGTCCAAAGGTACGGAAAAAGAATATATAACGGTCGAACCATACAAATTTAATCTTCCCTCATTTGAACAGAAGATGACATTGCCTGTTAATTCGATTATTCAGGCTTGGATTCCCAAAATAGAAAGCTCATATACTACGACCAAGCAATGGGTTCCACCGGTTCAAATCACAGACACGGAAGATCTTTTCTTTGAGAATAGTTATATGCCCCACCAGGAAGGCTATATAGCGGAAATTGAGAGTGAATTCCTTCAAGGTTTGCCTATAAATATATATGCAGATAATGGAAATAAAAAAAGACCTCAATCTGAGATGAAAGGATCAAAGGAAACTGAAATCCAATTTATGGTTATTCCCCCCTCAGAAGAACCTGCTAATGGATACACCTTCCATTTTGAAAACACCAGTATTGGGTCACAGGTTTCAAAAACATTGCTAAAACAGTTCTCTGCCTACCCAATTCCTTATGAGTTTATAAATACCATCCAATTCGGTATCCCAAAAATATCAGAGGGTCATGTATCAGAGCGCGTTTACAGTAATTTTTTCAACTTATATGAGCTGGCGGGTGTACAAGAAACGGAAGTTGCCGTACTTTCCCAAGCATTTGACCCGGGATGGAAAGCGTATTTATTCGAAGACGTAGAAAATGAATTAAACTGGCCTCAAACATATCTCCCCTTCCTTTTTGGAAAGGAAATAAAAGAGCATGTCCTAGTCAATAATTGGGCAAATGGATGGAATCTTAAAAATCTTGATCTGAAAGGAAAAGAATACAATGCCCACATCATCATTGTGTTTTGGCCACAGTATTTAGAATATATAGGGTTTTTAATGTTGTCCATCCCAATTGGAATAGTGTTAACCAAAAGGAAACACTCCCACTCGCACTCACATCCAGTAAACTGAATGATATGTACCATATTCCCAAAAAGGCCATCTTGATTCTCTGCCTTTTTGCATCCTTTCTGCTTTCATCGATACTGTCATCGCGCTACTTCGTAAATCCCCCTCAATTTGATACTATAGCGCTCAAAACAGACGTCCAAAACATACAGACGAGGGTTACCTCATTTCGTCTTGAACTGCCTCGTTTTAGCCTTATTTCCAGCAAGGTTGAGCCCACACCTGAAACTCCTCCAGATGATGAGCCTGGACCTGATTTCGAGTATGAAAATACCCCCACGGAAATCCCTACTTCTACTCCCTATATCCTTCCCACAAAAAGTGTCCCAACCACCATCCCTCTCCCGACAAAACGTCCAACACTGCGACCTATTGACCCAACTGCAGAGCCGCAACCGACTAAGGCGCCAAAACCGACAAAAGGCCCCGACCTCTTCCCAATAGACCCTTCCAAAAGACGTCCTGGCGAAACGGTCGATGAAATCATAGCTAAAGCGGCCGAGAAAGCCTGCGCACCAAAGGAGGTTCTCCGTACGCTTGCGTCGATTGAAAGCGGAGGATTTTTCGATACGGTAATACCCAAATATCTCCAACTCTATAATTCAGAAAACTGGTGGAATAGTGAATTTATCACCGAAGAAAAACGCCTTTGTAGTGGCTATGCATATGATGGGAATACGGGAATCGTCTTTCCGGACAGTAAGTACGCGGGATATAAATGTCGGGATGGAAGCGGAAGCGGACTTGCAGTTGTTGGAGTCATGTCCTTATCCCCTTACCTATTTGATCATTATAAAGCCCAGGCAAGTAAGGCAATCGGATCAAAGAATATCGACAGACGTATTATTTTTGATTCGTTGGTGATAGCGGGTATGAATATCAAGGAAAACACCAAGGCGACTACGTGTACAAATTGGGATGCCCGAACCGTCGTCAAGGCAGCGTGTAGCTATTATGGTAGCTGTGGAACAAAGGATGGGACATACTACTGCGCTACATTTTGTCGCAACTATCAAAAGTATGGCGGCAAAGACTGTTCAGGAGCGATATCCCAGTTTACCGAAAGCTGTTGGAAATAAGGATTATTTCTTTGCTTTTACACCCAGCTTCTTCCATTCCTTAGAAAGCTCTGCTTTTAGTTTCTCCATCTCTTTTCCTTCATGTTTTACCTCTTTTTTGAGAATCTCAACCGTTTCATGAGCAACTTCAGCTACTTGATCCTTGTCGATTGATTCAATTGACTCTTTTGCCTCCGCTAACGTTTGGATAAACTGTTTTTTTGCCTTCTTGTAGACTGCGGTTGCCTCTTCAGTTGCTTCTCCGAAGATTTCCTTTACCTTCTTTTCTATGTCTGTCTCAGCAAGCAATTTTTCAAGTTCTTTTACCTTTTTGGCGACTAGTTTCTGATTTTCAGGACCTGAGTTGGGAGAAAGGAAAAATGCTGCAACTCCACCGACTAATGTGCCAAGCAGAAGGCCTAATCCGAATTTTGAGGATGATTTTGAATCTGACATAGTTGTTTATAAAAAATGGTAACTATTATTCAGTGTAACACAAACTAATTGGTTACGGTGTAGGAGTTGGGGTTCTCGTTGGTGTCGGCGTACTTGTCGATGTCGGTGTTGGGGTGTTGGTTGCTGTTGGGGTTGGAGTCGGGGTATTGGTCGGTGTTACCACGGCACATGATCCAAGGGTGTATTTTCCCACACATCCGGACCTCATCCAATCAAGAGTGCTACAGGTCGACCCGATTTTCTGACATATTTTATAGCAGTCTGTTTCACCACACACATATGCCGGGAGTGTGGGAACTATGTAGATGGTCGGTGTTGGCGTATTTACGACGGCTGTCGGTGCAACTGTGGGGACTATCCGAAGCGAAGATGTGGGAAGAGGTCCCATGCTGATTACTGCAGAGGACGGAGATACCTGAGCTGGCTGTGTGGGGGCAGGAGACAAAGTCCCTGATGGGGTTGCCGTGATAAGAGTGTCTGGAGATTGTGTCGTTTTTGTTGAAAACGTCCATGGCACTCCTCCATTATCATATTTTGTTTCCCCGATACGTATCTGAAAATAATATGATGTTCCTGGCGAAAGGAGTGTTATGTCAACTGTGTGAGATTTTTCCTTTTGGGGTTCAGGCGCAAATAAATTGAGTGATGTAGGGGAAGATCCATACTCTATAACCGCTTGCGTTTCTTGATCCGTTGTCCAACTGATCTTTGCCGCATTGGCGGTAACGCCATTTATCACTAAATCCCGAGGAGCGGAGTCGGACGCCTTCGTGAATACATTCTGGACCAAAAGAAATCCACCCACGACAACGACAAGACCGGCTAAAACGCCTATAGATATCTTGACTGCGCTCAATCCTTTTATCGAGGGAAGATTCATAAATTAATTAATACAAATAATATCATTGATAAGCGTTTCTTTCATCTCCTATCAAAGAATCAAAAGAACCCTTAATGCGACGCCAACCACTAATAATAAACTTCCAAAAGCCATCAATTTTGGCATTTCATCCATTATCCCAGATTGAGGAAGTGAGGTCGGTTGAGTTTGGGGTCTATAGACCGATGTCGGCTGAGGAGCGCTCGTTGGCGTATTCGTCCCTCCAGTTCCGATAGTGACAATTGATGTACCATTCTGGTTACATACAATAATATTGACGGGATCAACGGCATTTTTTATCACTTTTGAAGAATTGCTTGCATCCGCACGACAATCGTAGGCAATGGTAGCAGTCCCATTCTTGAGGGCTTTAAACGTTACCTTAGCGACAACTCCTGAACCTGTTTTATAGGTTCCAGGGTCCGTAATCAATCCTGCGATATAGACTTTACCACTTGTGATATTGTTTGTCACCGCAGGAAAAAAAGCGCCTGAGGATGCATTTTGAGCTTCCAGAAGAGCGGGATCATAGAGAATCCACATATCTGTCGATGTTATCTGATCGCTTCCTGCATCAACAACCGCATCAAGGGTGAATGTGTCACCTACTGCCGCATTTACGGTACCACGATCGAACTTGACTGAAGCCGCATAGGCAGGAACACACGCAAATAAATAGACAAGTAAGAAGGCAAGAGTATATGCAAACGTAAAACGCAAGGTACGCATCACTTCTTATTATTCATTATTCCTCAGTTAATTTCAAGGCGGATATCGCTTACCTCAGGATATGTCACCTCTGCTGACTCATTCACCAGCTTGGAACTTTCATTTCCTTGAGGTTTTAATGAAAATACGAACGTCCCCTTTTGCTTTGGCAGAAATGTAAAGGATAGGACGGGTGTTTCGTTGAACCGCACTGGTTCCGCTACCTGCATATTTTTTGTTGCGGAAATGGAAACATGGTTGCCACGATTATAGGTGAAGATACGAAATGCCTGCATTATCGTCTGGATTGATTGACGCTCAAATGATTGCATATCATAGGTCAACACCACATCGTACCCTGCGACCGTATCCTTACTCGATGTTGCATAAATATCAAGGACAAATGGCGTACCTGATTGGAGTTTATCGGTTCCGCGCACCTTAAAGTAAAATGAGCCTTTCGTAGGATATGGAATCAAGGTTGGAGCAATTGTAGGAGATACTACCGCCTGTGTAGTTTCACCTGATGGATTTTTTGTCTGCATTTTTTGCAACACGACATATCCAATGATACTTGCACCAAGCAAGACAAATGTTAAAACCACCAACATCAATTTCGAATGATTGGACTGTTCCATAGGTTATTCTTCATCGTACTTAATGGATAACGACTGAATGACGATTGAATAATCCTGAGTATCAATGATACCGTCAAGATTGATATCTCCAATCGCCACCTTCCCTGCGTCTGACGATCCTAAATTCTGACGCTCATACGTTGTATCGTATGCATCAATTATTCCATTTTGCTTACCGCTTGCCTCAGGAAGATCTCCTCCTAACTGAATTATTTTTGAGAAATCAAATGAATTCGCGCCGGCAACAAGTGCTATTTTCCCATCTCCACAATGATACTCACCTGCTTTTCCTTCTGTTGGAGCAGCATCACAGATTTTCTTTGCGATGTGTTTTGGACCCTTTACATATACTCTATATCCCCCTCCAGTTGGGATCTTGTCAAAATCGACCTTACCTGACCATACTCCAGACTCATCGACCGTAAATGATGCTGTCTTGTACGCGGTTGCTGCAGTTAGCCCTCCTCCGCCAAGCTTGACCTGGACATTTATTGCCTCAGATTTCACTGGTTTCTTGGTGACTCCTTGTAATTTTATTTTTAAGGCAAGTGACATAGCTGATGCAGGTCCTGGAGTTCCGCCTCCACCTGTTCCTCCTCCTGTATTTCCTCCTCCGGTTCCTCCCCCACCCCCACCGCCTACAGTCACCTGCTCATCTGCAACTGATCCGTAATAATATCCAATCTTGTTATCACCCTCGCCCCAGTATGTCGGCTGCTTTGTCGTTACTGTCGTGTCCGATACGACAGCAAAGTCTCCATTTTGTACCTGCTCCTTTTGTTTTGAATCTTTCAACGAGACGAAGTCAAAGTATGCTTCCGACCCTTTATCTGAACTCACGCGGACTAAATAGTGTCTATCATCCCCTGTCCCCTTAATGGTTATTGATTGTGTTTTTGTCACAAAGTCCGTGCTCTCCGGGAACGCAATTGATGCGATTTCACCATTTTTCTTTACTGTAGATGTACAGGTATCCGAATTACAGATAAGGCTTACTCTAGAACCCTTTGCTTTTGAAATAACGGAGAATACACGAGCTGAAAGAGTGTATGTTCCGAATGGCAGAACTATATCCTGATCATAGTTCACGGTCGTTCCTAATATGGTAAGATTTCCTGCTTTCTGTTCTCCCTTGGTACACTTTCCTGCCGTTCCTGCTGACGTGACGCACTTTGCATCGTCAAAAAAACCGGCATTCTGACTTGCCTCGCACAAAAAGATATTATCCGTTCCCTCATATCGACTATAGCGACAATTCTTCAGTCCGGCACCAGTAACGGTCAAACAGTCAAGTCTCTTTCCATAGTTACATTTGACGGTGACCTGATCACCCGGACGGACGGTTGATGGCGCAACAGATGCTTTCACGAATCCATTATCTTTGGCTACGCATTTTTTATCGGCATTACAGACCTCATCGGCCTTACAGACAGGATCACATGTTGCGGCGCCACCCCCACCTCCTCCTCCGCCTCCACCACCCCCACCTCCTCCTCCGCCTCCACCACCCCCACC
>JBAQNT010000007.1:0-323210 GCA_049304055.1 Microgenomates group bacterium
CCGCAATCACACTCGCTGATTTCAAAATCATCTGCACCTGCATCACATCTTCTGCTTTTGTAGCATTTCGCGCCATCCTGCGTGCAAGCGCTCCACCCACCCCAGTCCGTGCATTTTCCAGTATTCCCTGTACAATAACATTTTTTATCACCACCACCCGTGGGCGTACGACATGCCCAGGATCCAGCATTCTGTGCTTTACACGTTGCCTCACAGTCACCGTCTGATTCACAGGCATTTGCAGCATAAATTGACGTATTCACATGAGAAAGGATGAATAGGAAGAGTCCCCAACTCACCATAAATATAAGTATCTTTCTCATTTTGCCGAGTTATTAATCATTAATGCTCCTCTGTTACCGATCGCAGGATCGATGGAACCGTACATATTTGCAGTCGCATCGACCTCCCAAAAGGCGGGTTGTTTTCGTGGATTATTCATTTGTTGGACTTCAGCAAACTGAGGATTTCTGATAAGTTCACTTCCCCATGCATCCTCCAAGGAAATATAATCGATGTCACATTCACTCCCATCTTCACAGTATACGCGAAGTACCAACTGTTTGCCTCCGACGCTGTCTGAGACATTGAACATTTGGCGCAGTTCAGAAAACTCAGCTTTGAATGGGAATGTTGGGGTGCGATAAATAACATCATTCTGATGTAATTGTTTTTTATCATCATTTTCACCACAACTTGCCTCATTACATTGGACTACGAGTACTAACCCGCTTCCCCGTCTATTGTATATACGGGCACCCATGACGAGTGCATATGTCCCCTTATTGAGTTTTATCTGTTGTTCATACCGAAGTGGAGCTGGATATTGCATGATTGAATTGATATAGAGTGTATCCTGCCTTTCATAAATTCGAGTGGTTGTTGCCACCTTCCCTGCCGTTCCAATCACTGGAGTAGGAGTCAGCTCCAACTTTCCGTCCTTTTGTTTACAGTAGGGATCCGAAAACATTTCGATACAAGTCTCACCCGGCACACAATCTGAGACTGGTGGATAATAGCAGAAAAAACCTGCCTGACAGACATCAATACCACATTTTACGATGCCAGTCGTAGGATAGGGTGATGCAGCTCCTGGTTTAGGAGTTGCTGTAGCTGCGCCGATGGGTGGTATTGCCGTTGGCCCAGCTGTGACCGTGGGTTCAATTCCCGTATAGGTTAAGTTTAACTTTTCTATTACATCAGGAAGGCTTGTTTTTGATGTCGCATCCCATGCAAACGTCAACGGCAGTACTGCCGCAGGCTTCATAACAAACGATACCTTTACGATGTCTATTGGATCTTTTCCTCCGATAAAAGGTGAATTTGTATCATTCTGTCTAACAGCCATAATCTTTACTCTTCCTGAAACTGGATCAACGCTTGTTCCCGTTTTCAACAACTCGACATCGATAACATCAGATTTCGTTGTTGAAAGTGGAGTTAAATTCGCCAATGGCTCAACCTCATCCTTCAATTGTAATTTAGTTGCATCATAGGTAAAACTTAAATCAACAGAATAGAAGGTCTTTGCGTTTGGGGCAATCTGCACCAATATGTCAAATGAATCCCCAGGTGCTATTTTTTTCCCATCAGCCACTGCAAAGGAAACAGCGGGAACCGTTGATGCTTTTGATCCACGAAGATAGTTCTGGAACCAATAGACTCCAAACAGTACGGAAAGTCCTAATACCGCAATCAACGTAAATAGTTTTACTTTATGTTGCATATCAATCACCTTTCTTATTAAAATTCTTCTCAATTATTCCAATATCTTTCACGTCCGTACCACCATCTAAGTTCACATCTCCTTCAGCCGAAATTTTCTGTAGTGTTGATTGGGATTCCGCTGCTTTTCCAACCTTCTCTCTATCGTCAATATTGATTATATTAAATCCGGGGAGAGAACTGTCAAGTCCCTCCATGTCACCCGCGAACATCGGCCGTCTTTCAAGATCGGCAGAGATGAGTTGTCCACATCCATGATTAACTGCAGGATTAGGAACTAGACAGTTAAGCACCTGTTGCCACACCAAATATACATTCTTATATTTTCTTTGCACCGTGCGACTCTGCTTGACGACGATGGAGTATGCTTTATTTTCCTTCAAATTATATTGCAGTTGTGGAGAAGAAAAATATGTTGTCGCGCCATTTGCTGTATATATTCTCGTAAAAGTCGCAATCATTGCACAGTCTGTGCCATCAGGACATACTTTATTCCCTTCATTGTCAAATACTGTCACTTTGACGTCTGGCACTTTGTCAATATTCATAGCGACATCAGGGAAGTTGAGACGGAATATGAGATCAGCTGAATTGGTTGGCATTATTGGTGTCGGTGTTGGAGGAGCTTGTGTAGGACAGATGGAACATGCACAGCTTATGGTCGGCTCAGATGTCGACACAGACCCTTTTTCATTGTAGGCAATTACCGTGTAGGTGTGATTTGTGTAATTACCACACCAATTGTATGGATAGGCCGTCGTATTCTTTCCGACAGACGTTAATTGGACTCCATCCTTATATATCTTATATCCATCCTCATTCGCAGAATCGTTCCATTTCAATATGACATTGCGACCGCAGGTTGATGCACAAGAAAGATTGGTAACTGATGCTGCGCGCGGATCTTCGATTTCAACAGTAAAAACACCTTCTCCTTCTAGTGAAAAGACCGTACCGGATGATCCAGTTTCTGACACACCCACCACCTGTGAGGAAGAAAAAACTGTATTTACTACTGTTTGGGCTGCTGTCGTCCCATTATTCACCACCGTGAAATACAAAGGAATCAGTGCTGATGTACGAAGTTGAGCTCCGTTGTTTTTTGAAACAAGGATTATGCGTTTTATATGTTTATTCGTTCCCACTGTTTGAGTCATACCTAATTCATCCAAGACCAATTCAAACCCCTGAGGAAGATGGGCAGCCGTATCTGCATATGAGAATGAAAGATTTGTCCCCTCAGTCGTAAATGTAAGATCTATGCCTGATATTCCAGTTCCCGCAGCGACTGTCAGATCTCCATGGATTTTTTCCCCACCTTTTGCAATGATTTTCTTTTGTGTAAATGCAAAAGTAGCCACTCCATTAGATGCCTTTGAACGTGTCAGATAGCCATTCAGATACATCCATAATCCAACACTCACACCAAGTGCGACGAGTGCGAAAAATATTATCCGTATTATTGTTTTCATATCAACTTAGACCCCTGGCAATGGATAGACCGTGTTCCGCCAAATTTCATAATCCTGTAAATTCACTTTTGAGTCCGAGTTGAAATCTGCAGAATAATTTGCCGCTGCATAACGCAGACCTCTCATTGCCGACTTGAATACTTCAAAATCCGTTGCATTTACTGTTTGGTCACAATTAGCATCACCAAGATGTCGTTTGGGACATAAAGATGGTTTACAGTATGGTGCCGGCATTACTTGAGCACAAGCGCCTGTTAAACAGGCAGGCATAGGAGGTTGATAACAGTCTTGTCCTGCAGGACAAGACCTACTTGGACCACAGTAGATACGACGGGTCGCCAAACATGCACCATCACTACATCCGTTTGCGCAGGCTATAACTGTATCTGCTGAGCTGCCTGTTGCGACATTCACACATGTCTTTTCTCCGACATGTGTTCCTTCATTTTTTGCCACCCATCTACTAGATCCTGTTGTTGTTTCAAGGACAAGACACGTATCTTTTTTTGTCTCAGGAAGTGCAGGGGCGCTTATGGTCACATATCCATATGTATTTGGGTATGACCCTCCATCCGAGTCAATACATGCTTTTGGAGGTATGGGAGTTGGGCAGGCGCCTGTTGCTGGGCAACACGTCATCCCGCCACAACCATCTGAGGCACATCGCGATGTCTGGCCACATGTGTTATTGCACACAAGTGCAGTTGGGCTACATCGAGGACTATCATCGTGACACTCTGTCCTGACACAATATCGACAATAAGAACCAGTGTTACATCTTGCATTACCACCCGTACATCCTCCCGTTGTTCTTCCGTCATCACATCTTCTTACCTCCCACCCTGAACATTCACAAACTTGTCTTGCATTTGCTGGCACAACGAGTAAATTCAATGCCAAAAAAAAAGTAGAAAAAATACCTATCAGAATAATGAAGACGCGCTTATCCATAATTACCTTTAAATATAGTTGAACAAAATGCGGATTGCAAGGCAATATACGCACGACACTCATGAATGAAGATGAACCGTCAGATTACTTTCATTAGGCGGAATAACCCGAACGATATGAAGTAGAACAAAACTATCTGGAAAAGCGGCAAATAGAGGGATAGAAATATCGTAACAAGCGCAAGTATGAAGAACGCCTCATTGTGAATTGCAGGTAATAATCCCTTGGTAAGCAACATAAGTATTATCAATAAAAGTAACGTTCGTGTATTAAACCAGTATAGCGGCCATCCAAAATACATTGCTAGTCCCACCAAAATAGCAGCCAGGATAAGGAATATTTCTTTTGTGTCAAAATAAAATGGACCGAGGTACATATATATTCAGAATAATAGATATTAAATAAAAAAGCAATACTACTTAAAATCGCCCTTGAGGTGGCGGACTCACTCCAACCGGAATTTTTAATATGATAACGTCTCCATTCTTTTTCGTATATGTATATTTGGTGAATTGCATATTGTCCATATCGTAAATGGTTTCAATAGTGCTCCCTCTATTAACTGCCTTCACGTTTGGTGCAATATTGACAAGTACATTATCTTGAGCCAACTCAACGACTGCCTGCTTATCTTTTGGACTCAAGCGAACGATTGACAGTAAAGATCTTCCATAATCCGAAGCGGTTTGAGCGAGATATTTATCAACGTTTTTTCGAGGCTTGGGAAAAGAGTTTTTTTCGAAGACGATAGGAGACAGCGCAATGACCAACACATATGAGAAAAGAAGTGAACCTGCTATTTTTAGATAAAATTTGATATTCATCGCGTGTTATTTGTTGAGTTGAATTGTTATTGCTTTGCTGAAACGGCCATCTGATGTGGAAAATTGTTTTTGGGCAGACTCTAAATATTCTCCATTCTCTGTGATTACATATGCCTTCACTTGATAAAAAAATCCACTATAGTCTACTGTAAAGCTAGCCTTACCAGATGCATCCGCTTGTTTTTCTTGCCACGCTCCTCCATTTATAGATACATTGCTGAGGGCAACCACTGCATCTTTTATGTTTACATTCCCAGTTACGGTGACGGTAAGTTGTACACTTGCCTTTTTGTCTATGACACATGCCGCTACATTTTTTGCCTCTGCTAATGACGGGTACGCTGTTTCACCTATTCCATTTATATAAAAGGCTTTATAGTAGCATTTTTTATCATCTGTCAACCATCCGTTTCCACAAAAAACACTAATGCTCTTTGTTCCACTGAATGAATCGTTCAACTTACATGTCTCTACAATTTGCGGAGTTCCTTTTGTGCATTGTAGATATTTGCCGTTTTCATCAAGACAGGAGGTCGTTCCCAACGTATTCAATGAAAAAACAGGCGTAGGACTTGGTTTCACTACCGGAGAAACAGGAACTGTGGAAACACCTGGAACAGTCGATACTCCAGGAATTGGTGTTCCTTTACAGTAGTGATTTGCAACTTCGCTCCATGTGGATTGTTTACAGTTTGTTGAATCAGATATGCTGTAACAATCTGCAGCTACCTCATTTCCTGTGCAGGTCTTTGATTTCCAATAAGAAAATTTATTTGTGCCCTGATATGCCGCATTGCCCAATTCACAATTTGCATACTTCTTTTCACATCCTGCTGCAGGCGTCTCATTACCACAAATATCCCTTTTGATGCCAGACTCGCTCAAAACTCCCGTGTCGGTATCACATAGATCGCCATCCCTATAGTAGCCTGTTGACCCACTTGCTCTTACTCTTTTGTAATAGCCCTTTTCCGGATCAGTAGCGCAAGGAACGAACTCACACTCACCCATTTGGGGCTCTGGAGTGGGCGTTGCATTCACCAAATTTCCCTGGTTGTTTTTGTCATCCACACTCATGCCGCCATCCCAAATAATACTGGATGTGCACTCTCCATCAGGATATTTGTTTGGATCGCATGCAAAATACATTGAGGTATTTGTGCTTGAGTTATATTTAGAACAACTTGTCATACCAACCGCTGACATAGAACGAGCATAAATAACTACCTTATTGCTACCTGTACACCCATACATGTCTGGTCTGTATGCTTTACAACACCCATCAAACCCAAGCGTCGTATCGGTCAGTTTGCAACATGCCCATCTCTGCCCATTTTCATTCCCTTGCTGACTACTTCCTACATATGTTCCTCCATTCGCCGTACATATTGCCTCAGGAGTATCGACGTTGTACCCATTCGTCCCGACAAATTTTTGTCCAGTCGTACATGTCGCTGCTGGAACAGTGGGAGGTGTAGGAGTAGATGATGGAGCGGGACAGACAGTAGTCAAGCTTACTGCCGTTCCCGTGCAGCCTGCCGCAGCATAATATGCGCCTGACTTCTTCCAATATTTATTAGTGCTCGTTGCACACGTCTTTGGTCCTTCACAGGTAGTTGTCGGCGCGGCACAATAAGTGGTTATACTATCGATTTTTTTTGTCGTGGAACATAATCTGTCGGAATAATTGACGCCAGATTTTTTATAATATTGATTACTGTTTCCTGAACACGTTTCTGGACCGCCACAATCAGTTGATGAGAGTGCGACACACTTACCTGCACTGCATTTTTGTGTGCTTGGATCGCAACAATCGGCACTTGTTCCATATCCACATTTTGTAAACTCGTCAGGACATGTTATTGCAGCTCGCGTTGAAGTAGTTTTTTTTTGATCTTGACTAGGACTAAGTGATGTCGCAATTGCGGTCACACCAATAACGATAAGCGCTCCGATCGTAAGTAAAGTTACTACTTCTCCTTTTCTGTTCTTCATGTGATGGATTAATCTAATACTAGATTAGCAGAAAAAAAAGTATATTTCTACTATCAAACAACGAATCAATTTTGGAGCAGCTTGACAACCTCTAAATGGAACACTATAATACGTTCCATGTCATACAAAACCAAAACACTTCCAAAGGTATCACTTGCAGATCTTCCCGATTTAATTACTATCAGAGAAGTCGCATCCCTTCTTCGTGTATCAACTCTCACCATCAAACGATGGGGTGTAAGTGGCAAGCTTCCAGCACTCCGCATCAATTCACGGGGGGACAGACGCTATAAAAAATCCGTAGTACTCAAACTATTGGGAGAAGTACAAGAAGAGGTTTAAGCTCCTGCTGTCTGCTGTTTAAATGAGATGGGCGTTCCCGGTTTCTGAATATTTTTAAATGAGGTTGGTCTTTGGGGTTTTTCAGTTTTTTTTGAAAAAAACATTTTTTTCAACCTCTCAATGAGGTGCACCGCCCCATCTTTTACCTGTGTCAACATTCCCACTATAAAATTTTTCCGTTGGGGTGGGGCATGAAGGATACTTTCAGGTTCAGGAGGAGGCACCACTGGCATTTCCATAGGAATATCTCGAGGTGATGGATTTTCAGCTGTAACCGCTTGCGCCGCCTCTGCCCTCAACATATCTTCTATCAACTTTCGTTGTTGTAGCTCGTCCATTTGTGGAGCTTCTTTATGGGGAACTGGTTTCTCTTCCATATGAAGTGGCTCACTTTGAGGAGGCGCTTCTTGTTTTACCATGGGCATCTCAGCAGCATGTTCTGCCGAGTGTGCTGAAATGGGAGTGTGTCCTTCTGGTGAATCCATAATAATAAAACATTAAGGCGTTCTGATAGGAACTTTATTTACAACATCCCTAATAACTTGTGATCCGCCTGCTATAGCTAGGTCTCCCACTCGTGATACCGCGCCCACTGTGTCGGTAACCGCTTTACCTGTATTTAGCACGTTTTCTACAAAGTGTCTTGGTCCTACGAAACTTACGGCTGCACCATTAAGCCCTTGATTAAACGCTAACCCACCGCCCAATACGTAACCGGCACCCGCATAAGCAAGTAGCTTCATGAGTTTCTTGGTTCCTCCAACCCAATCGTTACCCAACATTTCCTTAATCTTTTCTTTAGTTATCGCCCCCCCATCCATAAACTCTCCCGCCATCAAAGTCATTGCCTCATCAGCATATTGCCCCTTGGCAGCTATTGCATTTGCAAAGAAATCTTCCTTATAAGCACGCTGTAAGAATTCTGCCTGTGCCGGTTTCAATTTTAATCTGTCAAAGTAGTATCCACGTGCCCACGCATATCCAAGAATATCTGGAACTTTCTTTTCTGCCCAACTCTCGTATTTTTCCCTACTGATTGAGTTCATGATGTCTCGGGCAGTTACAGGTGGTGGACCTGCAGTTACACCCATCTCTTTCAACAGATCATCAATTTCTTTCTTGTACTCAGGTGGCATACTACTTCTTTTCGTTACGACACGCTCAAGAAGTTTTTTTGCCATATCTGCAGGACTATGACTAAGCATATCTTCCTTGACGAATTTTTTGAGTGCAGCATCATCCCATCCGACAACATCCTTCCCACTATATTTGAGATACGTAAGTTGCAATTTGTCCAATATTTTTTCAGACATGTTTTCTCTTTTTTCTGCCAAATCCTTTGCCGCTTTCTTATCTTCGGCCTTTTGTTGAGCCTCAAATTGAGCAATCTTATCGGCCTCGGTCAACAGGATACCGTTGTAATAGTCCTTAACTGCCTTATTCAATAATCTGTCTGTCCTCTGTGCTAAAGCATTCACCTTCTTATCTCTAACTGATTTATCTTTTGCTAATGTGATTTTTTCTGCATCAAGCTTGACCTGTTCTGTGTCTAGAGCATCTTTTTTTACTTTCACGTAATCGTTATATGCATTGTAATCCCGCATATCTGTCAAGAACGTAGGAACGTTCAACAAATTCTTGACATTTTCCGCTTCTTCATACATGGACATCAATTCATTGATACCTGCACGATGCGCAGCAAGTGGATCAACCGCTGGAGGAACTGGAATAGGAGGAATAACAGCTAAGTGATTGATTACTGCTCCTCCGGATAGTCTATTCAACGCTCTATCGATCTTACTTTGGAAAGTAATAGCATCTGCCTGGGAGTTGATGGATGTGGAAAGACCATATTTTTTTACTGATTCTGATTGTTCAAGTGCTTCAATGGACGTCGCAAATGATGCCACATCAGATTTAAGGGCATTGAATTGACCTACATTTGCAACACGCAGTCTTCCAATCTTATCGAATGACCCAGTACCCGCTGCGTTCGTATATGCACCCCGTTCTGCATCTATCTTTCTTTGTTCGGACGCGACCTTCACTTCCCCTGAAGAAATTTTTTCTTCAAGCTCTACCAAATCATCTGGTTTATCTAAATTTTCACCAATGCTTTTTCTAAGCAGTGAGGCAAATTTTTCATCTTTCAATATTCTTCCTTCTATGAGTTTTCCAATATCACTTGTACGCGTAAGCCCTGGATTTTCAAGGCGCGCCTTTATTGTAAGAAGTGATACGCCGCCGCCTATTTCTTTCGCAAGTGCCGCAACCATACCCGGCATTGTAGCAACCACCTTCGCAACATATTGCACATGGGCATCAGGTGTTGCACCCAATTCGACTGTGCCCGGAGGTGTTCCCTCCACTATCTCCTGCATGAGATTTGCCTTTGTCTTTAATGCTGCCTTTCTTCGTGGATCGACGATACTATCCAATACTGAGTGAATTTCAGGGAAGTTTGGTTGTTTTTCGTCTATTTTCTCTTCTGCTTCTGCCGCAAACAAGTCCTCAGCCCCTTTTTTCTCCCAAATTTTCTGTAATTTTTGGATATCAACTTGACGTGAACCTCTTTCTCTTCCCACGACCGAAGCGGTTACATGTTCCAGTTTTACTTGTGGCGATTCTACAGTTGGTTCAGCTGATGCACTCATGCGGTTTTTGACAAATTAGTAAAATAGAGCTCAAGATTATGGATTATTTTTTGTTCCTGAAAGGAGGACAATTGCGCCTTCACCTGTATTGCTGCTGATTTAAAAAAATCATAGTTTTTTGCTAAGCCATCTACCAAATCAATCACATCATTAAACAGAACTGCCTTTCGCATTTTTTCCAATATACGTTTTGATATTGCTTTGCGCTCAAACACTCCCAATTTATGATCCCTCAACAGGTTCATATACGCCTCCGCAAGATATTGGTATATCTTTTTTTTGTCTTCAGGTGCTAATGGTCTCATAGATTATGATAATGTACGTTACGATGTACTTTCAGCAACTTTCTTTGCCGCGAATCCTCCCGCTATGGCTCCGCCGGCTGCCTCAGCTGCAACTCCTAACCCTCCAACTGCTGCCACACCCGGAGCGAGGGCGATTGCTCCCGGCACAGCGACAAGTCCCAATATCATCATTATCGCATAAAGAATATTCTTTGTTTTTCTGTCAGCCGTTATCCACCCCTCGCCTTTCAATTGTTGTATGAATGCCTGAGCGTCGTGCGATTTGTCTATTGCAGTCTGAATTTCTGCTTCGTGCATGCCAAATATCTTGTCCATCGTATTGGTTGTCAATTTCATTGCGCTAGTATTTCCGTCTATCTTAACGTCTATACCCTTCATTTTTCTCACCCAATCTGCTCCAAATGCACCTCCTGCATCAATATAACGCTGTGCTCGGGAATACTCAGCAAACAAATGACCTCTAAACGCCGTTCTCATTTCCGGAGTACACAAAGATGCAAGTTTTCGCGCTTTTCCCTCATCTTTCCTCAATTCAGCCAATTCTTTTACTACGTCAACATTTGGGATTACTCCATTTTGCATGATAGGAGCTTTGTCAATCAAGCCTGCATGATATGCAATCATGAAGTCAGTGCCATCAGGTCCTAATTGTGTATCATACGTTGCAACAACTTCCATGGCGCCGGCTAAGTTGTTGATATGTAATGTCTCTGTTTGGACATCTTTACTTCCGTTTAATCCCTTCTTAATATCAGTTTCAAAATAACTTTTGCCGCCTTTTCTCAGGCTATCTTTGTATGCTGTGAGTAGATCGACCAACTCATCATTTTTTTCTTTCTCTGCTTTTGCGGCTTCATCTTCTGCAGTCTGCAGTGCTCCCGCACTCAGTTCTTTTGTCCTATCTATTATTGCACTGTTTAATGCATCAGCAGTCATAAATTGCGCCTGTCCTTCTAAATTCTGTTCTTCGAGCGCTCGAGCTTTTGCTTCATCAGAAGTCATTTCAGGCTGGAGAGCGGTGCCTTTAAGTTCCAAATTCTTCATGAGTGCTGCTCTTCTGTTATCAGCATATACTCCTGCTATCGTGTCTACGTCAGGTTGACTTACGATTGCCACTGCCTTTTCATATTTTGCAAAAACATCAGCATTTTCTTGCCTGCGTTTGCCCATATCTCCTTCAAGTTGCGCAATTGCATCTTTATTCCCATCATTTCGTTCCAATTTAAGTTTTGAAAGTCGTTTTTGGTCTTCTTCTTGCTGAGCGATTACCCTCATACCATCAGAGTCAACACCCGCAATCCCTGCAACCACTCTGGTGAGATCCTGCCTTCGGAGTTCCGGACTCAACTGTCCTGCAGCTGCTGTCAAGGCGGTTGTCTGCTCTGGGGTCAGTGGCTGCCCAGCATTTGCAGCTTTTTGTATTTCAGCAAGGATAGATGCCTCTGCTCCATCGCGCATTGCCTCTGCAATTTGGAGATCTCGAAGCATGACATCTTTCTGTAACCCCGGGACTTTAGGTAATTCAAGGACTGCCTTCTGAAGGAGTCCAACCTGCTCGCTCAAGCCAACATGAACCTGATCTGCCATTGCGCCTTCCAAAAACATTGCCTGTGCAACCTGTTCAGGAGTGGTGCCGGTAAAATCATAATCTTTAAAGTAATTCTTGAAGTATTCTTCGGACGCTATGTATCCCGCCGCTTTTTTTACCAAATCATCAACTGTCTTTATCCCCTTTGGAATCTTTCCTTCTGCTTGGAGCACTTTTAGACGCGCAGTTCTTGCATCGGGATCTGACAAACGAAGCACATCTATTGCCGCCATTTCCGTCCTGGCCATTGTTATTCTCTTTTCCACATTCTTTTTTACTTTTTCATCAGTTATTCCGTTTAGTGTGTCAACCGGATCTCTTCCATCATAACTAGCCTTGCGCTCGCCACCACCTATCGCCTCTAATGCGCGTTTCGCTTTTTTTGCTGAGCCACCCTGCTCGTTCACAGCTGCAACAAAGGACTGAGCGGCATCCTTTACGGGACTAGCAGCTTTTCCTTTGTCTATACCAGCAGCAGCAACTAAATGCTCTCTTTGGATTACTACTGGTTTTGCCTCAGTTGCTCCTGGGTCTGGCATAGGATAGATTCATAAATTGATTAAGTTTGGACTTGATTTCGTCCATCTTTGCCTCATCGTCTTTTTTTTGATTCTCATATTTCAGTTTCACATAGAAGGGATTGTATTTCGCCCACTTAGTAGAAAGGTCGTGAAGAAATAAGAGCATTTCATCCTTTGTTTTCACTTTTTCAAGCTTGGAAAGTATGAATCGGGATATTTCTTTTGACTCTTCAGGAGTAAACACATCATCAATAACGCCACGAAGAAGCGTATCTGTTAACTGAACATACAGCGATTCACGGAGTACAGCTACTGAGTCCATAATAATACTCATCCTAACATAAGTATTTTTCCATTTGCAAGAGGTATTAAAAATACAAACGTTAAAAAAATAGTGAATAAATACCTCTTAGACTGCCACAATCTGATATACTACTCTTTTCATATGGCAGAAAAGACAAAGCCAACATTCACGGAGCGTGTATCAAAAACAGCATTCTGGGGCGGACTCCTTGTGGGGTTGCGTCTAGCAGCTGTCAGTCTGTTTTCCGTTGCCACGGCTGATATGCTCACAGCAGGCGTCGTTGTAGGTGCGGCAGTCGGTGGGACTATCTATCTTATCGACAAACTTGCCCACGCCATTTCCCCTACAAAAGCTTAAGCACGGCAATCCCGTTCTAACTACCTATTTTATTTTTGCTTTTTAATTTTTATTGTGATATCGTAATACCATATGCTTTGCCCGAATTGTGGACAACAGATGAATGTGCGCAACGTCGATAATGAAATCGTGCTTCATTGCGCCACATGCGGCAGCAGCTTCTTTGATAAGGGTGGGATAGACACAATTACCCAAAACTCAGCACGACTACTTACGGAAGAAGCTCAGGGTCAATATGTGCTCGGCAATCAGAAGATATGTCCCAAGGATAAAAGTATCCTTCTTGAAAAGGTGGATCCCAACCTCCCCAAGAATACTGTCCTATTGGAATGCCCCTCTTGTGTTGGCATATTTGCCTACCCCGATGATTTATTGAAATATAAAGGCATCAAACCATCCCAACCGCTATCAGCTGGCGCTTTCAAACTGCTTCCAGCCCCAAAATCGCTCTTTATGTTGGCATCTTTCGCGGTCCTGTCGCTTGCAGTGCTTCTCAATATCCCGACTATTTCCAACTATACGTCTTCAAATGCACGCGCAGAGAAGGTCATAGGTAAAGTCTATCTGTCAACGTCTGGCTCCCTTCTGTCCATTAGTTTTAAGACCGAGGTGTCGGAGCCTTCCACGATCATTTTCTACGATGTCAACAAAGTGGAAACAGGCAGATATGTCGTTTCTAGCGAACCAAAGACAGTACATGTCGCAACCATTAGAGGATTCAACAAGGTGAGAGACGCATTCTATGCAATCGCATTCTCTTCGTCCGTACTTCCTATAGCTGAAGTGCATCTAGAAAAGTAACTTTACTCCCCTTATTTTGCCTTTGCTTTCAGTTTGTTAAGTATGCTTACGATGCGGCTTTCTATTCCTCGCAGTTCAAGAGATGCTTCAGAAGGGTCAACGATATTCACATTCAATCCAGTACCTAGTTCAAACCCTGCTCGATGGATGAAGCGGGGAATAATCCGAAGGTACCAATCGTGTCCTGGATAGATATAGTAATTATATGCAAAGTCCATATCGCTCAACTGATGGTGAATGAATATCTTCTTCAGTTGACGCATGGTTTTACTCATTACTGCCGCCATCTCCTTCAATTGATCATCATTCATATCACCAAACTTTCCTTTGCCGACCTTGGGAGCGATCCAGACTTCGTATGGCCATTGGGAAAAGTCAGGACAATAACTCGTGAAGTACTTTGTATCTTGGACAATATTGTTGAGCGGCTCTTTCGCAAGAGTGTCTAAATTGATTTGCGTTGGGATAACAACCATTTGCGAGTGAGGATGATTGATTGAGGCTCCAGCATGCTCTCCGTTATTACAGAAAATCAGCACTTGGCCTGTTTTCCTGTGGAAGTTGAACCTTTCTCTGTAGGATATGAGGATGTTTTCAATCTGTTGCTCGGTGAGTTCCTCAATATTTTTTGCATGATCCGGCGAATGGACTATTACTTCATGATAATCCGTGATGGGATACTTGTTCGTGATGACCCGCACCTTCCACCCAGGTTTATTGACCTCTCCTCTCCCCACGCGAAACACCTCTGTGGGAGAAAGGCCCTCGTTCCCTTCACAAAAGACACAAATCTGTTTTTTCTTTGATTTTGCTGTGCCTTTTTTTGCATTCCCATTTTGGTCAGGACGGGCTAATCGTTGGGATGCTATGATGACCCACCGATGGGAGATGATATCAGGAACGTATTTAGACATATGTAATTTCAGTATAAAGGAATAATTTGACTAAAATCAACTATAATGTGGGAATGAAACTAATAGTCGGACTAGGTAATCCAGGAGATAAATATAAGCTCAACAGACACAACGTGGGATTTTTATTCTTGAACTATCTGCTTGAAGCGCTCAAATTGCAGCTTGAATCGACATCTTCGTCTTCCAATCCAGTATTTAAGGCTGATAAATATTTATTTTCCGAGGCTGCCAAATTAAGCAATTTTCTTCTCATCAAACCACAGACCTTCATGAATAAATCGGGAGATGCGGTAAAAAAAGCCACTACCCATTACAAAATTGTGCCTGCACAAGCACTTATTGTTATCCATGATGACCTAGATATCCCATTTGGGAAGTTTAAGATCCAATGTCAAGGACCAAAGGCACATAATGGAGTCACAGATATCCAGAATAAGTTACAAACGATGGAATTCTTAAGGGTGCGGATTGGGGTTGATAATAGACCTGCCGAAAATAGAATGAACGGCGAAGAGTATGTCCTCCAGAACTTTACACCGGAGGAATTATCCCAGCTCCCCGAACTGTTCAAAAAAATTCATATTCGATTTATGGCGTTCCTGCAATCCGAAAACAATTGCAGTTGATGTGGTAATTTGATATACTCAGGTCATATGAAAGTTTATTTTTCAGCACCAATCAAAAGCATTGAGGAAATTGAGGATAGCCTCAAGACAATGTTTAACCAGATAACAAAACTTGGACACAAACACCTGGATAATTATCTTCAACGCTTGAGTGAGGGTATGATTTTTTATGAAAAAATGGATAAGGGAGGGACGAAGATACGAAAAGATTATTTTGATCAAACGGTTGAGAACATCAAGGCTGCTGATGCTGTTGTTTTTGAGTGCACAGTCCCCAGCTTAGGTATTGGATTCCAAATAGAAAAAGCTCTAGACTACAACAAACCGACCATTGTTCTTTATACCAAGAACCACATGCCAAACTTCTTGGCAGGCACGGAAAATGATAAGCTCATCCTCAAGGAGTATTCCGCATCAAACGTCGTCGAAGTGATTACAGATGCACTTGAAGAAGCAAAGCATACTTCCGATAAACGTTTTAATTTTTTCATAAGCCCACTTCTTCTTACTTATCTTCAAGAAGAGTCTGAAAAAAGCGGAATGACCAAGTCCGCATTCATCAGAAAGCTTATCCTTGAATACAAGAAAAGGTCAAAAAAATAAGATGCAATGGTAAATTATTTCATCTCTCTGAGAAGTCTATTCCAATTGGTGTTTCGAGCTACATCTTTCATTGCTTGTGCACTTATTTGATTCAATTTCCTTTTGGTTAAATCCTTTTTTTCTAAAGCGGATATATCGAGGACATTTTTTCCTGAGACCATCCAAGCAGGTGAATACATGTCTAGATTGGTTATAACAGGACATCCACGGGACATAGGAGCATACAATGTTGTATTATTCGCTCTAGCGCCGTTCGGGAAAAAGTTCACATAAATATCTGATGTCCTGAGGAAGTGGTCTATTGCGTCGTCTGATAAGAATCCAAAAAATTGAGTGTTTTCGCCATATATCGATTCCAACTCCGTTGCAAAACCATCATAGTTTCCAAAATTGGCTCTTTCATGGAAACCCGTTGAAAATCTTACTACGTAATCTATACCAAAGTCCTCCAACTTCTCAGCCAGGATTTCATGATATTTTGTCTGTATTTTGAACGCCATTCCAAACGAAAAAATATGTACGTCCTTCCCGTTTTTGAGTCCTATTCCTTCAATCAATGAAGGACTCCATAGCGGCTTCACATTAGGGACTATCTTCTTAATCTCTTGCGCTATCTCTGCATTTCCTGCATAAATTGATTTTGCTTTTTTTATGAGCTCGTGCTCGATTGAGTTACCAACCCATGAATGGAAAAAGACTGAATATTTTATCTTTTTTTCCTCCGCAAATGAAACAAATCGCCAAATCTGAGTTTCAAGATCCGTGTCCAGTTGATCGCAATAAACAGATAAAAGAACCTCATCTCCCCTCTTAATCTGATTCGTCTCATAAAAACCCAAGAAATGGGCATGAATTTTTTTTGCAAACAGATAGCCAAATTTTGCAACGCCTGAAAGATGTGGCTTTGTATTAGTTGATACAACGTGCGAGAACATAGGATAATTATACCACATATAATTAAATATTATAGGCCTTTTTTTAGCACGCTCATTCAGCTAAAATACAGTATTGATCGACAAAATGAGAGTATTGGTTCGTCTCATGGGGGTTGTTTCTCTCTATCAGCAGGACAACAGAGAAAATGATATAATGTAGCTTACACTTATTGGAAGTGTTGTTTACCAAAGAACATATGCTTTCACATAATCAGCCGACAAGAAAAAAACGTGTTGGGATAGTTAGTTACACGCTTCCTCCTGCCATATCCGGTGTAGAGATGGTTATCCGTGATCATTCCCGTCTGCTCAGCAATAATGGATTTAGAGTATTCCTTCTTGGTGCATTGGGAAAAAAATTCAGAAGCGAAATCGACGTCCAAATAGCAAAAACATTCGACCCGAAAAACGCCAATGTCCGAGCAATCCAAAAAGAGCTCACTCAGGGTCATGTGACGAATAAATTCCAACTGACAAAAAAGAAATACAAGAAAATCATCCTGAAATGGATAACAACGAACAAAATCGAAGTCCTCTTCGTCCACAATGTCCTCTCCCGACATTACAACCTAGCTCTCACTGCAGCTCTGGCTGAAGTCGCTGTTGAATTGTCAGGAACGACAAAGTTTATTACATGGGTCCATGATGCTTCATTTGTTGATCTGTTTTACACGAAACTCAAGACTAACCTGAAAGATAAGTATCCTTGGAACCTTATCAGCGAGTACCAACCCCAATTCACATATGTGACGATAAGCAATACGCGCAAGAAAGAGTTGGTGAAGCTCTATAAGGTGGATGGCAGAATGATACAGGTCATTCCAAACGGAATAGACTTAAACAAAATGCTTCCCCTTCCTCTACAGACACGGACACTCTTCAAGGATATACTTGAGAGAAAACCTGACTATATCGGTATTATCCCTGTTCGCATCGCAGAACGTAAAAATATCGAGTATGCGATCCAATTAGCTAAAACTGCACGGGACTTGCACGGTAAACGAATTCTGTTCATCGTGACCGGAGCACTTCACCTCCAGAATATAGAGGCTGTCCGCTACTATGAATTTCTGCAGAATGAAATTGCCAAGAATGAACTTGCTGAAAACTTCTTATTCTTATATAACCACCAGCTTTCAACTGAGGAGAAGTTCAATATCTATAAGCTCAACATCCGTGATCTGTATCTTATTTCCGATTTTCTGTTCCTTCCTTCAAAGGGTGAAGGATTCGGTCTCCCAATCATTGAGGCAGGATTTGTCCGCCTCCCTATCTTTGCTTCCAATTTGGAAGTGTTCAGAGAGGTTGGGAATGGATATATAAACCTGTTCAACCTAGAGGATCCTATCGAAGACACGCTCCTCACCATCCTTGATTACCTCAAAAAAAGCAGGACGACCATTTTCCACAAACTCATACTCACTCAGTACTCCCTGGAGAAAATAGTCAGAGATCATCTCATCCCACTCATCAAGTCGCCATAACAACCTTCCTATTTGATATACTTTTTTCATTGATCACTCTTTTATGCATTTTGCCTTTGTAAGCTCTATCTGTAAACCAACTCACCCCAACGCGAAGGGTGGACAGGAAGTATGGGCCGCTTCTTTTTTGCAGGAAGAAATAAAAAGAGGTCATACATTCGATTTGTATGCCGTTAAAAACTCACTTGATGTCCCTGGGAAAATAAATCTTATCGCTGTCCTTGAAAAAGGAAAAGATGAGGCTAAATTCGATCCTTTTTTTGAACAAAGCAAAAACAAGAAGAGTGATTTGGATGCATTCACCTATGCCGCCTATTCAAAAATAGAAGTACTACTTCACCAGCATACCTATGATGCAATCATAGATAGTTCGGGCAACCCCCTTCTTCCCATGAATGCAGACCTATTTGATGTTCCGGTCATTGTTATCGGTCACTTTCCGGTAGAAAAACAATACGTTAAGTTCTTCCAGTATAGAAAGCTGCCTCAAAACGTCCATTTTGCGATGATATCCAAGTTCCAATATGACAATGCCACATGGATTCCTGAGAATCAAAAATCCATCATTCCGAATGGCATAATCATCGACTCCATTTCGTATACGGAGAAAGATGCATCAAACCTCTTTTGGATGGGAAGAGTCGATCCTGACATGCCTAAAGGAAGTGAAGAAGCCATACGCGTCGCAATACAGACAAATAGACCTATCGATGTCTTCCCCTACATCGAAAAAGATGCTGAAGAGTATGTTAAAACCCAAATAATGCCGCTTGTTACACAAAGAAAAGATCTTGTTAATTTCAATGCATCGTCAAAATATCTCACTATCAATGAGCGCTGTGCCCATGCCAAAGCATTTCTGTTCCCCGTCAAATGGGAAGAGCCGTTCGGTCTGGTTATGGTCGAGTCAATGGCCACAGGAACACCCGTCATTGCCTATGCACGCGGTGCAGTACCTGAAATCGTAGCGGATGGACGAACTGGATTCATCGTTAATTCTTCAGATACGGATATCCGTGGAGATTGGATAATCAAAAAAACCGGTATCGAGGGACTTGCTGAGGCTGTCGAGCGGATATACGCGATGAAGGCAGAGGAATATCTAGAGATGCGTAAAGCTAGTCGTGCCCACGTTGAAAAGAACTTTACCGTGCAGCATATGGTCGACGGATACGAAAAACTGTACGGTACAATAATAAAATAAAGGTATACTCAGTAATAGTTCGTTATATCATCTCATCTTTCCTATGAAAAAAATTCGGGTTGCATTAATCAGCGATAGTGTGGCTAATATTAGCCCACATACAAAAAAAGGGACTGAGATTTTTACCTACATCTACTTAACTGCATTACGTAAATTCAAAAAGAAAGAGTGTCTTCCGACGCTTTTTGGTACTGGAAGCTCTATTGTGCCCGCAAAGATTGAATCTGTCATCAAAGATCCTACAACCGAAATCAAAGGTGTAGGAGAAAAGTTCAATTTCTTATTTGAAATGCTTCTGATTGCAAAAGCCATAAACCTACAAAGCAAATATGACATATTCCATATCAACATCGGGAATGGAGAATATATCGTGCCATTTGCGGAGCATATCAACAAGCCAATAATCATAACGATGCACGGCACGACAAGCGATCCATATAGAAAAGCATTTTTCTCAGCTGCAAAGACATCGATGCTTGAAAACAAAAACCTACATTTTGTTTCTATCAGCCAATCACAACGGAAATGTCTTCCTAATTTACCATATATAAAAAATATCTATCATGGCATAGATGTTTCTAGATTTTTCTTTCATCCTAAGGGAGGAGAGATGATGGTTTGGACTGGACGCGCAGTGCCTGAAAAAGGCTTGGACGCCGTCCTTGATGTGGCAAAAAACACCAACAGGAAGGCGAAGATATTCCCCATCATCAAGCGCGAATATATCGAATGGCTCCATGACGTCATCATAAAAAAAAGGAATATCATCAACCAGATAACGCGTATCCAACTGGACTTTGATGTAAAAAGATCGAACCTTGTAAGGGAATATCAAACGGCAAAACTGTTCCTTTTCCCGTTGGGATGGGAGGAACCGTTTGGTTTTACTGTAATTGAATCTATGGCGTGTGGCACACCGATTGTAGCGTATGCAAACGGAGCTCTGCCTGAGATAGTCGTCGATGGTAAGACTGGATTCCTCGTCAATTCATCCCCTAAAAATATCCGTGGAGATTGGATAATCAAGAAAACGGGAGTAGAAGGTCTTACTGAAGCGGTCGAGCGGATATACGCGATGAAAGCTGAGGAATATCTAGAAATGCGAAAGAACTGTCGAATGCACGTTGAAAAGAACTTCAGTTCAGAACATATGGCTAACCAATATATGGACCTCTACAGAGAGGTTATCGCACAGAAAAACACCCCTCAATAACGTATAATAACCTACAAATACCCATATGCAGACGATCAAGGATATCCTCAAGAATTTTAAGCCAACTGAAGACAAATATGTGTCACGGGAATTCCAATCATTTGGCGTCCATTTGGCAGAGAAATTACAAGATGAGCGAAGGATAAGTCTCTATATCAAACTTGCTAAGACGCTTCCCCGCCCCGTGCTTGAAATGGCTCTCCGCTTTGTCGTTGACTCAAACGCACGTAGCAAAGGTGCGCTCTTCATGTGGAAATTAAAAGAACTAGGGATGATTGGAAAGCCTAAAAGTACCCCCAAGCCCAAAAAGAAACCTGCCCAACCCCCCGCCTCAAAAGATACTCTGTTTTAACCTTTACTGACTCTGTATCTTCATACCAAACAATATGCTTCTTCCCATTTTCGTCAGTGTACTCTATGGATTTTTCTCTTGCGCTATTTTTTTTGGTTGGATACTGACGGCCAAGTGCATTTTCAATCTCACTCAAAGAAAGCGCTGTAGCGGCCTTAAGAGGGGTTCCTTGCTCATTCAATGTCCAATCATATCCATACATCCCGAACACCACTTCGATTTTTTCCTTTGGAACATAGGTTAAGAAATCTGAAATCATTTGCTGGAAATCATAGTCATAATCTAAACCTCCTTCGCTTGCTAAGCTTCGGCGGTCAAAGGGAAAGTTGGGTCCGGGTTCTCCCCCTGCCTTATGAAAATCATATGCCATTAAGTGAATTTTGTCGACTATCCCACCTAATTTTTTGAGATCATAGGGGCGCTTTCTATAAAATAAATCGCCATAAATGAGCATGGAGCAGGACTTATAGTTGTCATGAATCTCTGTACACAAAGTTTGAACAAATTGCGTTATTTCATTTTGGGTCTGCTCCCGTAATGTGAAGGAGACTTCAAGGTCTATGACCACTCCTTGATACTCGTTCTTAACCAAAAAACCGTTCAACTCTTTTGCTAGTTTTTTTTGGGTCAGAGTATTCTCAAGTATTGTTGTATTTAAGTCAGGGTTAAGCATGCGTAACACCACCTGTCGTTTTTTGGAGGAAACGCCCTCCATTAATTGAACTCTTTTTTGTTCATTTGCATCTTTTATAAACCCATCTTTTGTTGGCTCGATACCAAAGTAGTAATGGGAATCATATAGGGAATTATCAGCAACGGCCCCTGATGACCAGTAAGGAATGAAAATGGAAGATTTCATATCCAAAGATGCGGGGGTTGGCGAGGGGAAAAAAGGACTCTTCAAGTTCGTTTGAGTGCTTTTCTTTTCTGGATTCATCGTCAAGTACCCTAATCCAATCAACAATCCCAGAACACAGAGAGGAAAAAGTATTTTTCTCACCATCATTCATTCTATCACTTGACATCCGTACCAATTTCATCAATAATGAAAAGTAAGATGAAAATAACCGTTTATACCATAACCGAATGCCAATTCTCCAAACAAGAAAAGGAGTATCTCTTATCACACGGCATCCAGTTTGAAGAAAAGAATGTTTCATCTAATCGTGAATTTTTGACTGAAATGCTTGCGGTCGGAAGCAATTTTGCCGGTACGCCAGTAACAAAGATCGACACCGACGATGGAAAAACAGTCGTCTTGAAGGGATTTACCAAGGAAGAGTTCGATAAGACCCTTGGGTTTGAGGCAAAACAACCAGAGACAGTTCCAGCAGCTCCTCAACCTGTTACAGCAGATGCACAACCTGCAGTAGCAAACACACCAGCTCCCGTAGATATGCCTCCTGTAGAACAACCAGTCGCAGCGCCTACACAACCAGCGGTCGACCCTGCTATGGCGTCAATATTGAATAATCTAGAACAACAAGTTCAAGAGCCGGCACCTCAACCTCCTGTTCAGGCAATGCCTCCACAGCAACCGCCACAGCCAACACCACCTCCCGGCGTTGCACAGCCGACCATCCCTGACCCTCAGTTCTAATGGATTAGAGGTTTCATATTTGTCTTCGCATGTTCTTCTCATGGATAGAATTATTTTCTTGCTGATTCTCCCTGGGTATCCTGGTACAATATAATGCACGTAAGTCATGACGGATTGGATAAGGGGTATAGTTCAACGGTAGAATAGAGGTCTCCAAAACCTTTGATGGGGGTTCGATTCCCTCTACCCCTGCCTTAGAATCTGCCAATAAGCTTTAGCGAAGAAGAACTATCCTTACTTTATCCCCACTGCGTAGATATCAGGAGTTTTGTTGAATTGTGGATTCAGATTAGCCAGAATGAGCAGTTTACCATCACTTGTCACATCGAAGAACGATCCTTCATGAGGTCCTGAATAGATTATTTGTTTACTTGTATCGTCAAACTCAACAATGGAAATCTTGTCACCCTCATGCTTGACGAGGTGTCGTGAATCCGGATACCACACCAATACCACATCCCCCACCTTCATCATCTCCTCTGAGGACTCAGTAAGAGCTATGTGATAGTTCCTATCCTCCTTGCGGTCATATACATAGAGCTTCCCCATCAGAAGTGTCCTTTCTTCAGGCGTCTGGTTTGCCGCTACTAAGCGTGGTGTAATGACATAGGGAAGCGTTATCTGTTGTTTTGCTTCATATAAAATCTTGGATTTGTCCGGAGCAAGGGAAATGATGTGGAATGAATCTGAGGCTATTTTGGCGAATTGCTTCGGGAAAATTTCAAGTAGACGAACCGTTTCCAACGCTTTTTCTTCATTCCATGCGTTCTCAAGTGACTCTTGGGAGCTTGTCACTTCAAACAGCTGCGTATTCTCTTCTTCGAGCGACAGCAGATAGGATATCGAATCCTCCCCTCTCTTGAACTGCACAATCCCTTGTTTGAAGTCAGGCGAAAAAATGACCTTTACATCTTTCATGTGGACGTCTTCTGGAAATAGAGTTTTGCTTGCGAGTAGCTTTATCGGTGGGAAAAGAGAAAATGTTCGTTTTGTCTGATCAAATACATAAATACCATCCTTCTCTGGATTCTCATTTTCCACGAAAAGAAGTGCTTTGTCCGTTTTGTCGATTGACACCACCTGTGAGATGCCGATTGTGGTCAATGGGGTAAGTGATGCGTTCAGGGGGAATAGTGTAGCATCTGCGGTCACGACAAGCTCGCCCTTGAGTACCACATCTCTCTTCCATGACGTGTATCCTTCTTTTTTCACTTCGATGCTATATTTTCCATACGGAAGCGTCAAGTGAAGGTCAGTGACGCCGCTGAGCGCCCCATTGACATATACCTGTGCAGTCTGTGGGGTAGAAGATATCGCAATGATTCCTGTTGAGGTGACTTTCCCCTTCTGGATATCGATCCGATATCCTCGCGCATATGCGATGATACTACCTAGTATGATACAGAATAGCGATAATATGAGTATGTTCCTGACTATGTGCATAGACGTAACCTAACAATATAGTATACAATTATACAAATATGTTCTTCGGAAAGAAAGTCGGCATTGATTTAGGCACAGCTAATACCCTTATTTACGTTGAAAAACAGGGTATTGTATTGAACGAACCCACAGTTGTCGCTTATTCTTTGGAAAATCGCGAAATTCTAGCTGTAGGAGACGATGCAAAAGAAATGTTGGGCCGCACCCCCGGATCCATAATCGCTGCACGACCCATGAAGGAGGGGGTCATCGCCGACTACCATACAACATCTTCCATGATTACCTACTTCCTCAAGAAGGCACTTCGAGGGTTTGTCCTCTGGCCAACCATCATGATTTCCATTCCAGGTGGTTCTTCCCAAGTCGAAAAACGCGCCGTGGTTGCAGCATGCAAGCAAGCCGGTGCATCTAATGTCTATCTCATCGAAGAACCGCTCGCTGCTGCAATTGGCGCAAAAATACCGATAGCTCAGCCATCTGGACACATGATTGTCAACTTAGGTGGAGGCACGACTGAGATAGCAGTCATATCTCTTGGTCAACTTGTCTCTTACAAGACCGTCCGCGTAGCCGGAACCAAATTTGATGAGGCGATACTCCAACAACTGCGAAAGAAGCATAACCTCATGATCGGCGAAAGGACTGCCGAACAGGTAAAGATGCAAATAGGCAACGCATTTATAGAAGAAAAGGATGAGTCAAAGCTTCGATCTATGGAAGTTAAGGGACGAGATTTCCAGACAGGACTGCCACGGGTACTACTACTCACAGAAAAGGATATTGCAGAAGCAATCCAACGACCGCTTCGGCTTATTTTGGAAGGAATTAAGGAAGTATTAGCACTAACCCCTCCGGAACTTGCTGCAGATATTGTCGATAAAGGTATTGTATTATCAGGAGGAACCGCCCAGCTCACCAATATCGATCGCTATGTTAGTTATCATATAAATGTTGCTTCATTTGTCGTTGAAGAACCGCTCTTTTGTGTTATCCGCGGTATCGGAATGGCGATTGAAAACTTTGACAGTTTTAAAGCGGCAATAAAATAATATTTTTTCTTGAACTTATAATAATGAATGAATCGATAATGACTATTAGCTCCAGTCAAATTTATCCAAGAAATAGAGCTATAAGAACAAAATATAGTATTTTTGATATAATTCCATATAATTTAGATATAAAAATAGCATTTTAGATTGTTAAAATAATATATATATGTGTTCAAATAATGTGAACGTTTTAGTATTTTTATGCGAATGAACTGTCACATAATTTAAACTTATAGTTTATGGATACTCAAAAAAACCGATTCTCTCTCTTTGACACACCTCTTGACCCCCTCACCTATCATGACGTCCTAGAGAAAATAAAAAAATACCTATCTGATCCTCCAGTTTTCAGACATATAGTTTCCATAAATCCGGAAAATATCATACTTGCCCAGGATAATGCGGAGTATAGAGACGTTTGTCATAAATCCGATTTAGCTCTTACTGACGGGATAGGTGTGATGTTGGCTGCCAAAATTCTTGGAAAAAATATCCCTGAAAGAATTCCTGGGTCATTTTTGCTCCCCAGGCTCTTGGATTTGGCCGGTGCAATGAGCTCACGGGTACTCCTTATCGGGTCCCAGGCAAATTTAGCAGCTAATATAGCTGAGTGCTATTCACGAAGCTATCCCAAGGCTACATATATCGGCATGGAAGGGTATAAAAATAAGTTAAAACCCACCAAAGAAGAAGTTCAGGCAATTGAGGATATAGTTCGCAACACAAGGCCCCATTTTGTTTTTGTATCATTTGGATCACCGTTTCAGGAACTTTGGATATATTCCCATAGAGCGCTTCTGAAGGATAGTATATGCATGGGAGTTGGCGGCGCATTCAATTATTTGTCTGGAGTATCACGAAGGCCTCCTCAGCTCATTGCTCAATTAGGACTTGAATGGCTCTATAGGCTTGCATCCGAGCCATGGCGAATACACAGACAGCTGAGCCGTCTTCCTCGGTTTGTGTTACTTGTGTTGAAGCAGTGGTTTAGCGGGGTATAATGTATCCACATTCATGAGAAAGCACCTCGATTCTGTCCTTGACTATTTTGCCTACTTTTCCTACGCTCCCACTTTGCAAGAGATATATACGTTCTTTCCCAAAAAAATATCGGTACAAACACTAAAAACATATCTACTCAAAGAGGTTAAAAATGCCTCAATCGTCCAATTATCGCATAATAGGTACTTTAGGCCGTCAGAAAGCGATTCATATACTATCCCCCAGTATAGTATATTTAGGGAAAAAAAGATAAAAAAATCCCTCCAACAGTACTTGAAAATACTTCCCCTCTTGCCTTTCGTCCGATTTATCGGCGTGACTGGTGCAAGTGCGATGAGTGGATACAGGCAAGGTGATGATCTGGATCTTTGTATCGTCTCCAAAACTCGATATATATGGACCACTCGTTTTTTTGCAGTTGTCATCGCCAAGATACTAGGCATCCATACGTCAACTGGTGTATGCCTTAACCTTTTTTTTGATGAGGAAGATCTCTTTATACCTCTTGATAAACAAAACTCATATATTGCTCATGAACTTGTCCAAATGAAACCAATCATCGACAAGGATCACATCTATGGACGGTTCTTTCATGTGAACCAATGGATTTATACATATTTTCCAAATATACGTACACAAAGACATATCAAGTCTCATGAGCAACCTCACTCTAAAAGAGTAGAGTTTGTCCCTCAACTTACGCATATAGATATGTTCTTTAAGTTGATACAACTCCCGATTATCAATCGAAATCACACCTCGCTCTTCATTTCACCAGGCCAATTATGGCTTTTTAAAAATGATTTTGAAAAAAAACTCAAACGCAAGGGCTTAGTGATATAATTGACAAGTGGTTGGGATGATGATAACCGTCAAAAGCCGGAGTGTTGAAATGGCAGACAAGCACGCTTCAGAAGCGTGTGCCCTCACGGGCGTGGGAGTTCAAGTCTCCCCTCCGGCACATAATTGGTTGTATAATTGGGAAGCGAAAAACATGGAGAGTTGGCAGAGTGGCCCAATGCGAGGGATTGCTAATCCCTTGAGTCGCAAGACTCGCACAGGTTCAAATCCTGTACTCTCCGCCATAACTCTCAATGCAGGAGAGGTCGCATAGTTGGTCTAGTGCAGAGGTTTACTAAACCTCCGTAACCGCAAGGCTACCGCGAGTTCGAATCTCGCCCTCTCCGCTTTCGAGACCTAAGAAGAGCAGAAGTGCCTTCCTCTGATTAACAAGTCAGTTCCTCATAGGGTATGACTTATTTATTTTGAGTATGTATTGGTTGTGGTTTCGGAAATGGATCATAGGCAGGCTTAACTTTATATTGCTCATGTATCTGTTTCCACAGTCCGACTGCGTTTGTTTCCCTTAAGATATCATCGTTGGTAAAAACCACATTCACTTCCTTCGAATTTAATCCATCTGGACCTGGTTGACCATACAATTCTTCATAAGGAGGAAATTCTTTCATTCTTGCTTTTAAGCGAGGATTCTTTTCTGCCAACTCTCGCATAAGTCCATACATAAAAACTCCACATAGTAGGTTATCTCCAGGTTTATGAATCGTTTCCAAATATTTATTACCTGATGTGCTCCCTTGAGCTGCATTTGCAAACATATATACAAAAATCAACTCTGGTCCATCCAATTCTTTTTCCAATATAAGTTCTGGAATTGTACTGTCTTTTTGTGTGGAAATATCAAAATCACCCGTAGATTCGTTCATACCAGATTTTAACACAGTGAAAAATCTTACTCAGCTCAATTATCTTTCAATTTTCCGTATGATCCTTTCAACTTCGCGATCATTGATCGCATGATGGGGTCCCCTATGGGAAAGAAGTGCTCCTGAAAATGTCTTGGGAATATGCATCAATTCATGAATCAATGTCTTTATTTTTTCACGTTCGGATAATTTATCAAAGCGCTTTGCAACGACCTCAATAATGTAGTTTGGTTGCATTCCCACTACTTCAAAAAATAACCGGGACATACCCCATATACGTGCATATGCACGGGTCTTTGCATCCAGACTTCGAATACAATGTATGCGAGTGGAATCGATATGGGTAAACCCTAACTGTTCAACCAGCAAATCAACTGTTTTTTTTATTTCCGGAGCGCGTTCATATTTCATATGTGGTTAGGCTTGACAATCACCCTTCATTCTTATTATAGTGAGTATACCCTATGTTTATTAAAAAAAGCATTCTGCTTTTTATCACCGCAGTAGTTGCGGTTTTATTTGTTTATCCACAACCCACCAACGCACAGTTCAAGAAGGATTTTCTCTATAAATTCCAAAGTAGATGGTCAGACATTGCCGTCTATGATAATGGTGTCGATCCAGTCCGCATCTTCATTGTCAATGAGGCGTACTCTCGTATTGAAGAATACAACAGCGGAGGTACCCTACAAGCAATCCACGGAGGGTTCGGTACGGGAACGACAGGAGAAGGGCAGTTCAATAAGCCACAAGGATTGACGCTCAGCTCAACGTATGAACTCTACGTTCTTGATTCCGGAAACAACAGAGTCCTCAGATACACTGCATTGACAAATGTTGCCGGGAGCGCTTTTACGCTTCATGCAAGTCCCACTTGGGGTACCGCAGGCACTGGGACTGCGCAGTTCAACAATCCAAGTGCCCTTGTGACTGATGATACCTATCTCTATATCGCAGACACGGGAAACAACAGAATCCAAAAATGTACCGTCGATGGCGCCACCTGTACCTCATGGGGATCGCTTGGAACATATGACGGGAGATTTAGCGCCCCAAAAGGTATCGCATATGACTCGGGTTTGACCACTATCTATGTCGCTGATACGGGCAACAATAGAATACAGGTGTTTGATACGGCTGGAGTCTGGCAATCTTCATTTGGCTCTTATGGTTCAGGAACCAGCCAATTCGTCCTCCCATACCGCATGGTTGTGGAAGAAGTAAGTCACAACATCTTTATATTAGATACACTCAACAGAATACAACGCGTGCGGCAGTCCGATAAAGTGACTGACGCAACAATAACATTAACGTCAACCGGCGCAGGACTTGCGACAAATAGCGATAATTCGCTCCTTTATGTAAGCTCACTACCGACAACATTCCGTTCGTATAATACGACTTCCCTTGTTGCCGGAACTGGATATAGTATGGATATTGGTCGTCCAGTAGACATGGCACTCGATACATCGGGCAATATTTACATCAACAACAACTTTACCTTTGCAGGAGGACCGGGTCTTGCCCCTACTCCCTATCCAGTCGTTCAGAAATATAATTCGTCTTTTGTGCAACAGGCAGAATACGATGACGGAAGCACTCATTTCGGGATCAGTACCTATGGCCCCTCAGGAATAGGTATCAACACGGGTAACGACCTTTATGTGGCAGATACTGATAATAATAGAATCCAGCGTTTTATTTCTGATTCTTGGTACAGCACCCTTACTCCAGCACCCACACCAGGAGCATTCACAAATCCAAGAGATGTAGCAACCGAAGCTACAGGAAAATTTTATGTGGCAGATACAGGAAAAAGCCGAGTTGTGAAATTTGATTCAAATGGTACATATGTATGGTCGCTTACTCTTCCGACACTTGCTGCAGGAACCCCAACCCCTCCCCCAGGCTCTACACCGGCACCATATGGAATAACGGTGGACGTGAATAATAAGATTTATATTGCCGACTCAGGATTTCACCGAGTCTTGCGCTACGATGCTAATGCGGTGTTTGAATCGTCTTGGGGCGCTTTTGGATCCGCCGATAGTAGCCTTATTCCTCAGCTTGATACTCCGCAAGGAATGGCTATTGGTCCTGAACCAACAGGGTATATTTATGTGGCAGATACAGGAAATAATCGTATTCAGCGATTTGATCAGAATGGAACATTGGGAACACGTGTGGTTTGGGGACAGTTTGGTACACAGGATGGGAACTTCAACCAACCGAGAAATGTCGCCGTTGATTCTGCAAGTCGTGTTTTTGTGAGTGAGGTCGGAAATAGACGTATCCAAGTGTTTGGAGATGCAACGGCAAGTGCTGGACTTACTATTACCCAAACAAGTGGAACGACAGTCGCAGAAGCTCTCACTGCTTCTGATTCAGGATATCTTATCGATTCGTATACAGTAAAATTGAACACGCAGCCAAGCAGTACGGTGAGCGTTGCCCTCACAGTCTCTGATCCAACACAGGCATCTGTCACAACCCCCACCCTTGTCTTTACCGCAAACAACTGGAATATTCCTCAGACGGTCACCGTTGTACCGACTCATGATTTTATCTCCAATGGAACACACTCAGTTGTCGTTGCACATAAACCAACATCATCTGACGTCCATTATGCGAACCCATTGGCGACATCTTGGTCAGATGTTACTGTCACCATTAATGACACAGTCGATACTCCTCAAGTCAACTTTTCAACTCACAGTGTGACAGGAGCAGTTGAAGGAACTACTCTATCTAATGCGTACACGGTCGTATTAAATACAAAACCAACTGCGAATGTTGTCATTACCTTGACACCAGATAGTTCCATGCTTGTCACACCTTCAACGTTGACATTCACACCGACTGACGGAAACTGGAATTCACCACGACAAATACACATTGATCCGCCTATTCATGATTATGTTGCACAAGGCACTCACATAGGACAGATCGGTCACACTTCTGAGTCAACTGACCCAGATTATGCTGCTGGAACAGTGCAATTTCAAGATGATTCAGGAAACGTTGCGGTGACCATAACAGATATTGATACGGCTGGGGTTGTTTATACCAATGCTTTAGACCAGGTCGTAACAACTCCTGCGCTCACTCTCTCTGAAGGAGGAGCTGCGGGAACATATAAGGTAAACCTTACTTCAAAACCAAGTAATGAGGTATTGATTCTGTTGGAAGATGCAAGCCCTTCAGCTATGGTAGAAATCAGCCCTTCAAGCCTTACGTTCAGTCCTTCAACATGGAATCCATTCACACCTCAAACAGTTAGCGTTACTGCTATCCATGATTACCTGAAAAATACAGTTGATCCTCGATCGACAATAATCAATAGCACACTCGTCTCAACAGATGTGCTCTATAACGGTATAACCATCGCAAGCCCTTCAGCTACTATTACCGATACAGATGATGGTGGACTTCTCGTATTCAGACCGGGCGGTGGCGCAGTATCAGTTACCGAAGGCGGAGCCACTGATACATACGCATTCCAGTTGACGAGCATTCCCACAACCGATGTCACGGTCACTCTTTCTTCAACTGATGGACAGGCGACAACATCTGCATATCTATATACATTTACTCCAACCAATTGGAATACACCTCAATATGCGACCATGAGCGCAGTTGATGATAGCTATGAAGAAGGTACACATTATGGAATAATAAAACATACACTTACCTCTACGGACGTTAATTTTGAAGGACTCATATCCTACCAAACAGGAACAATCACTGATAATGATACCGCAGGCATTAAAATAACGCTTCCGAACAGTGTCATCAATATTGCTGAGGCAGGCCCAGCGGATACCTATTATGTCAGCCTCAACTCTCAACCAACCGCAACGGTGACACTTACGTTTAGTGGACAAAGCCAAGCAGTGGCAACTCCGTCCGATCTGACGTTTACGACAAGCAACTGGAATGTCGACCAACAGATTTCACTTGCTGCCATTCAGGACTATGTCATTGAAGGAGCTCATACGACTGTTATCTCTTATACCGGAGCCTCATCTGACGCAAAGTATCAGGGAAAGACGGCAAATTTTACTGCAAACATAGCGGATGACGACTCATTAAGCCCAGGCGTTTCTGTCGTTGAAACAGATGGTGGAACATCTGTAACAAAAGATTCCGTCACCGACACATATACCTTGCTTTTGACCAGTAAACCAACGGCGAACGTGAAAATAAAAATAGTTGCCGATGCACCTGATGCGACCACTTCTGCCGGTGTCTACTGGTTTACACCAAATGTGTGGAACATCCCACAAACAGTGACCGTTACAGCGAAAACCAATCCTGCAGGATCGAAAACAGTCAAATTCACTCATTTGGTTACGTCTCTTGACGGTCACTATAACGATATTGCTGCTCCTACCGTCACCATTACAGTTAATGAAAATAGAGGATCAAGTAGCGCATCTGCTGCCAACGCAAAGCCCCCTGTATGTAGTAAAACGCCTCCAAGCAGTGCGCCACATCTGTTCCAGATAACAACGACACAGACTGAGGCAACGTTATACTTCACTCCTCTTAGCGATAACGTGACCTACTACTTCGTCGCTTATGGATTTAAGCCAGGTGATGTGCGATTCGGTACGAGCTTTGAATGGGGTCCATACACCGGTGTCATCGATCACAATATAGGTATGCTTACTCCAGGAACACAGTATTACTTCACTGTCCGCGCAGGAAATGGATGTGCTACGGGTGATTGGTCAGCATCAGTCCCAGCAACAACCGTAGGACCTGAAAGTAGTGCTCAGGCAACACGGACATTCTACGCTCCACTCAATACTGCAACCAGTACATCAGGTGGATCCGCAACACCGGGATCATCTTCCCCAACGGGCGGAATATGGCTCACTCGAGACCTCTATCCAGGCAGTCAGGGTGCAGATGTGAGATCGTTACAGGAATACTTGAACGCCAATGGATTTACTCTTGCCAGCTCAGGAGCAGGATCACCTGGGCATGAGACAACCTATTACGGCAACCTTACAGCAGCAGCGGTACGTAGATTCCAAGAAGCGCATTTCCAAGAGATACTCAGCCCACTTGGATACTTTAGCGGTACAGGCATCTGTGGACCATCTACCAGAGGGTACATCAATAGCCATCCATAGGATAGAAACACTAAATCCTAAACTATAAACTCTAAATAGATATCATGCTCCAACTACGCATAATTTTGATTTCAAATTTATAATTTGAAAAGGGATGTATGTTTAGTGTTTATGATTTGCTATTTCAGTGGTAAAATAGAGTCTTGTAGACCCTGTAGCTTAATTGGATAGAGCAAAAGCTTGCGGAGCTTTAGGTTGCGAGTTCAAGTCTCGCCGGGGTCACCCTTTCTCAATTGGCGACTCGTGTCGCAAAGATCAGTAGCCGTTTGAATGTCGTTCCTAGTGGCCAGCAGGTCTGCAATGTCAAAAATTCCGTATTCGTTTTCCTTGTTATATACTCCACCTCAGACGGATCCACCACCTTCGATCCGATGACTTTATAGACATACCTCTCCCCCTTATAAAAAATGTTTATATCATCTCCTACGACAAGTTTTCCAAGCAAATAGAAAACCGCATTATATGAGTTTACATTCCACCAATAATCTGTTGAGTGCGCAAACAGGAAGACATGCCCACCTTCACCAGGAAAGGCAGTTCCCAGGGCCTGTGCGACCCCTTTTTTGAGTGCTTCAAGATAATCACGTTCACTTGAAGTGTCCACTCCCGTTATGACTCGTGCATTTGCACCGATCTTCGGAATGACAATGCTGAAGTTTGGATCCTCCGGGAGAAGTACTTCTGCCGTCTTCCCATCAACTTTTCTGGTAAGTAGTCCCTTTGTATCGTCTCCCTTTTGGATGGAAAATCGCATCTCTTCTTCCTTGGTTGCTAGAACATATGTCTTATTGGTCCACTGATTCATCACGAAACGCACCTCTTGTTTTATCGGTTCATATAAAGTCCGTGCAATAAAAAACAGTGAGGAAAGAATGAGGAAGTTACCAAGTGTCCTTAAAAAAAGGAGTGACATATACTCTTTTTGCTTTACTCGTTTGATATGGTCATTGATGGGAGTCGCATTTTTCAATTGATGAGGCATAGTATCATTGTAGCAGAAGTTGTATGAGGGTAAGAGTATTGTGGTGTCCCCGGGCGGAATTGAACCACCATTTGGCCCTTAGGACGGGCTCGTTCTATCCGTTGAACTACGGGGACGTGAATCAGGTATAATTATACAACTATGTTTATCATTATCGAAGGTATTGATGGTGCAGGCTGCGAGACACAGTCAACGGCACTCATCAATGAGTTAACAAAACAAGGAAAAAAGCCTTTTTATATAAAGTTTCCTCACTATGACACACCGGTTGGGAAAATGATCCGCGATTTTCTTTATGAGAATAAAGTAAAGCATACAGCAGATGAACAGTTTCTCCTGTACACCTTGCAGTTTATTTTTGATAAAACGCTCATACGTGAAAAAATGAAGGATCACATCGTAATTGCTGATAGATATTTTTCAACCACACTGTGCTATCAAACTCTTGAAGGATTTAGCGAAGAAAAGGCCGTCCGCTACGCGGAAGACTTTGGAATCATCAAGCCTGATGCTGTGCTATACTTGGACGTCACGCCTGACACCGCCATCAAATGGAAGTATGGAGAAGATAAGGAGAAAAACTTCCGGGAAAATGACCACTCATTCATCAGAAAGACGTATGAGAAATATAAGGATCTTGTTGCTCGCAACGTTTGGTCAAAATGGGTGCGGGTCAATGGAGAGCAATCAAAAGAGGCTGTCACATCGGAATTATTAACTATTATCAATTCATTATAAAATGGAGAAAACACTTCTTATCATCAAACCGGACGCAGTAAAACGCGCCCTTATTGGCACTATTATAGAAACATTCGAAAAGACAGGGCTCAAGTTGCTCGGCGCCAAAATGGTTGCACCAGAGGCCGAAGTAATCAAAAAACATTATCCCGGAACTCCTGAATGGATAACGGAGATGGGAAACAAAACCCTTGCGAGCTTTAAACAGACAGGTGCCGATGTCCAAAAAATAATGGGAACAACAGATCCTCTTAAATTGGGTACTTTTGTCTATGATCGTCTTATCAAATACTGGCAAGAGGGACCCATCGTTGTCATGGTTTTTGAGGGACCAAACGCAGTGACTGTCGCACGAAAACTCCGTGGACACACCATCCCAGCTCTTGCAGAGCCTGGCACGCTTCATGCGTCTTTCTCATATGATTCATCGACACTTTCATCAAGTCTTGACCGAGTTGTGAAAACATTTGTCCATGCTTCAGGATCTGTTGAAGAAGCTGAGCGTGAAATCGCTTACTGGTTCAAAGATGTACAGTTTGAAACATATGTCCGCGAAGTTGACAGTTTATATTTATCAAAATAACCATGAAAAAACAAAAGGCTCTTATTATTATTAAACCGGATGCCGTACAACGAGGTCTTTCAGGAACCATAACCAAACGATTTGAGCAAGTAGGTCTTACCATCATCGGTTTGAAATTCCAAAAGGCAGACTCAGCAACCGTTATCGCGCATTATCCTAGCACGGACGTATGGTTTGAAAAAGTTGGACAGAGAACACTTAAAAACTGTGCGGCAAAAAATGTCGATCCTAAAGTAGTATTCAAGACAGATGATGCTGTTTCAATTGGCAAACAGGTCAAACAGTGGCTTATCACCTATTTCCAGGAATCCCCTGTCCTCATCATGGCCGTTGAGGGATATGAATGTATCGAAATAATCAGGAAGATATCCGGAAACACCATTCCTGTCCTTGCAGCTCCCGGCACCATCAGAGGTGATTTTTCACACGACTCAATTGATTTGGCAAATGAAGCCATGAGGCCACTTCGCAATGCAATACATGCATCCGACGCAGTAGAAGATGGTGAAAAGGAAGTGGCTCTTTGGTTTAAGCCAGAGGAACTTTTCTCCTATACTCGTACCGATGAGAAAATAATGTTCCCATAAGCAAACTTGACAAACGTGTAAAAAGGAGTAGAATCGGGGCATATGGCAACACCCGCACCTGTCGAAAAAACTCATACCTCGGCTGAGGTTATCCATTTAGGTAGGAAGCCTATCCCTTTTCTTAAAGATGCACTCAGTCTTGCAATGGCACGAGAAATAAGCATTCCTCCGATAGACGCTCCTTTCCTTGTCCAGACACATGATGCGACACCGAACTATCTCTTGGCGCAGACCGTACGCCAATCCAATTTTGACACAACAGGTATCATTCTTCCTCTTGTTGGATATGCACAAGACCCGTCCGACACAGCCCTTATGGCCGGTGCCGCTGCACAAAGAGGTCTAGATCGAATCGAAGTGCAGTTTGGACCAAAAGCAAAAACACATATGTTGGGAGTACTCTTCGGACAAGAACAGCCGACACTTGAGGCGCTTATGCACTTAGATGCAGCATGGGGCACGACAGTGGACGGACTTAAAGTTCCCAATAACCCGTTAGGTGATGCTTTGAGAGAGCGGGGAGCAATTGCACTTAGAACGCTTGCAGAGCAACAGTCGCATGGATATGCAGGACTGACAAACCGTCAGTTTGAGGGTAATGGTGGACAAATACTAAATGTGACGGAAGACCTTATGCTCCCCGTCGTTGCGATGCCTGAGCTTGATAACATCACCCCTCCTATGCTCGCGCACGGATATCAGAAACCAATTGGACAACAGACAGATATTGAACGATACTTACGAAGAGGTGGAGTATCCGGAAATGATCTACTTCGTGCCGTACTTGCATCGATAAAAGGAAAAGAAGGTGCGAATAACTTAGACATACATGAGCGATCGCTTCCATAAGGAACGCTCGGGTTGAAAAAAGCGTTAGAATGGAGTATACTAACGCTCCGTACGTAGGGGACGACGGGTACTTAGTGCTTTTTCAATTGCTTCATAAAATTGAGATAGGTCCGTATCATTCTTGATATGTACATCTGCTAGCTTCATACATTCACGCACTTGCTGACCGTTTTTATTTACACCATCTCCACTATCACGTCCGTCAACTTTCTTGAAAGTCTCCCAATCTTTTGGGTCCCACGGCTTACCCCGTTCAATCACACGGCGGAAACGCACTTCCTGCAACGCATCAACAGCTATCAAAAAAAAGCCAGGGAGCGAACGCAGATGAGCGACTTCACCGGGATTACGGATCCCTTCAATCACCATTCTATCCAAGCCACGTTCAGTAAGGAGTGACACTGCGCGTTTTGCAAGGACACCACTTCCCTCTTTTTCTCGCAAGTCATCCCCAATATCCTGTAAGACTGTACGGGTAATTGTAGTAATCCCCCGTTTTTTTGCTTCCTCATGGACTATGAATGAAAGAGAGAAAGAAGTATATCCATCATTCTTGATCAAGTAATCAGCCACGACACCTTTTCCGCATGCAAGTGGTCCGACGATACCAATAATGGTTTTCATAGTCTGTACATTTGCCTAATAATCTGTATCAGTATATCACCCCACGCTCCCGAAACAAGCATCCCGATGAGCAAGAAGGGTCCAAACGGGACAGAACTTTTCATCCCTTTTTTTTGGATAACGATAAGGAGTATTCCAACAATCGCCCCGATAAGAAATGCAATGTAAAGAGCCAAAAGCCCTTTCCCGACTCCCAATGCAAACCCGATGATACTTGCCAATATAACATCCCCCAGTCCCATTGCACGTTCGTTCGTGACGACATAAATAAGCCCTATGGGAAGCATGACGATAATGCCGGCCACAACGTCCCCAAGAAGTGAGAATAGACTCGCCCTCTCCGTGATTTTTTGAAGAAGTATGCTTATCAACAACAGATACTGCATATAGTCTGAGATTAGCTTGTAACGAAGGTCTGAAAGGAAGATTATCCATCCGGCTGATACTATCCCCCAGTATAGTAGCACTGAGGCTGACGGGATAATTATCCAGGTTCCCAGATACAAAATCCCTGTCACAAACTCGACCAAAGGATACTGATATGAAAGTTTCTTATGGCACCTTCTACATTTGCCTTTTAAAACAAGGAATGAAACCAATGGCACAAGATCATACCATTCAAGAGTCCGCTTACAATGATCGCAGTGAGACCGCCCCTCGAGCGACTCTCCGTGGATAAGCCTATCAACGACAACATTGATAAAAGAACCCATCGCAGTTCCCAATATAAAAACAAAAAAACCAATCAAAAATACTATATCAGAATATGCTATAAACATACTATTTAATATCATTATTCTCGATAATGCTGTTCACATCTATTTTGCCCCACAGCCCTTCCGGTATCCATAGATTCTGAAAATGGCGAAGCTCGTTCCATCCAATTGCCAGTTGAGATACTGAGTATCCCTGCCTTATCAGATCCGAGATGATTTGTTGTTGGTATTGGAATGAAGTACTGGGTCCATAGATAACAATATGCTGCTTTTTGTCCAATTTAGATAGGGCGCTTGGATCGATAGATAGATATACCATTCTATCGTTTTTCAGCTCGTAGACAGGCAGTGAGTGAGCTCCTGTGACATGCTCTTTATCATATTCACCCTTACTTCGAAGATCGACAATCATCAATTCCTTTTTTTTCGCCGGATCAAGCAAATCGAGTGGATCAAATGTCTGAGCAACACCCTTTGATACACCAGAGAAAGGACGCAAGACAACAGCTACTGATCGCACAACCTGCTTTCCATACCAATATACCCCTAGGACAACTCCGACCATTATGACAAAACTTCCGATAAAGGAAAGTGTTGGTTTTGTATAGTTTATTGGATTCGCCCGTTCTATCGGTTCATTAACGATTTTTTGTTTTTCCTTTATTGGTTTTAATTTTGTCTTCATAGGAATAGATACATCATACTATTTATTCATATCTGAGTGCATTGAGTGCTGAAATCTTCTTTGCACGTTGGGCAGGATAGATACCCGTCACCACTCCCACAATGAATGAGGTAATGAGGATAAATATCGTAAAGTTGAGCGGAATATATGCAAGGTCAAGATATCCTTGCCCCTGTGTTACTGCCACTATAGAAACTGCAAGGGATAATGCTTTACCCACCAAATATCCGAGAGTCAATCCACCGATACCGCCTGAGAGTCCCATTATCATAGCTTCTGCCAAGAATAAGTCCTGCACCTCTTCACTTACCATTCCCATGGTCTTCATACCGCCGATTTCACGTGTACGCTCAAGAAGCGAGACGGTGAGCGTGTTAAACATTCCAAGAGCCGCAACACCAAGCGCAACCAAACCGAGAACACCCAACACAAGACGCAAATTCACAAAGAGCGATTCAATTTGTTTGACCGTATCAGATGTACTATTGGTCCTGAACCCAAGCGTTTCAATTTCTTTGCGTACGCTTGCCATAGTATCAACTTCTTTCAAAATTACCTTGAACTGTGACACATTCGGAAGAGCGAGTTTTTTTATGTCGGCGTATGGGATATAAAAATACGTATTATTAGCATCGTCAATCACCCCGATGACCTCGTATTGCTTCTCTTCAGAAAGAACTTTTCCTTCTGTGCTGGGAAGCAGGCTCTTACTGATGATGAATGAGGATGAAAAACGTGTCCCTACAGCATTTTTTTCTGCAATCCCCAACAACTGCAACAGCCCAGTGGACACAACTGCTACCCCTTCTGGCGGTGAAGAATAGTTGATCCTCTCACTCCCCTTTTTAAGACTCGCTGCCCCACTTGCCTGGAGCGATACCATCTCAAATCCCGCTGAGTCGCTTGATACGACAACTGCGTCAAACGTTGAGGCTTGGGAGGGTTCTTCAATACTGGCACTTCCCGTAGCCTCACCTAACACTGCCGTTTTTTGTACCTGGATTATTTGTTCTTTTTGAATATATCGCTCTTGGATACAGCCCTCTTTCCACACCTGTCTTCCCATATCATCAAGCAGTGGAGTCAATGTATCGTCCGTATTTTTTGTATACAAAGGCATGCTCCCTCGTGCCCATCTTCCTGCATACACATCTCTTGCAAAGTCATAGCCACCGCGCCCAAAATCATCAAACGGCGAATATTGACTCCCCCAATAAAGTTGTCCTTCAAATCCACCCTCCACACGCGCGGTATATCCGAGCACTGCTGAAGAAATATCACATTGCTCAGAAACGAGCACCGTCTTTTGAGGGTATATGCTGAAGATATAGTTATGAGCGTCCCTAGTTTTACCTATACTGATTTTCTCTATCTGTGTTTGAGCACCTTGCACTGTTCCACTCGTTTTATTAGCCGCTTGTATAGAGTCAAATGACTGATTACTGGCAAAAAACTTTCCATGCTTTGGTTGCAATTTCAGTGCATCCAGATAGCTCCTGGGGACTGCATAAACCAACACGTCTGTTGTTGCCCTTTTGTAATTTATTTTTCCAACGATTGAGACGAGAGGTATGACGTTTTCAATTTTTGGAAGTTTTAAGATCTTGTCATAGATTGTCTTACTCAGGCGCAGCGACGTATTTTCACTCGATGATACATCTATCATCCTGAGTTCATCAAGGGATGCGACTTTAGAAATGACAAGTCGTTCAATTCCATATCCAAGAGATAATAAAAACACAATGATTCCTATACCGACAGCCATTCCGAACATGGTAATAAACGAACGTGTTTTTTTTGCAAGTAAATTTTTGAAGGCGAGATTGATAAGATAGCTCCGCTTTACTTCACTCGGTCGCATTCCATCTAGCTTTGAGCTCAGCATCTCTTCGTAATGAGGGATGGTTTTTCCTGTCGCAAAGTTGATTCCTCGAAGCAGCCTTCCCACTACTGGCATGAATAACAGATGGGAGAACAGTTTACTCAAGAGAAAAAGGATAAGAAGTACAAAAAAAGTGCAGAAATGATACACAGCGCCCAATATGTCTCTCCAAAATTGGAGCGAAACCGCGCTTCGTGCAACTGATATGAGTGTTTTTTTCATTGATTATAAATGTAACTTTTCCAAGAAATGCGGATCCCGAACGTTTGCAGTATCCTCACCACCTGAGCCTTTTTTCCCTATGACTATCGTCTTGTCTTTAGTCTTTGGTTCATACTCCTCTACCACTTCACCATCTACCATATGGAATATTTTCGTCCCATATCGCAAATACTCAAGATCATGGGTAACCATGACGACTGTTTTTCCCAAATTGATAAGTCCCATAAATGTCTGTAGCAATTCCTGACCAGAAACGGTGTCCAAATTACCTGTTGGTTCATCAGCTACAATCATTAATGGGTCAAGCATAAGTGCACGAGCAAGACTGATCTTCTGTTGTTGTCCTGATGAGAGGGTTGTTGGGACATACTGTGCCCACTTTTCCATACCCACATGAGTCAGCACTTCATGTGCTTTTTTTTCTATATCCTCTTCCTTATAGTCAAGTAAATGGAGTGGGAACATGACGTTTTCGATGACGTTCAGTGCCGAGATCCACAACGGCTGTTGATAGATGATACTCACCTTGTGTCGCCGATAAATGGAGCGCTGATCTTCAGTCATCGCATAGATATCCTGCCCTTCCATCAATACCTTCCCTGATGTAGGATTTTCAAGACCCAAAAGACAATGAAGAAGTGTGCTTTTGCCGCATCCTGAAGGACCGAATATTATACCGAACTCCCCTTTGTTGACGGTGATATTTATGCCTTTCAATATCTCGACTGTCCCATCTCCTATGGGAAACGATTTGCGCATATCCTGTATCTGTAATAGTTGGCGTGAGTCTGTCATATTATTTGGAAAATCCCTTCAGGAAACCGAACGTCTTGGAAAGGTTGTCAATTACTAAGTTTAATGCGTCCTTCGTCGATTTTGGGGTGATGATTACGGTATCAAGTGATTGACCGACATTATTCCCCTTATCTTTCGAAAGGGCACGCAAATGATAAATTTTTGAAGGACTCAGTCCCGTTATCGTGACTGTATGATTCTGCGTCTTATTCGTGTCTTCCTGTGTAGTTTGATTATAGGAAGTGCCTGTCCCTTGGCCATATTCTATTTGGGTGGTAGCAGGTTCGTCCGTATCCCATGTAACCACTATCTGAGCAGAGGCGTCCTCCCCCACTCCAACGATTGTCGATTCAACATTGAGATTTTGCATTTCAGGCGGTCGGACGTCATTTGCGGTCTTTAATGTCCGCACCTCCGTCTTCACTTCATTTCCTACTGAATCTTTTCCTTTTACGAGAATCGTGTAATCCATATCGTCCAATAGATTCTTCAGGATAACTTCATGATTCTTCTTGAGGGCAAGACTTATATTGTCCAGTGCGGTCGCTGGTGCGCTTGTTGGATAATATGTCACGATAGTACTTGCAAGGGTATTTGTCCCCCATATCAATCGAAGCGTTGCTGTTGGCATACCGACAACCTGTTGGACCCGAAGCCCGATTATTTTCGGAGTCGGAAGCGTCTCAAATGTATAGTCATCACTATAATATACATTCGCTTCATCATCTTCACCTGCCAAGCGCAAATGATAGACCGTCCCTTCCGTAAGATTACCCACCTCAACCGAGTATGTTGTTTCAGATTTCGATGTTGATATGCTCTCGACGCTTCCATAACTGATGGTCTTTCCATATTCAACCGATGCCTTTATTGCGCTTTTTATTGTAAAGGTTACCTGCGCTGAGTTAATATTTACCCTACTAAACTTCACGCTCGAAACAAATGGTGCAGGATTTGTTGAGAAGGTAAGCTCACTTGATGTCCCCGTATTACCATCTTCATCAGTCCATACAGTCTGGTAATAGTAGGTTGTGCCAGGGTCAAGACTGTTGAGCGGAATGGTGTGTAATGTAACTTGACTGGACGATCCTGCCTCATTGTCATACGATCCGGATGTTTTTCCATATTTGACGAATGAATTACTTTTTCTGTTCGTAGACCATTCGATTATTGCGGATTTTGTCTTGACCGTTGCCGATTGACTCGCAATAAGCTCAGGTGCCACACGCCATTTTCCATCAGGCAACATACTTACCGTGCTTGAAACGGCAGAACACTGATTGGTGACGTTACATGCCTTTACACAATAATAATTTTTTACCTGGGTCAGATTTACATCAACATAGGACGTTTGCGAGGTTGATGCCACTTTTGTGAATGCGGTCTCATCAGTTGTACAACTTGCAGCTGCTGTCGTTGAACGATACACATCATAATAGGACACGCCAGCTGATCCACTTGCAGTTGGCACGTCCCATGATAGTGCCAGCCTCCATTTTGAAGATTCCTTTACAGACACGTCGGCGATGTCAACCTCTGTCGGGACGCCAGGAGCTGACGTATCTGCATAAAAATCAACTGACGTATAAGAATTGTATGATATATTTCCGACCTCATCCTTTGTCACGATATAGAGGGTGTTTTTATCTACCTGATTTGCATAGAAGTTTGAAGGTAGATACGATTGTGAGCCAACTAGCGTCACATTCCCTGCCGTTGGTAGTGAATTGACTGAATAGTAGTATTTGAGCCCTCCTTGCGTTCCTCCAAAATAAGCGGGAGGATTCCATGTAAATGCGAACTCACCAGTCGTACTATGTTCTGGAGTTACATTCAAATTCTGGACAATACTTGGTGCTGTTTCAAGAAGTTGATATGTCACTGTTTTGTATGCTGTCGCATAATTGCCTGCCACATCCTTTGTCCGAAGATAGAAGGTGTTGTTCCCTTCCTGATAAGCTGAAATACTTGCGATAGTGGTTTCTGATATACATTGCTCCACCGATCCGATTGCACCTGTTTTATAGCAGTATTGCACGTCCTCAGACCCACCGCTCCATGCAAATGTATATGAATTGACATTTGTCGGACCAGGAGGATCGACTGTCATCGTTGTTGGATTGTCAGGTTTCTGGTCGTTAAATTTATACACAAATCCAGAATATTCTGTACTACTGATGTTGTTTGCATTATCTTTCGTCTTTATCCTCAGATAATACGTTTGTCCCGCGGTAAGTGAAGTGGGTGCAAAACTATTCCCAGTTTGATATGTCCCTTCAGTAATAATATCTGCACTTTCTGATGCTCCAAAATATACGTAGTAGCCAGCGATACCCGCACCATTCGTACCATCCGTCGCTCCCCCTGTTGCATCCTCCACCGGCCATTCAAAATATGGGGCAGAATAGTTGTACCAATTGCCAGTCGTCAGCGTTGCACTTTTTGTCGCGGTAGTATACCCAGTCAATGATGATGGATTCACTGGCTCATCCACATCCTGATAATAAGAGATGTTGTAGTCACTGATTGTTGGCGAGTATATTCCATCTGAGGACGTCAATTCAAACTTAACCTGTAGATATCTTTTTGCAGATGATCCAACTTTATATGTCCTACTGTTCCCCACTATCTTTTCATCCGTTGCCAACTGCCACTCATCCCATGTGCTGTTATCAGAGGAAGTGCGCGTTGAAACGGTAAGTGTTGTATTATTTGCAGACGTATAAGATATTTGCAAACCTGCAAATCGATATACGGCTGTCAGATCAATCGAATCAGATATATAACTCCCTGATTCTTGGAAGGATGTGTTACTTGTTTGCATGATGTATGTATAGAGTCCATTGGCGAATGTGTTTGTTCCTGCACCAGCAATAACCATCATTTTTTCTGTGCCTACAGGCGCTCCCGAACCACCTGTATAGATTTGAGCTGGCGCATTAGCGATGGCTGACCAACTGTTTCCAGATACTGAATAAGAGTAGCATCCTACTTGATTCCCTCCGCGACAGGCATATAACAAATCAGCTCCTCCATCCACCAAGAAGCCATCGTTATAGATTGTCCCACCTGTTGGAAGGTCTGCAACCGCTGGATCACTCCACACTGGTGTACCAGACAATGGGCCATATCGGTAGAAATTGAGGGTATTTTGACCTCTGAGTGCATAAATATAGTCATTTTTTATGACCAAGTCAGATCCATACTGCATGCTTCCTGGAGTTGTTGCCAATAATCCCCATTTGGCACCTGTCGTTCCTTGTGTATCAAACCGATAAAATCGTGTTGTTCCCTGGCCTTGTGTCCAGTAGATATATCTTGCTCCATCATAGATCATCGTAGTTCCATAATCCGGGTCAAAAGGTGGTGGATCACTTGCCTCTTCAGTCCATACATCTGTCGCAATATCATAAACATATAGTTTTCTATTATATACGCTCGTTGTCGCATATATTTTATTATTGGTTGATTCATATGCAAGTTTTCCTCCATTATAAAACCCAGCCGGTGCGTCGCTTAGTTTTGCAGTCTCTCCAGTTACTGCATTGTAACGAGTAAATAGATTGTCAAAATTACCACGAGTTATGTAATAGTTGTTTCCGTCGCCCTTTATGATATCTGCTCCATATCCATACGTCCGTACATCATTTCCTCTAAACCAACCTCCAAACAGTCCGACGTTTGGAATCATCCACGATTGTTTGGCGATGTTATATTTATAGAACTGCTGTCCTCCACCTCCACGGATAACATACAGAGTGCCGTTTACATTGCGAAGTGCTGAACCACCTGTAATACCTAAAGGAGCATCGGGTAACGTGCTCCAAGTCTGTGAGGCGATGTCATATTTAAAAAAGAGTGTTGTATTCCATCCAGCGAGATAGTAAATCGCATGAGAGGTTGTATCATATTCTATCTTTGCTCCAGATGCGGCAAGTGAAGGAAGATTGGGTAACTGTGTCCAAGAATTACTCATAACATCGTATGAGGCAAATCCTGATCTCGTGTTTCCCTGCGTTACGTATATTACATCGTTAGCCTTGTCGATTGCCAGGTCCGCTCCATCACCCACAAGATTATTAACTTGTCTATCTGGAGCCCCAAAGTCAATATTTGCCAGCGTCTCCCAGTTATCCGTTGCTGTATCATAACGCATGAATGTGTCATCATTGTTTCCCTTCAATGCATAGATATAAGTACCTCCATCAAAGATGAGTGATCCGCCGTACTGAATAGGCTGAGGTGCATCAGCTGCAGCAGAATCATTCCATGTGTTTGCATTTATGTCATAACTCCAAAATGTGCTCGTGTTCCATCCTCGTGTTCCATAGAGATACCCCGAAGGTCCCTCCACCGTATCGTCTCCATAATAGACGGTGTTAGGAAGTGTTCCTTTTGTTGACCATGTATCGGTTGTCAGGTCGTATTCATAGAATGTGTTGCTTCCATATCCGCGGTTCAAATACATCTTGTTTGACGAAGAAACATACGCAAGATCAGATCCATAATATATTCCGGCTGGTGGCATACTGAGTCTCTCTTGTTGCCAAAACCCAGCTTTAGATGAAAGGGTTATCATGTCGCTCGTTGTTGACGTGTTTGTCGCTGTGCCTCCTGAAAAATCAGATGTTGAAGTTTTTATTACAGTTTGGGGTGGGGACACGCCATTGTATGTATATACGAATCCGGTCACTGCACTGGACACGTTCCCACTAGTATCTTTTGTTTGCAGACGTAAATAATATGTTAGACCTTTTGTCATGGGAGATGTTACTAAATAGTTTCTGTCTGTTTTGTATATTCCTGATGTCTCAGGGTCTGCCCCGATATCGGATCCAAAATAGACATAGTATCCAGCGACAGATGTCTCACTATCAGCTCCTGCGGACCAACTAAAATAAGGGGCTGTGTATTTATAGCCTTGTCCTGATGTGATAGTAACACCACCTGCTGCCTGAGAAAGGCCAGTAAATGTTATTGGATTGGTAGGCGCAGCTTCATCTCCCACATAATTCAACTGCACTGAGTTGACGATAGGAGTTTGTAATCTGTCGGATGTTGCAGTGAGTGTTGCACGAATTTGTACATAACGAGCTGGAGTAGAGGTAATAGTGCTTCCACTTACTGTATCCCATGTGCTCCATGTCGATTGATCGCTACTTGTCCGTGTTTCAAACACTACTGATGAATCGCCGGGCGTACTAACAGATGAAGTGAGTGACGTAAAGCTTTGGATATGTGTGGTATCAATGGTATTACTTGTCCATACACCGGACGCAACAAAATTGTAGCTGGATGGTGTGTATTGATGAATCCATGGAAGATTTTGACCACTTATTGAGTATACGGTTCCATTTGAACTATCGATTGTCAACGATCCTCCATTGTATGGACCATTGTCATAGTAATAGGATCCCTGCAGATAAGGTAATCGTCTCCAAGAGTTGGATGCTATTGTATATTCCCAAAAGTCATTTTTATAAAATCCTGCCTGAAAAAACAGTTTGCCGCCATAATAACGCATATCCGTTCCCCAATTTGGCGCAAATGGGAGACTGTTGATGATAGTCCATGTGTTTGTTCCCACCGTATACTTCAACAATGAAGCTGTGCCGTATCCTGAGGAATAATAGATATTTGTCCCGTCGGATGTGAGTCTGGCACCATAGGCTGCCTCCGCATTATCGGGAAGATCTGCATCTGTCCCTACTGCATCTGTCCATGTATCAGTCGAAATTTGATATCTCCAAAATGTTCGAGTTAGATATCCTCTTGTTGCAAAAATATAATCCCCACTTCCTGGGTACGCAAGTGTAGCCCCATATCCAACAGTTGCAGGTGCAAGAGCGGTAAGCGTTGACCATGTTCCACCGGTGATATTATATTTATAAAATTCTCGTCCCCCACTTCCTCGAAAAAAATAGATGTCATTTCCTACTTGTAGACCCTTTGTATCATCATTTAAGTTACCCGGAGCAGGATTTAGCGTCGTCCAAAGCCCTGTTGCAATTTCATATCGATAGAATAATGCTGAATTGTTACCACGTATATAATAAATAAAGCCACCGTCATAAAAAAGATCTGCACCTGACCCCGGTGTGTTTGGCAGATCGGTAGGTCCCAAGAATGCGTTTGTGGTTGGATTATATTTCCAAAATTCATATGTTCCATTTCCTCTGAATACATAGACGAAATCGTCAGCGGCATTATAGACTGAGCCGACATATCGCGTTGCTTGCGGAGTATTAGTGAGAATTGACCACGTATTTGTCGTTATCTTGTATTTGTAAAATGTGGTCGTTCCCTGATCTCGTGTCACGAATATCTCATCTCCTTTTATGGATGCTGTTTTGTCTTCATTTATCGTGGCGGGTGGGAGTGTGAGAGCGGGGCCAAGTGTTGAGGTTGTGTACCAAGCATTGAGTGCGATGTTATACCGATAAAATGTCGTTGTTCCCTGTCCGCGCAGTGCATACATATTTCCGTCATAATACGAAAGGGTTGTCCCTGTTCCCATGCTTAATGCAGGATTTGATATTCCTGCCCATGTATCTGTTGCAACGGTATACTTCCAAAAGTCGGTCGTAGAAGTACCTCTTAAACAGAATAGATTGGTGCCATCCGTGGCGCAAGATGTACCTCCATACACTAAATCGGGCAGATTGGAACGATTTTCCCACGTGTTTGTTGCGATGGAATATCGCGCGAACTCCTTTTGATATCCTCCAAAAACTGCATAGATATATCCTCCAATGACAACCAATTGAGCTCCTGGGTAGCTAAAACGAGGAGCATTGCTCAGCGTTTTCCATTTATTCTCAGTCGGAACATACTTCACAAAATGGTTGTCAGAATTATGCATGAGGTACACATTCGTCCCATCTGATGCGATAGCTGATTGATCGCTTAACGGGAGATTTGGAGTTTTGAATGAACGTGGTCCCCATACTCCATCTGACTTCAAATTCAATTTTCCTTCAGAACTGGCAGTATCTGTTCCATCTTGTGTTCCTAGTTCAAAATCAATGCGTGAAGTGATTGAATGGGCAGCGGCGGAAACGGGAGCAGATATCTTTGGAACGAATAATAAATACCAAGAAAAGGTCGAAAAGAGATAGACGAAGAGGGTAATCACTCGAATAATTGATAACCCTCTTTTTTTCATTATGTTTTTTATAAAAAAATATGTGTATTTATTATGTATTTACGCAAACTAGCACAAATTAAATACACCATATAAAAAAAATAGCAGAAAGTGAAGCTCAGTTCAACAGTATATTATAGTGTTTTAGGGAGGGCGACATCATGCTCTGCAAGCGGCCCAATTATGGCACAAGTAAGCCTCGAACCCTGAAAAATGTCTTTTGCGACAGAAATAATATCGCTTTTTGATATTTTCATCAATTTTTCTATTACCTTATCCGTATCGACTATCTCTTTCTCCAAGACATACTTTGTCCCAAAGCTGGTTGCGACATTCATAGAGTCCTCCAGGCTTAAGAGATACCGCCCTTTCAATAACTCCTTTGCTTTTCCAATCTCTTCATCCGTTATGTCTCCTTTTACAATCTTCATGTGTTCCTCCAGAATGACATTGATCGCCTCCTGGATCTTTTGTTTATCATTGCGGATGCCAGCTTGTGTAACGATGCTTCCCGTGTCAGAATATAACTCACGTCCAGTTGAAATATAGTAACATAATCCTCTTCTCTCACGCACCTGCATGAACAGACGTGAAGACATCCCACCACCCAATACCGCTGCGAGTACTTGTAGTGCGTATTTTCTTTCATCGGAATAGTCAAATGCCCTAAACCCCAAGCACAGATGTACTTGTTCTGTTTTTTTATGATGAATATGAAGGACTGGTTCTGTTTGCTCGCCGCGATATTTCTCAAACCCAGTGCTCTTATTGCTTTTCCACTCCCCAAAACGGGTTTCAATTTCGTGTATCAACTTGTCTGCTTTTGCCTTATCCTTACCTACCCCTAACCCTCCCGCAAGTACAATAACAGCATTGTCCGGATGATACAAGTCATTGATATAATCGGTGAATGTCTTACGAGTAAATGCCGTAACTGTCTCTCTCGTACCGGCGATATCATATCCAAGTGGGCTTCCCTTATAAAGAACTTCTTCAAAAATATCACCTACTTTACGTGCTGGCATGTCTTCATACATGTTTATCTCTTCAACAATCACTCCCTTTTCACGCTCAATCTCATCCACTTCAAGGAGAGGATGGAGGATCATGTCTGACAATACATCAAGTAACGTATTTGTATGCTCGTTCGTAGCTTTTATCCAATATCCTGTATGATCTTTTGAGGTGAATGCGTTAAAGAGTCCCCCGATTCCTTCGATAGCTGATGATATCTCAAATGACGTCTTATATTTTTTTGATCCCTTGAATGCCATATGCTCAAAAAAATGAGCAATTCCATTATTGTCTTTTCGTTCATAGCGACTCCCTGCCCCCACCATGACAAGTGCAGTGACGGTTGGGAATGATTCTGTATCGACAAGGAGTATTTTCAGACCATTTTTAAGAGTGTGTGTTGTTGTTTTCATAGAAGTACAGTATACAAGAATTTATTGAGGATAAAACTTTAAAAATCAACTTGCGCTTGTATAGTGTCGGAGCGAATGCTTCCAAAATATACGGGAAACGGTGAATAGAATAACACAACAAAGAGTAAGTGCGATTACGTCTTCTATTGCATTTTTATGAAGCAGAATTTTAACGGGCGTACTGATTGTCAATAGAAGTGGAATCAGGAAGTAGAGGATAACCTTACCGGAATACCGTATCATTTCAGATGGATACCGTGCAAGGCCGTTGATCGTATAAAGCAAATCTATCATATTACTGAGATTTGGATACCAGATAAGGGTCGTGCTGAAAAGAAGCCAAATTGAGTAGAGCGTCATGACGCCTACACCAATATATATGCCGAATAAAAGCGCATCCCCATATGTTATTGGGTATTTTTGCACAGTAGTCCATACGACGATAAGGACGAGTCCGACAACTGAACGAATAAAGTTTGCATAGCTTACGATGCGCATCGTTGCGTGCATCTGGCTATCAAGAGGTTTAAGCAATATCGCATCAAACTCACCTCTATCTATTACACGAGAAAACGCATCGAAATTACGGGAAAACAGAAAATGGAAGATGCCCAGCGTCATAAAATATCCAAGAGTAAGGAATACCAAGTCGTTCTGAGTCCATCCATAAAAGTCTCCTCTTTTGCCCGTCAGCAATACTATCCAGACTATCTGAAAGACACCCCAACCAAGAGACACGATAATGTTGTTGATGAAATTTGCCCGATATGCAAACAAATACGCCAGGTTTATTTTCAATATGGCCAGATATATCCTCAAATAGCGTTTCATAGTACTTAACGTCCGACAGCGGTGAATTCTTTAATGCCTTCCCTCCACAGGTAATGGTGGACCAACGATAATACGAATAGCCATAATCCCTGTACTGCGATTATATTCAAAAAGTCGAATATACCAAGTGGCTTCAATAATGTAACGATCGGATAATACCCAGTATAGACAAATGGAAATGCGTGTGCGATTGTCCGCATGATTGCAGGATACCATTCAAGAGGCATCACGGCACCTGAAAAAACGATTGATAGGATGGTTATGAATTCATAAAACGCACGGATATCCTTAAACCAAAAAGAAAGATATGCCGCACTCAATTTAAATGTAAACGAAATAAAGTACGCGAGCGTAAAAATTACAACAACAAACGGAATATATATCGGATTCAACGTCATAGTGATACTCCCGCGGAAAAAGAACATAAATATACCTATAAGGATGATTGCGTATATCGATTGAAGGACACGAAAGGGCAACTCACCCAGAAAGTTTGTCCAATAATAGGAAATGGGCTTCGTCAGATAGTTGACCAATTCGCCTTGTTTGATATCATTTTCCGCTACTTCATACTCAACATGGGATGTTGTCAAAAGACCACCCACCGTCATGAGGACATAATAAGTGGTGATATAGTCAATTCGCTCTTGGGCGCCTGTCCAAAATAAAATGAGGGTTAGATTGTTGGCCATCGGGATCAGTATCCACAAGAAAGATCTGAGTCTATATTCAAACGTCCGCTCAAAATAGAGTGCAGCCATCCGAATCCATCTCATACTCGAGAGGAGGAAAAAATGGTGCTGATAATCTCTTCGATCTGTGGTTCTTCAATTGTTAGATCCATCACAGGATAATGTGACAGTACATGACTTGTCACATGTGCTATTTTATCTTTTGTCACCTCAAGCGACACATTCACCCCATCAAATGACAACACTGTCCCTAACTTTGCAAGTTCACTTCGTGAAATAGGTTTTTCGAAAATGATCGAAATTTTCTTAATCTGCGTATGTTTCGTGATGATGTCATCTAGACTCCCGTCATATAGGATAACTCCATGATTGATGATGATTATACGTTTGCAAAGCTCTTTTACGTCGTCCATATAATGGCTTGTCAAGAGGATTGTCGCATTATATTTTTCATTGTACTGTCGTATGAATGATCGTATTTTCTGTTGCATCACGATATCCAGCCCGATAGTCGGTTCATCCAAAAATAAAATCTTCGGTCTATGGAGCAGTTGTGCAACCAACTCGCATTTCATCCGTTGCCCAAGCGACAGTTTGCGCACTTGGACTTTCAGGATGTCGGATAAATCCATAAGCTCTGTCAATTCGCCAAGCGTCTCCTTGAACTGTTTCTCCGGGATATCGTACATTTCCTTATAGAGGAGATATGACTCCATAGGAGGAAGATCCCACCATAATTGGCTTTTTTGCCCCATGACAAGAGAGATGGAACGAAGGAATGCATGGTTACGATCAAAAGGGGTATATCCAAGTACTGATACATCTCCCGTCGTTGGGCAAATAAGACCTGACAAACATTTCAATGTCGTCGTCTTCCCTGCTCCATTTGGTCCAATGAAACCTATCAATTCACCTTGTTTTATGGAAAACGAAATATCGTTGACCGCCTTTGATGTTTCATATTTGCGCGAAAAAAGGCCCTTCAAGGAACCCATCAATCCCGGTTCCTTTTTGTAGATACGAAAATGTTTTGATAGATGTGAAACGGTAATCGTAGACATAAGATGAAGTATATTCCTAATTTATAGTTTTAGCAACGCATATACATCACCGAGTAGATACAATGATCCAGTAATAATCACGTCCGTTTTTGATTTATTGATGAATGGAAGTATGCCTCCTACACCATCCACCATCTCACTTTTCTCAAATCCTTCCTCTGACAATCTCTGTTTAATCACCAGTGGGTTTGTTGAAAAATGCGAAAAGTCAGGATTATTACTGAAAATAGTTGTTATGCCTATTTTTTCAGCAAACGGAATGAGAAGTTTGACCATTTTTGCGTAATCCTTCCCTTTTTTGAAGGCAATAAGGAACGTGTATTTTTTATGTAGACTTATCTGGCTCACTGCCTTTGTGAAAGCTTTCATTTTCTGTTCGTTATGGGCACCATCCAGTATTAATTTCTTTCCATTGTAAGACACTATATCCATCCTTCCCTTGAACCTTAATTTCAAGGCACACTCCCGTATCTTTCCCATATCTACCTCAAAGCGATCGCGCTCTCCTAAGTGAAAAAGAGCTCCGAGTGCGAGTGCTGCATTCTCCGCTTGATGATGGCCGAACAGTCCCACAACAATGTCGGTGTATACCTGACTGTCCCATTTCAAATCAAAATGAGTCTTTCCGTTTTCCAAAATAACCCGCCTGATATCTTCCCTTTTTATCATACGTAAATGTGCTTTTTTTTCACGTACGATATTTTTTATCTCTTTTTCTGCTGTTTTAAATTGATGGATCGCTATAATATGCCCATTTTCCATACAAATACCCGCTTTTTGATGGGTGATTTTAGTAAGAGTATTCCCGAGCACCTTCACATGATCAAATCCAATCTTGGTTATTACCGAAAGCTTATCCTGTCTGTCAATAATATTTGTCCCATCATATAACCCTCCCAATCCCACCTCTACCACCATATAATCAACCTTCTCCTTCGCAAACACATAATAGATAAAGCCTACCATCACTTCAAAATAAGTGATTGCGCCATAGTTACTTGACTTCATTTTTTCGATCGCTGGGACAATCTCTTCAAAATATCGTATATACTTTTTTTCGCTTATGAGCGTGTTATTTATCATGGATCGTTCCCTGATATCGAGTAGATGAGGCGACAGATGAAGTCCAACAGTAAACCCCAGTGCATGCAGAAAAGAACTTATCATGAATGATGTTGAGCCTTTTCCTGAAGTACCTGCGACATGGATACAGGGAATGGTATTTTGTGGTGAACCAAGCAGTTTTAGAAATTCTCTCGTCCGTAATATTCCTTCCTCTCCGGGAAACCGCACAAGTGCTGCGTTTGGGATATATTTTTGCAGATAGCGTTCGATGTCGGCTAATGAATTAAACATGTTAGTGATATGGTACAACTTATAAGGAGGGTTATGGGAGATATTAAGGATTATGTCATTTCAAGTGAGCCCACTGGGACTCGAACCCAGAACCAACAGCTTAAAAGGCTGCTGCTCTACCATTGAGCTATGGACCCTAGTTGAACATTTTATCAATTTCGCCTTCTGAATTCAAACTCTTTCTTATCCTTGGCTTTGCTGTTGGCTTTCTCGTATCTGTCTCATGCGTCTATCGTTCACTTTTCGTAAAGTTGATTGCAGCACTCTTTTTCTGATACGGAGTGAAATTGGTGTTATTTCCAATAGTTCATCATCGTTGATGAAGTCAAGACTCTGTTCAAGAGTGAGTTTAGTTGGTGGGATGACTCCAACCGACACACCTTCTCCAGCCGAACGATTGTTGGTAAGCTGTTTTTCTTTACTCACATTCACCTCGATATCATCCATTTTATTGGCAAGTCCAACAACCATACCTTCATATACAACATCTCCATGTCCAACAAACAATGTTCCACGAGCTTGCACCTTTCCAATAGCATAATTTGCCGCTTCTCCACCCTTTACTGAAACCAGACTTCCATTACGTGTATCATCCATGCGGGCACCCTTTGGAAAGTATCCTAAGAAAAACGAATGAAGGATTGCTGTGCCTCTCGTTTTTGTCAATAATGAATTGCGGATACCTAACAGATTTTGGCTTGCGATACGATAAATGATGCGATTGCGGCTTCCGCCTTCTTTTTTCATATCAAGCATGCTTGCTTTGCGCTTTCCCATCTCTTCTGTGATGACGCCGAAATATTGCTCATCAACTTCAATTGTCACCTCTTCATATGGTTCACAGATCTCTCCCCCTATCGTTTTGTAGATGACCTGTGGTTTTGATACTTCCATTTCATATCCGCCTCGTCTCATCTCTTCAAGAAGGACTGCTAGATGTAATTCTCCACGTCCGGAAACAATAAATCCAACACCTTCCGTATCATCTTCAACGCGAAGTCCCAAATTCGTCTCAACTTCCTTATATAATCGCTCTCGAAGTTGTCGTGATGTACTGAACTTACCTTCTTTTCCACCGAATGGACTGGTATTGGGGCCGACACTGATTTTGATTGTCGGATCCTCAACTGTGATATGAGGCATGCTTTGTGGGAATGCAGGATCACAGACGGTCTGACCAATCGTCAAGATTGGGATACCTGCGATTGTCGCAATATCTCCCGCAACGGCCTCATCAACCTCGACTCTGTTGAGTCCTGAGGTCGTGAAAAGTTTTGCGATTTTATATGATCCTAATACTTTATCGTTTTCTCCAACGACAGCAACCGTTTGATCTTTCTTAAGCGTGCCTTGAGAAATCTTTCCGATACATAATCTTCCGACATAATTATCATAATCAAGTGTCGATATCTGCATCTGGAGTGGTTTATCTGAGTTCACGTCAACATTCGGGAATTCTTTGAGAATGGTTTCAAACAGCGGAGAAAGATCACCTTCCATATCTGCTGAATACTTTTCAGGAAGCTTGTAAAATGCCTTTCCATCACGGCCAACTGCGAACAATGTTATGAATTCAAGTGAGGAATCATCTTCGGCAAGGTCCAAGAAAAGACTTTCTATTTCTGAAATGATTTCTTCTGGGCGTGCGTCTCTTTTATCGATTTTATTGATGACAAGTACGATCTTGAGACCTGCTTGCAGCGCTTTTTTAAGGACGAATTTTGTCTGAGGAAGTGGACCTTCAGCAGCATCTACCAAGAGTATGGCACCTGAGGCCATGGTGATGGTGCGTTCTACTTCACCACCAAAGTCAGCATGTCCCGGTGTGTCGATGATGTTGATTTTTGTATCCTTATAGAAAACGGAGGTATTCTTTGCCAAAATGGTGATTCCACGCTCTCGTTCAAGATCATTTGAGTCCATGATAAGCTCTTGGCTCATTTCTTTCTGGTTGTCACGGAATGAATGTGTTTGCTTCAAAAGAGCATCAACCAATGTTGTTTTCCCGTGATCGACGTGAGCGATGATAACGATATTACGAATCTCCATAAGATATATAGTGTGTGGAATCTTTCAACGCAAAAAATAATGAGTCGAAGAAGCTCCAAATTATGAACATACTCTTATACACCATTTCTTCGCTCTTTTGGGGGAAACAGGGATTTCTTTCGCATCATCCTATGATAGAATATACCATAGGCTTGCCCGGTCGTCTAACGGTAGGACATCAGACTCTGAATCTGATTATCTTGGTTCAAATCCAGGCTGGGCAACCAACACAAAATTACAAATCCTCCCCTTCACATAGATAAGCTTGTAAGTATTTCCTGTTATATATTTTGCTATTCCTTCTGATTTAAGAGCGGCTTTCTCTATGTCGGCTTGCGTTGAAGCTACAGGAACGACAACAGTTCCGCGGAATTTGCCATTTACCTGGACCGGGACCTCAACGATAGTTTCTCTGACATCAACGGCAGTCTGCATGGGCCAATTGCTTAAGTGCACCGATTTTTTTTCATTAAAGATATCTCTCCATATCTTTTCAGATACAAATGGTGCGAAGGGTGCCAAAATCTGTATGAATTTTCGTGATTCATCCCTGGATAACTCAGGCTTTGACTCATACATATTAAGAAACTCCATCATGGCGGCAATCGCTGTGTTGAATTTTGTCTGTGAAATGTCATCTCCCACTTTCTGTATTGTCTTATTGAGCTTGTTTACTAATTCTGGATTTGATGATTGAGTAAACGACTGAGTCGCATACAGGCTCCAAACACGCTTCACGAAACGGTGTGCGCCTTGGAGGGCTTTCATCGACCAAGCGATTTCCATGTTGAACGGCGCCATAAACATCTCATACAGTCGAAGAGTGTCTGCCCCATACTGCGCCACCACATCATCTGGGTTGATGGTGTTTCCCCATGACTTACTCATTTTTCTATGATCTTCTGCTAAAACCATCCCAACATTACGGAGTCTTAAGAATGGTTCTGGATAATTAAGAAGCCCCAAATCGCGCAATGCCTTAACCCAAAAACGTGCATAGAGAAGGTGTAAGACCGCGTGTTCCGCTCCTCCCAGATACCAATCAACTGGCATCCATTTATTTTCTTTCAAGCTAAGTTTGAACTCTTCCAAAGATTCATTCCTCGTATCCTGTCCAAAACGAAGGAAATACCAACAACTCCCCGCCCAGTTAGGCATGGTGTCAGTTTCTCTTTTTGCACTTCCCCCACAAACAGGACAGACTGACTTTGAGAATCCAGCGATCTTTGATAATGGAGACTCACCTGTGTCTGTCGGCTCATATGATTCCGTATAGGGCAGTTCAAGAGGAATGTCTTTTTCATCAATCATCGTCCATCCACCAACCATACGTGTTTCGATAAATCTCAACAGCTCAAACTGTTCTGGTGCATCTTTTGTGCCGGCACTGAAATGTGCTTTTCCTGGCATAACATATACATTTGCTTTCCCAAATTGTTTTTCGGCAAACAGCTTCATTTCTTTGGGCAGATAGGGGTCATTTTCTCCGAAAACGACAGTTATTTTACGAACGTTCTTTTTTATCTTATCCCAATCTATTGGATGTGCATTATAAAGAGTAGCCATAGCATCAGCAGTTTCTTGATTGAATGCTTTTGCCAATACCGGCTTATACGCTTCATCCACATAGAGGACTGGAGCAACGAGCACCAATTGATCAATTTTTTGGTTTTGAGCAATATGGAGTGCCGTTCCTGCACCACTTGAGTGCCCAATGATGATTGAAGATGTTCCTATGAAATCCTTATAGTTATCTTGCAGAAATGCCTGTCGCGTTTCATAGCTTGGCATACGCGCATCAGGAAGTGTTGGACTGACCGTCTTTACTCCTGCTGACTCCATATGGTTACGAAGCCATGGAAACCAATTCCCCTCGCCATTCCCCCATGTACCGTGGATAATCATCATGTTCGTATCATTTCCTTTCTTTTCACAGGCATCGCAATGAACCATCGGAATAGGTTCACCCCAGTATCTCTGACGTGAAAAAATCCAATCACGGAGATGATATGTCGTAATGCGCTTTCCCCACTTCTTCTCTTCGATATGATCCATAATCTTCGCTGTGGCAGTATGTATATCCATATCGTTTAGGAATCCTGAATTCATCATCACACCTTCCTCTTCCTGAACCTGTTCACGCTTCGTAATTGGTGAAACGTCTCCATCTTTGCCCTTCACGACACGGATTATTTCTATTCCAAACGTCTGTGCAAAATCAAAGTCTCGCAAATCATGTGCTGGTACACCCACTACCGCACCCGTCCCAAAGCCCATAAGGACAAAGTCAGATGTCCAAACAGGTAGTTTCTTCCCGTTCAGATTATTGATAGCATAAAGTCCGGTGAAGGCGCCTGTTTTCTTCTTCCCTTCCGATTCCCGCTCCATTTCGCTTTTTGATGCAGTTTTGGTGCGATATTCCTCCAATCCCTGCGCGATTTTTGCGTCAACGGATATTTTCCCCGTGATGATATCCGTTATGAGTTTATGTTCCGGAGCTAAGACAATGAATGTTGCCCCAAAATTGGTATCGGGCCGTGTTGTGAAGCATGTTATTGACTCATTGGTATTTTCTATCGCATAAACGATATTGATGCCTGATTTTTTTCCGATCCAATTCTTTTGCATTTCAAGAATGCCCTTTGGCCAATCGAGCAGTTTGAGGTCCTCAAGGAGCTGTTCTCCGTATGCTGTTATGCGAAATATCCATTGTGGGAGCTCTTTTTTTGTTATTTCGCTTCCACATCTCTCATGAGTGCCATTTGCAAGCACTTCTTCTTCTGCCAGACCGGTTTTACATTTGGGACACCAATGGATGGGAGTGTTTCTTTTATACAACAGACCCATCTTAAAGAACTGCATGAAGAGCCATTGTGTCCATTTATAGTAACTAGGATCGGTCGTTGCGAATTCACGCTTCCAGTCATACGATAACCCAAGCATATTCATCTGCCTTTTGAAGTTGAGTATGTTTCCTGGTACCATGTCGAGCGGGTTCTTATGCGCTTTGATTGCGGCATTTTCTGCAGGTAATCCGAATGCATCCCATCCCATGGGGTGCAGTACCTGTTTTCCTGACATCTTGAAGTATCTCGCCATGACATCTGTGCCTGTATATATACGAACGTGCCCAACATGAAGACCGGCACCTGATGGATATGGAAACATCGAAAGGCAATATGCTTTATTCTCGTTATTCTTTTCACTAGACCCTGCGGTCAGATAGACCTGTTCTTTCCCCCATAACTCTGTCATCTTTGATTCAAATTCTGATGGGTTATATTTCGCTTTATCGTCCATTTTATTTAAATTTAAAATTTTTTAATTTTTAATTAAAAATTAATCAAATCGCTTCAGTAAATTATACACCTTCTCTTTTATCTTTTCAGTCACGAGAACACGCACGGCTCCGACACTCTGTTGACCATACCACACCGCTGATCCAAGCGGAGCAAGTAGGATTGTCGGGAGCGTCAACAGGTCTTCCTCCCCTGTAATGAATAGCTGTTTTGTGGCCTTATTATGCCCTGAATGAATTAGTGAAGATATCTTGATTATTGCTTCTCTTTGGATTGTCCCTTTTTCATTTAAAGCATATTGACAATCTAATTGCTGTATTTTTTTGAGAATAGTCTTATTTAGGGCTTTTCGCTGTGTTTTTCCGTCAATCACCGAAATGGATGGGAATTTTCCATTTTTTTGGAGTTCACTCGTTACGACGTCTCCTATCGAAATATCCAAAGGTATATCGCTATTAGCTTCAGATTCGAACTCTTTACTCGCACCTTCTGCAAATTGATGAGGGAACTGCGAAAATGAAGAAAAAATGCGGCCCAATGGATGCCTTAAACCCCCTCTAAGCGATTCTGGCAGAATAAATACTTTTCTGCTAATTAGGAACGAATAATAGCCTCTCCCTGTTCGGGTGATCAACCCTTGCCGAATACGTTCTGATGAGATAACCTCTCCATTCTCATCTTCAACAAGGGGAACTATGTATATAAAAAGGGGCTTCATACCAAGCTTTAGTCTCATATCATTGATCTTCTTTCCACCTATAGATGTGTCTTTTGTGAGAAAAAGAGCTTCAAAGTCGTTTTTTTTGATAGTAGGACCAAAAATATCATGCAGTTTCACTATTTCCACCGTTTTCTTGTGCAGTGTCGCAAATTGGAGGACTGTTTTTTTTCGGACAACATATGATTGAATGGAGTGACTATATCGTTTATGCCTTACCATTGCCCCATCTGTGATACCTATCGTTACTTTTTCTCCTGCTCTAAAAGCACTCAGAAGCAACTGTTCATGACCCTTATGGAAATGGTCAAATGTTCCTCCGCAAACCACATGATGCAGTTTCATATCAAGATACTATACCACAGCTACGTCTTAAACTCTAAACCCTATATCCCTTTTAGCTATAAGGTTGAATGTTTAAGCCTGCAGATTTGTAGTATATTTAATCTATGCCCCCAATTCATCCCCGCGTCCGTATAGTGATAGTATTAGTGCTTTCTTTTGCCTTAAGTGGAATTTTGATGAAATATACACAGGAATCCCCTCAAGATGGGACACCATCCATCCAAATCCAAAATATCGCTTCCGATTTCTCCCGTTCCATTTCAGACTCCAGTGCTGGCATCCTGAGTACCTTACAGTCTGTCCGCATCCCTACCCTTATATCCCTTTCGCCTTCCACACCTGTGGATCCTGTCGATACTGCACCTGAGCCGACTCCTGATGAATGGTTGATAGAACCCACCTCTCCTCCCGAAGCTCCTACTTCCACCCCCGCCATCCTTAACCCTGCTGAGCCCACCTCGCCTCCCTATACAACCCAAGCTCCTCCTAAAAATCCAACAATTCGCCCAACCGCTCCTCCTCAGCCGACAAAAGTGCCAAAACCGACGAAAGTTCCCAAACCAACGGAGGCTGTCTATCCACCGATAAATGATGATGTCCGACCCGGAACAAGCATCGAGGAAATCATGAAAGATGTTGAAAAGAGAGCGTGTGTTCCGTATAAGCTCCTTATGGCCATACGTACTCTTGAAGCGGGAAATTGGTTTAAAAATATGAGTGCAACAACCGCAAAGATGTATAACACCTATGGATGGTGGAAAACAGCGGATAAGGGGACTGTGTGTGCTGGATTGGGCTATTATACTCAATCTGGGATTATTCCTCCTGATAGTGCTGGGGCAGGTGAAACATGTAGCAGTAAAATAGGCCTTCAAACATATGATCTTAAGATTATGGGTATTATGCAAATCTCAGAACAAGAAGAGCAGGTTACTCGAAAATACACGATAAAAACATTGCCTAAAAATATAGATAGACGTGTGTTATTTGATAACATGCTCATATTTGGAATAGCCACAAAAAATAGAGCTGGAAAATTTCCCCAACCCAGTTGCTCTGACTGGCCACAAGAAACAGTTAAGGAAGTGGCGCGTATTCATGCATCAGGAAGTTCTGGATCCTGTAATTACACTTACTCACAGAACGGCAAGTCAGGAAATTACTGTAATGAAGTGTGGGATCTCTATAAATCCTACTAATTACCTGGTTATCTGATAGCTTTTGACTGTTTCTAGAAGTTTTTTCGCTTCTTCACTATCTTCAAAATGCTTTCTGACGGGCTGCAATAATTTATCAATAAGTATAACGACCGTATTTTTTAAGTCCATTGGGTGCAACTTCTTTTCAGCAAATGCCGCTTCCAGTTCTGCGTAGGTTTTAAATCGCAGTGTCCCGCCCCATTTTTCCGGGCGTTCGACAACGAACTCAGTGATGCTAAGTCGCTCAAAAGACTCAAATATAATGTATTTGCAATATTCAAGCACTGGATTTTCCTTTACATCCCCCTCCAAACAATATGCCTTATTAATTTTTCGCTGTACATCTTCTTTCGTATCGGTCATGAATATCGCGGTATCGGGCTTTGACTTGGACATCTTCAGTTCGATGGTCCTTTGGAGTGCGTCCTGCTCATTTGAGACAGGTTTTGCCAGCCCGCGAAGCATGTGATGGCTGACGACAACCGGTTTCCAGTATCCCAACTGTTGCCCGACTTCCCGCGCCAACATATTCACTTTGCGTTGATCCATGCCAAGTTGGGTAATTTTCGCACCCAACATGAAAATGTCAGCAACTTGCATACAGGAGTAGATGATATGTGCGCCAGTAAGCTTTTCAAGTGACTCCTCACGTCCCATCATCTCGGCAGTCCGGATGAACCGTTTCAACGCATTTGATTTTCCGACCTGCACGACAAGTTTCCAGTATTCTGGATTCTTTGCCATATCAGACGCCCACATGAACTCAACGTTATCAAGGTCCATGCCGCTCGCCCGCCAGACCTCAATAAAATATTTTCCGACAGTCTTTATCTTTTCCAAGTCCCCACCCATCTTGTTGTTCGCCATCGCGTGCCAATCCGCAACCCACATACGGAACTTGACTCCAGCCTTGATCATTTTATTCACGTTGATCGCACGAAGAAGACCTTGTGCAATATGAATTTGTCCAGACGGTTCAAATCCGTCATATGCAATAAGCTGTTCGCCGCTTTCAAGAAGGGATTTCAGTTCCTCTCCTCCGATTATTTCTTCACCCACCTCGTTAATAAGATTCAGCTTATCTTCTGTATTCATATGTTTTATTATACATCGTCAGAAATAAATGGTATTATAGTTTTAATATGGTATGGCCAGCAAACAGTGAAATAACTTCCAATGTCGTCAAGTCAAAAATACAGGTCAACCTCCCTAGCTCCGATAAACCATTCCTTATTCCCGCAACGGAAAAAATGCCGGAATTTCCTGATATGACTAATTGTTCGACAATAAAGCTCCCCGATTGTACGCCTGCGGGATCTATCGTCCTTGCCTATTCCGGATCTCCTCAGTTTGATGCAAATTTTACAAGTTCAACTACCGAACGACGCAACGTAAAGGTAAGAAGATATGTCGTCGGAAAAAATGGAGACGCCTTCACGCTGACTGAAGAGCCTTTTGCGCCAGACAGAACCCCCGAAAATGATTCTTTCCTTGAACTTGCGGAAACTGAACTTCTTCCCATCCTTGACCTTCAGCAGGACAATAAAATCCCCATAAAGAAAAGGCTTGAGCAGATTGATGCAAAGTTCCCTGGGATCGCAATCGGACAAGATCTTAAACCTCCAGCAGGTCATGCACTCATGTTACTTGGGACAACTCACCATCAAGTCGTTTCAGGACTCCTCACTCCCAAAACACTTGCTGACTATAAAAACTCATTGGGTGCACCAAAACCAATACTATCTCATCAATAAAACGCTCCTTGGACCCATTTTTTAGGCAACTCCTCTACTTTCCTATCTTCTGGATGCGTAAATGCATAAAACTGTTCCCCTGTGTGTTTGTGGACAACCATATCTTCTCGCCCGTCGTCAAATCTGTAGAGCGTGTCAAAGTCGCCCCACGCCTCAAACAGACCCATGCTTTTATGTTTCCCTTTTGTATATGCTTCCAATAAACGAGCTTGAAAAGGCGATTGTATGATAACCCACTTAAGAAGGTGTTGATGAGTAAAAACCTGAACGCTCGCCCCAGGATGGATTATGTGAGTGGGAGTGTCTTTCTGTATCTCTGATCTGAAAACATCTCTTTCGACCATTGTGCCCTATTATACACCGCCTAGTGTCGTGTCAACCATCATACGGCCGTCAACTATATGGATACCCGCTTCCGAAACAAGCGTAGGATTCAGGTCTATTTCCTGGATTTGGCCATATGTATTCATGAGTATGCCCAATGAGTCAAGAAGCTCATAAAGCTTTTCTTCATCAACCGGAGCGGAACCTCTAAATCCTTGGATTATTTTCTGCACTTTAGACGAACGTATTTTTTTCACCATATATTCGAAAGAGAAAGGATAGATAAAACTAACCGCAGTTTTTAGTAGCTCTGCATATATCCCGCCCAATCCCAAGAGGAGTACTATGCCAAATTGTCGATCCCGTTTTGCTCCGATGATCAACTCACTTCCCTTCATCATCTTCTGTAGATACACATGTGGTTCGTTTGTCGTTTCAGCAAGATCCCTATACTCATGTACCAATTCTTGTTCGTTTTGGATATTTACACGCACTCCTTTTACCTCTGTCTTATGCGTAATGGTCTCTGATGCTATTTTCATGACGATTGGATAGCCTATCTCATTTCCCAGTCGTAGAACTTCTTCGGGAGACGATGCTTGGATGAGTGAGACTGGCGAGATATTAGCACTCATGAGGACCGTATTTGTTTCAGATGGCGTCAGCACATTCTTTTTTGGTATTGATACGCGTTTTTGTGGTTCTATTTCCTTTTTGGTATGAATGACTTGGTGTTGGATGTGGTCCTGGTAATGCGTTATTTTTGCCAAAGCAGACGGAAGGAAGTCATAGGTAAAAAAGCTTGCCATCTTTTCTTTCTCAAAGAGAAAGTGGGACTGTCCTACCGATTTTTCTCCCATGAAAATGGGGAATATGGGTTTTGAGAAAGAAGATTGTGCCTCAGTCAATGCTTTTGCCGTCTCTTCCACCTCCGTGTTTGCCTGTGGTGTAAGCATCACGATTACTCCTCCTATGTGCTTTTGTTGTATCGTTGCCGCAATTGCCTGGCGGTAATGGAAGGCACTCGCGTCTCCCAGGAGGTCAATGGGGTTATGAATCGTAACCTTGTCCCCACCCATATTCTTTTTTATCGTCTCTTTCACATCCTCCGGTACGGTCACGAGCTCTAATCCATTTTTAATAAGTTCGTCCGTGAGCAATACACCAATACCTCCTGCATTAGAAAGAATCAGTATGTCTTTTGATGTTGGCTGTCTTCCGAAACTGAATATCTTGAGTATCGACATGAACTCAAAGAACTGTCCAGCGCGAATAGCCCCACACTGTTCAAATACCGTAGAATAGACCATATCGTCGCCCACCATGCTTCCCGTATGGGAACCTGCCGCTTTTGATCCTTCAGCGGTTGATCCAGATTTCAGTATCACTACCGGTTTTATTTTTGTCGTCTCTTCCAGTATCCGTTTGAACTCCTCGCCCCGCTTCACGTCTTCCAAATACATCGCGATCACTTTTGTATCTGGATCATCCTTCAGGAAAGAAAGCAGATCGCATTCATCCAAGACCGCCTTATTCCCCAAGCTCATGAAATAAGAAAAGCCAAAATTTTCATGTCCAACCAGATAATCAACCATGAGGCTTCCCAATGCTCCAGATTGAGATATGAATCCCATATTACCCTTAGGAGCTGGATGCTTCAGGAACGTGACATTTGCCCCTGAGATGGTGCTCACGTATCCGATACAGTTTGGTCCAAGGAGAGTCATTCCGTATTGCTTACATTTCATAACCAAATTTTGTTCTTTTTGTGCACCTTCAACTCCAGCTTCTTTGAATCCGGCTGCATATAAGACAATGTTTTTTATGCCAAGCGTATGCAAATCGTCCAATAAATGCATAGCGGCGTCTGCTGGAACCGCTAAAACAACGAGGTCTATCGGTTTACCAATATCCGCGACTGTTTTATAGACTGGCCTATCGAACATTTTTTCATACTTGGGATTAACCAGATATATTTCTCCTTTGTAACCTTGTTTGATTATGTTTTCAACCACTAGATATCCTACTTTTTTGGGGTTGTCAGATACACCGATTATTGCGATTGAAGATGGATTGAAGAATGTTTGTAGTGACATATATTCAGTGTACCATGTATCTGTACGAAGAAATGCTACTAGTTTTCAATCAGTGCGGATAATGTCTTGATTACTTTTGCTCGCGCCTGCGCAAACTCTTCTGTCACCTTAAAATCATTTCCATCCACAGTTGCGTCGAGTAAGTCCATTGAATGGAATAGGGTGTTACCGCTCAGCGAAAGCGCATCAGTTACACGCTCCACCTTGCGCTTACCTCTAAAGAATTGGGCGTAAAGGACGTCTTTACTCATTTTTGAATAGTCAGCACCTGGGTCCTCGGTAAGTTCCATCATCGCCATGCGCTCCATACTACCAGGTGAATCGAGTTCCATATGTGCCATATCTTTCACGATATTGCTATAAAATCTCAGATCGTTTATCTTCAACATATTCCTTAAATTCTTATTTTCTTCTGTCCGCCAGTTGGAAACACCAAGCGGCACTGAAACTTCGACACCATTTTTCTCATAAATGGGGAATGATGAGTGACCCATATCTGTCAACATTGCCTCTGTCTCACCCCCCAATCTCGATCCTTCACGCACCCCTATAACAAATGTTCCTCCAAACCGGGAAATGAAAAGCTTGCCGCGCTCTTCCGGAGGTATACATGACTTTATTTTTTTCCATACGTTCGTTATTGCATTGTCTGCATCAGCATAACTCATATGTTCATTCATCTCTTTCATGAATTTCAAATCAATAATCATGACGTTTGAGAAGTCTCCATGCTGAAGATGTTCCTGGAAGTCGAAACGGGTATAGATTGCCTCACCAATCAGTGGATCAAAGACGGATCGTTCTATCAGATTCAAGACAACCTCTTGGCGGGTTGTCCCCCCTCCGCTTTGATGGTCAAACAGATATGCAAGATCAAAGTACAAGGCCAATTCGGGATGTTGTGACTGGATGAATGCTATTTTATCTTCAAAAGTCACCGTTTCCTTGGGATAAAGACTCCGTGAGGTTGGATAGTCTCTTTTATATGCATCCATATCGAAGTTTTTTCCATCTGTCGTGTATTTATTCCTTATTTTGATTAACTCCTTCGTATCAAGCAATAATCCTCGCTCAAAATACTCATGGAACAGCATTTTGTCTGTCTCATCTTGAGGAATTTCTATCCACTTTGCTTTTTTTCCGTCCGGATTCTTTTTTAATCGGATGCTGTCCTCTTCTATGATAAAATCCTTTCCTTCGGGCCGACGGTAATATCCCTTCTGCTCTCCCAAATGTCTTTCTATCGCTTCCAATATCCGTTCCTTTTGGTTCTGTGTATAGTTCCCGATAAGAGCAAACATGAATTCATCTCCTCCATATCTTCCTACCTCATAAGACAACTTTGAATTGTCGCGTAGCCCGATTGTCGGATCATTCCAGACCTCATGAAGAGCACTACGCAGGGCAAAAGCAGCTTTGTTAATAAGCACGTCGCCTGGATTATGCTTTTGTCCTTCTAGATTAAAGTCGGCACTGCGCAAATCCTGCAGATCGATGAGACCTATCTCAACCTGACTCCCTTGTGCATCATGTTCGAGAAGATTGTTTATGAGTGAAGCGCGAGAATGGATCGGCACTGGTTCAGAAGTGTATGTCACCTTTTCCATTGCTCCATCCTTGTTTTTTGCCGTAAACGTACAATCAACTTTTCTGTTGGTTCCAGCATCAAAAACATGGTCAAACAATCCTTCAAAAAGTGCAGTTGCGTTCTCCACACCCTCAGATTCTGGATCTTTCAATATATCTATCTGACTCTTAAAAAGCCTATGCAGTGCCTTTTTTTCTTCACTGTTGCCAAGTACCTTCATCTGTCTCTCAAACACATGACCGACTGCATGATTGTAGGAATCCAATCCTTTTATTGGCATAATACCCTGTTCCTGAGCTAGTTGTAATTTGGTAAGGACACTTGCGATGTCCGCGACATATTCTGCCATGGGTGTAATTGTCTCATTGTACAGAAAATATGCTACACTCAGGGATATGAATACAGTATCAACACTCATAACCCTTGCAAAACGCGTCCGTCACGGCATTATTACTTCCACCACATCGGCAGGATCAGGACACCCCTCTTCCTCCCTTTCTGCAGTTGAACTCATCACAGCACTTTTTTTTGGCGGATACTTCAAGCAAGACACCTCTAAATTTACATCGATCACGAACGATAAATTTGTCCTGTCTAAAGGACATGCGGCTCCTCTTCTCTACTCACTCTATGAAACAGCGGACGTGATAACAAAAGATGAACTATTGACTTTGAGGAAATTTGATTCGCGCCTACAAGGGCATCCCACACCCGAAGTGCCATTCGTTGATGTGACGACCGGAAGTTTAGGTCAAGGATTGTCGGTTGGCGTTGGGATGGCTATTGGATTACAACGTAAATCTAAAACTTCTAATGTGTATGTCCTTTTGGGGGATTCAGAATTCGCTGAAGGGCAAAACTACGAAGCCCTCCAGCTGGCTGGACACTATAAACTTAATAATCTCATCGGTATCTTGGATGTGAACCGTCTTGGCCAACGAGGAGAGACACAGATAGCATGGGATACGGAAACATATAAGAAGCGTGTTGAGTCATTCGGCTGGGACACAGAGGTTATCGAAAACGGAAACGACATGGAATCCGTTCTTTCTGCATTCGAAAAAAAGTTGGGTTCACCACGCACAAAACCGTTGATGTTTATTGCGAAAACCAAAAAAGGTGCGGGCGTTTCTTTTATGGAAGATGCAGATAATTGGCATGGCAAACCCATTCCACAAGACAAATTGCAACAAGCACTTCAAGATATAGGAGATGTCGATTTTTCTGTTACCGGAACAATTGATAAACCAAAAGAAAGCGCGAGTGAGCGCATCGCAACCAAAAAACCTGTCCAATTCAAGCTGCCAAATAGCGCAATGTCGACTCGTGAAGCATACGGACACGCACTTGCCGAACTTGCAAAGACAAATAAAGATATTGTCGCGCTTGACGCAGAGACATCAAACTCTACCTATGCTGAGTTTGTCAAGAAAGAAACACCTGACCAATTTGTCGAGTGTTATATCGCCGAACAGAATATGGCGAGTATGGCTCTTGGCCTTTCAAAAGTGGGATACGTCCCATTCGCATCAAGTTTCGCCGCATTTTTAAGCCGTGCATTTGACCAAATAAGGATGAGCCAATATTCACGTCCGAGACTGAACATCGTGGGGTCACATGCAGGCTGTTCCATCGGAGTGGATGGCGCATCCCAGATGGCGCTTGAAGATATCGCGATGATGAGAAGCATACGGGAAAGTGTCGTTCTCTATCCGTCCGACGCGATTTCAACTTATAAACTTACCGAACAAATGGTTGCAAAAACCGGCATCCATTATCTTAGAACGACAAGAGAAAAGACACCTCTATTATATGGAGTCGATGAACAGTTCCCAGTAGGTGGATGTAAAGTACATTATTGTGCAGATCAACAGTTTGATACCGTCATTATCACCGCAGGAATAACGCTTCATGAGGCACTCAAAGCTCAAAAACAACTTGAAGAGAAGCAAATTCATACGGCCGTTGTTGATTTATACTCCATAAAGCCGCTTGATGGAGGAAAAATAAATGAACTACTGACAAAAGCAAAACACCTGATAGTGGTGGAGGATCACCATGAAGCAGGAGGCATCGGTGAGGCCGTCCTTACCTCAGTTGGACTTAAGAAAAGCATGAAGTTCACCCATCTATGTGTACGGAAAGAGCCTCGTTCAGGTAGCCCTGAAGAGCTTATGAGATATGAGGAGATAGATGCGCAAGCAATCGTAAACGCGATCACAAAGTAAACTTACTCTAACAAAAAACCTCCGATTTTCATCGGAGGTTTTTTTTCATGTTAAATGTTATTGTGCGTTTGTTTGGCTAAATAAGTCTTCTTGTTGGTAATCCTTTAATCCCATATTGTTCAATAAAACAACTGGATCAAGGGATAAATGTTCAAAATTAAGCGTTTCTCCGGCTGCTGCATACCCGGCAAACCATTGCATGTATTTGAATGCACGTTTTCCCAGTTTTCCGTTTGGCGCAGAGACATTGTGGAAAAATTGCAAAGCAGCTGTCTTTTCTTCAGCAGATGCTGCAAGACGCTGATCAAGGTTTTTTCCATACGCTTTCGTCACATCACCATACGTTTTTAATTCTTCTACAGCATCGCCAGCAGCTTTATAAACCTGGTCTCTTATGGATTTAAGGCCGTCTATTTCAGCCTTTATCTGGTCGATTGCGATTCTATCTGCCTTCTCTCCCAAAGCGCTCATCTCATTTGTCAATTTTTCTTCTATGGCAAGGAGACTTTGCAACTCTAATCCACGTTTTTCCGCAACCGCCGTTCTCATTCCCATTATTTTTTCCACCTGGTCGGCATCTCCCGAGATTATTTTGGTAAACATGTCAACATATGTCTTAACCAATGTCTCAACGCTTGTTGATGACTCTCCAAGACCTGTTTTTTGCATGATTTCAGCAAACTTTGCCATTACCTCAGTGCGCTGCTCCATCGTTATATTAACGATCTTTGCCAGTGAGCTAGCCATCGCTTCTGCACCGCTTTGGATTGCACTAAGGACTGCTCCTGTCTGATTCCTGCTTACTTGGAACATATTTGGCTGTGTCATATTTCCCCCTTTTCCTGCACTTTTCTTTGCAGTTTCCGTCAACACATGGAGGAATTCCTGCATCGATTCTATTACTTTCACTTCAAAATTCTCTCCCCCTCCTGAAATACGGGCCTGTTTTACCATCTCCTCAAAGACAGCAAACGATCCGCGTTCTTTCAGTATCTTTTCTAGGTCAGCAGCTGATTTCATTTGGTCTCTTTTTCCTTGAATATCCATTTTTGCCTCAAGTTCACTTATCCATCCTTCACCTCTTGCCTTCAACTGTGCAAGCAGAACTGAATCCTGGCCTAAACCTTCAATACTGACCACTTGTCCGTTTTCGATACGGATAAGAGGTTTCAATCCACCCATCATTGTCTTCAGGGCTTCTTCATATTTCTTTTCGATAACAGTCAGTTCTCCAGCTAACTCATCCATGAGTCCACCAGTTTTGCTTAAGTATTTTTGTGCATTTCCTGGTATCTCATCCTGGTTGAATGTCGCGATATATGTGCTTAAGTCTTTTCTTCCCAAATCCTCCAAAATCTTTTTCATTTCTTTCTTCTGTTCTTCATCACCGAGTGCATAGGTTATACGGACGGCCTGTTCGATAAAGTTTCCCTCTTGGTCAACCTTCATGACGCCTCGTATTTTATCCTTAAATTGATCGGTGTCTTCGTTCGTAACAATGGAAATCGCCATTCTCTTTCCACCTCTTCCCCCTAAGAACATGTATCCTCTTAACATTTCAAGAGTTGCGTCAACTGCCATCCTGGATGACTTTGTATAAATAAGCTGAGAAGCTGCCTCACTGCTTTCCGTTTGTCCCCTGAGGAGATCTCCTATATAGGTATGCTCTGGCACGACACCCGCACCAAAGGCAATTCCCGTCCAATTATGATGCTCAATCCATTTTATATAGTCTCCATAGGAGTTTGCTTTGGCGACAAATCCATCAAAGAATTTGTGCATCATCTCATCTGACCACAGTGGCAACTCATTCTGCAGCACATGTTGCGCTGCAAGACGTATATCTTCATGGTATTTGTACGCACCTGACTTGTCATTATCCGTCAATATGTCGTGCAATAAATTGACATAGGCAGATCCGATTGTGCCAACCGCTTTAACATCTTCATTTTCTCCAAAATCCTTAAATGCTTTACCAAGTAATACCAAATGTGCCGCATTAACATCTGCAAGACTTGTTCGTTGTGCCTCGTTAGCACCTGTTGCAGGTCCTGACATCTCCAGATCTTCAATCTGGTGGATGAGATTATATGCAAAACTTTCCCAAGCACTTCTCTTATCTCCATCTAAGGTTGTCCAGTCTTTATCGAACATGAAAGATGTTCCTGGCAATGTTGCAACCTGTCCGAAATCATCCAAGAATGCCAAAACCAACTCAAGAGCATTCTTTGAGTCTTCTGGCTTATCGCTCAATGGAATATCAAGAGCGTTCAGTATAATCTTTGTTAACGCTGGACTTACAGATGTTTCTGTATCTGCGTTAAAGAGATATTTACCTGTTGCCTTATAGACTTTATTTAGTTTTTCATACCATCTATCATCCTTCTTTTCATCTCGGAGAAGATTATATACCTGTTCACGGACCTTATTCCATTTTGATTGTCCGAATTTACGTTTATTCTTAATAAGTCTTGTTCGCATTTCTCCTGTCACAGCAAGCTCCATAAGGATACGTGGACTGAAATTCCCCCATGCGGCAATTTGCTCAAGGATAGATAGTCTGTCGCCTTTTTTAATCATCTTTGATGATGTTTCGATTGATGATTCCAAACCATGCGTTGCGTTTGAGATAGATTTTGGATCTTGTCCAAAATCAACATCCTTTGCTTCTAGCGAGTTTACATCCTTTCCTTCATATGGGTTTTTTCCGGCAAATGTTCTGCCGAATTTTGCATACCGATAGCTAAAGAGAAGTTCAATACAAAGCAATTTTTCTTTTGGTATTACATTCTTTTCTGCCAGATTGGTTTCGATATATGTCGTAAAATCACCCAATCTGTTTCTGTTTGTAACACTCTCATCAATGATTCGTTTTATGAATTCCACCTGTATCGAGCCTATCGTACGGACAGATTTTGCACCTTGATACTCATTTTCCCCAGCTCTTCTTTTTTCTCTCGCAGCAAGTTCAATTGCCACAGGTGACACTGAAAGGAAATTGAAGAATTCAAACGCCATTCTCTGTCGAAGATCTGGATCTTCAACCTTGTCCAAAGCCTTAAACATCTCATCGACTCCCGCTCGAAGAAATGCTCCTACATATCGGAAATCTCGTGTCTTGAGCGCGTCCATGAACTTCTCATGATTTGAGTCGGCGATGACCGAAAGGTCTCCTTGGTTCCCTTGTGTTGTGTTGCCTTCGTACTTTAATGCAAGATATGTTCTCCAATAGTTACCGAATTCATTTTGAGCAGCTTCGACTCCTTCTATGACTGCGCTTCCCATTATTTCATCTATTTCTTTCTGCAATTTTTCTTTTTCGTCTGCTTGATCGCTCCCTGTACCTAACGCTTTAAGCTGTTCTCTGAGTGTATCTGCACTTTTTTCCTTTGCTTTTTGCGCTACATCTCCCTTCAGAACTGCGCTCAGCGATAACTTTTCTGCGGCATATTCTGCAGCATCAGCACCGAGCACTTCTGAAATTCGTCCGAATAAGGTTTTGAGTGTGCTCAATGATTTTATTGTCTGTTCATTTGTTGAGGCACTATCAATTGCTGTCTTTATTGCATCTTGAACGTTCGTAAGTAATTTATAGCAAATTTCAGGAAATGCAGATTTGACCTCCTCTGGCTTTTGCTCTTTTTTCATCGGCTTGAGGAGATTAATCATCCCATCTACCTGAAGCATAAGGGACTGGACCACATTAAATTCACTCCCAATACCATAGTGTGGATTCTGAATATGACTTACCAATCTTTTACCGAATTCTGGATCACTGGCTTGATCGAAATAGAACTTAACCATACCCTCAACAAAAGTAGGCTTACCATCACTTTCTCTTTTGAGAGTTTCTTGTACAAATGAATTAAACTCATCTGCCACCACATGTTTTTGTTTTGTGTCAAGATTTGCGACAGATAGTGGAAGTATGCCTCCAGTTATGTCGGTTGAATCCAACCATAGTAATAACTGCTTAAATCCAACTTCTATAAACTTCTGTTGCATCTCTGGAGCAAGTAATTTTACTGTATCTTTTACTGACGTAAAATGTGCTTTCGTATCTTCAAGAATCTGTTTTACGCTTGCCGTATGCAATCCTCCATGCCCAAACTTTTTGTCGACTATGTCTGAAATATATGTGTTCCAGAATTCGATCAGAGGTTGTTCAACCAGTTGATTATTTGTCTCAACTCGCAATGTGTTTAGTTCATCCTTTGTTATCTTTCCATGTTCTTGGATGAATACTGCAAGTCGTCCTCCTATCTGGAGCGTGCCATTTTGAGTCAACACATTGTATTCTGCACTACTTATTTCGCCTGTTTCCTCTATTTTTTTTGCTATTTCAGCATATAATTTACCCTTTCCAAAGATCTCTTCTGTGAGACCTGTTTCTGTTACTGACGTGAATAATGATTGACTTTCAGAAGTAGAAAATGCACCTTTTAACTCATCTGTAGCTGCGTGATGGATTTCTCCCAATTTTTTTACTACAGTCGTATCTAATGTGCGAGCTTCGCGTATTGTGGCCTTGATTTTATCTACTGTGACTTCATATACCTGAGCTTGTTTGTCGTTACCTTGTCTTTTTGCACGGCTGATCAGATCTTTTGCTTGCTTAACGAAAGTGTCAGCTAGACTAAATTGTCCAGCATCAGCTCCATAATCTGCGTCCTGTATTCTTGCAACAAGCTTATCTAAGAATGCTTTTGTAGACTCAGGGGTTTCTATTTGCTGATCATAAAAGTCAGTTTGACCAGTTACTACTTCAGGGTTGACGCTAGTAAACACTGCTTCCGCTGTGTTTTTGTATAGATCTCGAATTGCAGGGTTTTTTGTCTTCTTATATGCATCAAGTAGTTTTTCTTGTACGACCTCAAACATTCCTGCCTGAAGAGATACGTTGGCTCTTCGTTCATATGCGCTAAACAGACCGCCAATGACTCCAGCAATTGCCGATGTGGCCTCTTCTGACTTACCTCCCAATCCATATCCAGGATTAGATATCATATCAACCCACATGGTCAGTTCAGCATGTAGTTGATCGCTTTTTGCTAATTTTCGTCTTTCTATTTCATCATCTCCTAGTCTGTGTTTTGCAACTAGATCAAATCGCTCGGTAAGACTGTTGACTTGTGTATCAAAGTAAGCAGTATCTATCGTATGTTTTGCGACATCTGCAAATACACGACCTAACGAAAGAGCCGCTCTTCCGTCCACCTGAGTTCTAAGACCTTCAAGTAATTGTCTTTTTGCGGCATTCATTATCTGATATCTAGTCTTTGAGGGGAGCTCTTGATATGCATCGCTTTCTAAAAACGCCTTTAGTTCGACTTCGATTATGCTTTTTGTCTCTCTGCCGTCTTCAACAGTAAATGGATGGGTTCCACCTATACCGTAAGTTGCATTTTCTATCCCTGTTCTCGTTCCTATGAACATGTTAGGAATCATCGATCCCGTTTCTTTTGCAGCTTCATCTGCGATATTCGCAGTGATATTGTGCCAATATTGTTTTCTCCCGTCTGCTAGGTTTTCATTATCTAAAATAAGATCTTTGTAGTAATCTCTTAATTCTTCTCGCTCTCTTTCATTTACGTGCTCCCTATCAAATCCTGAAAGCAACATTTCACGTCCAACTTCTATAAATCGTGATGCATAGTCACTCCACCCGCGATCATGCAATGATCCAACAACCTCATTATAGAAATTTTTTATTTCTTTGGTCGTCGGCTTATGTTTACCTTCTCCATATTTTCCATGCGTTATCTGTGATACCATAAAGGACCAAAACTCTTCAGGCTCCAATTGCCCCGCTTTTGTCACTTTTTCGTTCAAAATCAAACCCATTCCAGTGAGACGTCGGGAGAAGAATGGGAGAAGTTCGCGTGCAGCATGAAGGTATGCTGTTCCAATCGATGCGCCTTCGCTAGGGATATATGGCACACGTGATAATTCACGAGAACCGGCACCTTGGTTACTGAGAGATATGAGTTTGGACATATTTTTTCTGTATTATAACATATAACTATAGGTTTGTAAAACTAAACCTAAATTTATAAATTTATAGCCTTAATATATATTAAAATTGATAATTTAATACTTATAATAATTTTTATTAATCCTTTTTAATACCAATATATGAACTCACTTCTCTCAATCTTTCAACTGTTTTTGGTACATATTCTGTCCCATGTTTTTGAAATATACTGAGGACGTCTGTAACTGTTTTGATCCTATGGCCTCCTTCTAGGTGCCGCATATTTGCAATCAGAATCGTTTCTAATGCTTCCTTATTTATATGGGGATATTGTCTTACTTGACCGCGTAGACCGCTTGGATATGTTCGGGCTGTTTTCCAAAACCAACTTTCTGCTTTTTCTTGACGATGTTCTTGCTTACAAAGTTCAAACGCAAGTTGCATCACTTCCTTTCCAATTAATTCTTTACGGACGTGTGCAACACGAAGATCGTTCTCTATTTGAGTGCTAATACCGTTCTGAGCAAGTATATCCTCGAGTTTTTGCATTTGATTTCTTGTTTCTCCGTCCCACCATAGTTTTACCTCATCAACCCTTTTTGAAAGATTCTCATATACAATATTCCGCTCATCTTTTTTATTCTGGCTTGCTTGTTTTTTTCTAAAATCAGCCTCGATAGTCGCAAAATCAGGTCTTTGCACCATATCAAGAAGTCCACCTAAATCTTTATGTTCTCTTGCTCTATGCGCTCGTTCGGTTATGGTAAGCAGCGTCTGCATATCATGCCATTCATTTGAGTTGAAATCGGCATTTTGTTCCTGTGCAACAAGTGCAGCGTACACCTTTAACGTTCTGTGTTTCTTAAGTATTTCTTGAATCTCAGGATGAGATGCATTTATGAGATTATGTATCGCATGGTGGGCAAAGGAGTTTCTACGATCCATTGCCTTTTGTTCATTGTGGTCTTTTATCCTTAACCTCACTACATTTAGCCCAACGAGGGCTGCTCCTATCAGACCAAGAAATGAAAAGCCATTATATGCCCGCTCAGCAAATATTGGGTATGTTGGTTTGTCTATTTGCCCAGCAGAAAGTTCATATACGTCCAGAGGCATCGTCTGGCTATAACCATTCTTATCTGTCATTGTTAGGCTCATATCATTTACCAATCCCATTTGACCATAGGGAACCTCACAATTAAATGTGTTTACCTGGGCAACCGGTGCGACCGGATTACAGTTAATCGTGGTATCAGAACCGTTTACCATTTTTTCAATTCCTTGCCATAAACTTCCTGGACTCATCGCAGTACTTTGATGACCTTTTACTTCTATCGTTTCTACGCTTTGAGTTGAGTCGTTTGAGGTTATTGTTATTCGCAGATCTTTACCCTTCCATGCGTCGACATGTGCCCCATATGCAAATGGATTATAGATAGGTTGTTGGGTTGTTGCAGTAGTTGACCTATGCGCAGGATCAGAAACAGCAAATTGAATCGGTTGATTGTTCATATCGACTCGGGCAGCCCCAAGTGGGACACTTCCTGTTTGACCTTCTGGAATATGTACTCCATTTACTACACAATCAGCGTCATATGCAACTTCAACACAAGTAAATCCGTCCAATATGATTTGTCCCTTCAGGATTTTTACTGTGCCCGAATACATGAATTGTGGACTCCCTTCCAGTCCAAGAGTTGGCGCAACAAAAGTAGTATGTGTTTGAAAGCCATTACTTTCTGCCGTGATGAGTGTTGATTCCCCATCTCCTGCTTTTACTGGGACATTCAAGGCTTCACCCTGTTGTTGGGTTGCTCCAACTTTTATTGAATCAGCTGAAAGTTCACATGCTGTGTCACATGCAACAGCCACACTGTATTGATCGTTTTTATAAACGATACCTGATTGGACAGTTGGATTGGCTCCAATCGCAACATCAATCTGTGATGTATTACCTGCGATATCTTTCATGGTCGCAACCGCTCTGTGCGATGGGTCATTTATCACAGCAGACACCTGACCATTCACTATGGGAGATGTAATTCCTTCAACTGTGAACATCCCATCTTCACTACAGTTTGCCTGAATTGTATTGCCAGAAAACCCTGTTTGAGTGCAGGCGATTTCTTGTGTGTCGAATGTAGCAGATCCACTTGCACTCCCCGCAGTCACACATGAACCGCTTGAGTCAACTGCTTGTATTTCCATCATGATAGATGCGACCCCCTGCACCCCATCTTGCGGTGTCAAATTGACCGTCATTTCACCTGTTATTGGATTATATGAAACATTAGCGGTTACAAGCTGTGCATTAGAAATTTCGATGTTTGGTGGACATTTGACTAAGTCTATTGAATCGCTAAACGCAGCGGGGATTGTTATAGATTGTTGAAACTGTTCTGAAACAAACTGAGGAAGGTTTAATGCATATTGTTGGGGAGGTGCTTCTGACCCACACGCTGTCAAGACAGCCTCGGCAATACCAAGTGCAAGGAATGTCGCGATGTTTTTTGATGTAAGGAGTGTGTGATGTTCAGGCATGCGAGCAGACATCCGATGTTCCATCTTACGACGTCTATGCTCTTGCTTGGCAGACATATAGTCACGTATTATATCAAAAACTATAGGTTTTTTCAAGAAGATGTATGAGTTTAGAAGTTATCCCTCTATAATATACTATATAGGGAAATTACTCATTTTTTTTCATTTGCTATAAGTAGCAATAAGGAAATTACACCTTATATATCAAATATGTATAATTTTCTTGACTCCCCGTATTCCGATAAGAACAGATGCGGCAAGAACGATGAATATACCGAATTGGCTATAACTTACCTGGGAAACATTGAATATCGCAGCGATAGACGGAATACGTACGATAGCAAATTGCGTCATGAATGGAAACAGGAATGATGCCAAGAATACGGGCGAAATAAGCCTTTTAAGATGTGTGTGTAGTGATCTGTGGGATAACCACAGATCAACGTATATGAATGACTGGATAAGCGTAAGGACTGAAAATACTGCAGCTTTTGCGACTCCATCAGATACACGTAAGAACAACGCATATGTCGTAAGCGTAATTATGCTTGAAATGATGCCTACAGCCAAAATATAATGGCGTTCCTTATTTTGCAGTAATTCCAGTTCCTTTTGCGGCTTTTCCTTCATCAAATGTCCCGAACGTGGAGAAAATGAGAGTGATAGCGCTGGAACTCCATCAGTCACTAGATTGATATACAGGAGCTGTATGGGAAATAGTACATGATTGAATCCCAACATCAGGCCGCCAATAAGCGTTATTGCTTCCGATACATTACAGGAAAGTAGGTATTGAATAGCATTTTTGAGGTTTTTTATGATATTCCTTCCCTCTTCAACCGCATTAACGATTGATGCGAAGTTGTCATCTGTAATGACCATATCGGCTGTTTCACGCGCGACGTCCGTTCCCACAAGACCCATAGCGACGCCTACGTCAGCTTGTTTAAGCGCAATTGCATCATTTACCCCATCTCCTGTTACCGCTACCACCTCTCCTAGTTTTTGGAACAACGTAACGATCCTATGCTTATGGAAAGGGGTCGTACGTGCAAAAATAGCCGTGGTCGGTAATACTTTCATCAGTTCTTCATCTGAATATTCTTCCAATTGCTTTCCAGTCAAGATATCGTCCCCTTCTTTCATTATTCCCGCTGTAACGCCGATCGCCTCAGCTGTCCTTTCGTTATCTCCCGTTATCATGATGACACGAATGCCTGCCGTCTGTGCGCGTTCTACTGCTTCTCTCACCTCTGGACGAGGCGCATCGTGGATAGCGACCATACCAAGGAACACTGAGTCATTGAAGTCTCCTACGTTATCGACACCTGTTTTGTATGAAAAAGCAAGGACCCGCAATCCTTTGCGCGCCCATGCATCCATCTGGTCTTCTATTTTTTTTCGCTCTTCCTTTGTTAACGGATGCACCTGTGTCCCCTTTTGGATCGATGATGTTATCTCAAGGATCGATTCAGGAGCTCCTTTTGTATAGATTGTTTTCTCCTGACCTATTAATACACTCATCCTTTTTGTCACACTATCAAATGGGGATTCTTCAATGAGTGTATGTTTTTTTCGTTCTGTCTCTATGACTATGCCTATTTCCTTCGCCATGAAAAGCAAGGCTCCCTCTGTTGGATCGCCCAATACGTCGCTTGAGCCATGGTCATGCTTATAGACCAATGACGCGGTTGAACACAGGATGCCATTCTGGACAAGATGCATGAATGGGTGATTCTCAAGGTTCGGTAACTCCTCGACATATGTCTTATCATCCACAAATACTTCCTTTACCTTCATCCTGTTTGTCGTCAGTGTGCCTGTCTTGTCGGTTGCGATAAGGGTAATACTTCCCAGCGCTTCAATAGCCGACAGCTTGCGAACTATGGATTTTTTCTTACTCATCTCATTGACTCCGATCGCCAAAGTGATTGTCATGACAGCTGGAAGCCCCTCAGGGACTACTGCGACAGCAAGCGAGATGGAGAGCAAAAATGCAGGGAAATACATTTCCCCTTGAAGGAGTGAGACTACAAATACTATTACCGCCGAGACCACTCCCACTATTCCAATAGTTCTCGTCAGTTGTTTTAGCTTTTTTTGCAGCGGGGTTTCAGTGTCAATGATCGTGCTCAGTTCGTGGGCAATATGTCCAAACTTTGTCTGCATTCCCGTGTGTGTTACCTGGATCACTCCTCTTCCCTTCGAAACGATTGTTCCTGAAAATACCTCTTCGCCTTTTTGTTTGGCTACTGGAAGGGATTCACCTGTTAACGCTGATTCGTTGAGTTCGATATTCCTGCTTTCAAGCAATATTCCGTCAGCAGCAATTTTTACCCCTTCTTCAACGATGCAAATGTCCCCCGGAACAACTAGGTTGCTCGTTATCTCCTGTTCCATCCCATCCCTCAAAACTCTCACTTTTGCCACCGACATCTTCTTCAGAGCGGCAATTGATTCTTCTGCTTTTGCTTCTTGGTAGATGCCGAAAAGTGCGTTTAAAATGACGATTGCAATGATAAGCCCACCATCAACTGCCTCACCTATAATAAATGAGAGTCCCGCCGCGCCTAAAAGGAGTAATGTCAAAAAATTATTAAATTGTTCAATAAATTTCATGAAGAATGTCTTCTTTTTACCTTCCGATAATACATTTTCGCCATGTTCTAATAAAAGTTCAGTTGCTTGTTTTAAAGTTAATCCTTGCATATCCTGTAGTTTAAAACTTAAATTAATTAATGCTGAGTGCCTTAAGCTTATGCATCACTTTCATTTTGCCAAGCGCTGCATATGCTATCTCCATTGTTTCCAAAATACTTGCAACCGTCCTGTTTGCTTCATCAAATGTCACTGCCCGGACATTATGAGGAAAATAGTGGAAGATTTCGTTTCTCCCCAATTTCCAGGTTTTCCATACACGGTCTGCCAACTCTCTTGATCCATTCTGTCTCATTTTTTCAAATAATGACCTATTTCCCAGCTTCATTATTAAATGAGGTGAGAGTAATTTACCAAGACGCAAATGGTCGGAAATATAATCAAGATGAGAAATGAATCCGATATCCTTGAACATCTGCTTCAAGAACCCTTCATATGCTTTTGCGAAGGGAAAAATAAGGAAAGAGTAATCTTTGAAACGATAGGCGTGGTCCTGGATCACTTCGTTCATGAGGTATTGACCCTCATCGATAAGGTCCCGTTGTGTCTGTGAGAGATATGCCCACAACATTCCCTTTGTTGATTCTTCCACGACTTGAGGTTGAGTTTGACCCAGCATATATTAAATATACAACAAAAGAGAGACAGTGTAAACCAGTTTGGAGAAATCCTAAACTCTAAACCCTAAACAAAACTCAAACAGAACTAAATCATAAATAGTTACATTTTTATTCTTTTTTTTCCTATTTTATTTAGAATTTAGAGTTTAGGATTCAGGGTTTAATCTTAGTAGCATCTTATACTACTTATAGTAATTACTATTGCAATAGTGAACTTATTTGATATACTTATATTGGTAGCATTTCAAACAACTAACATATGAATACATTACTTGAGACTGTTGGATTGACCCAAAATGAAAGCGCAATTTATCTTTCTCTCCTCAAACATAAGGAAAAGACAGCAGCTGAGATCGCACGGACCCTTCATATGGATAAATCTTCCTGCTATCGAGCTGTTGATTCGCTCATCGAGAAGGGATTACTCATCGCAAATCCAAGGAAAAGAGGGACAACTCACTCGGCAGTATCACCGGACGTGCTAAAAGAGTTACATGAACAGAAGATTCGGGAGTTGGAAAATAAACGGTCTGAGTTGGATACGTTCATTGTTCATTTGCTGAAGCAGGAAGAATCCAAACGCAGCACCTTCATCAAGGTCGAGACTGGGATTGAAGCGATACGAAACGGGATGGAACAAAACCTTGATGCTGCTGTCCATGCTCCAAATAAGATGATTAAGGAGTTCTATCGTCTGTCATTCCCCTATTTTAAAGATAGAGAGCACGCAAAATGGGTCAATGAGTTCGCAAAACGCCGCATTGCAGCTGGGGTTGCCATCCGCCAAATTGTTGACTTTGCGGACCTTGATGTATTTGCACCCATTATGAAAACGGATAAGAAATTGCTGAAGGAAATCCATCTCATGCCGAAAGAAATGAAAGGACTATACGGCGTACGCATATCAGGCGATATCACTCACATCATCAGTTTCGATACTGATCAAAATTATATTGACATAACTATAAAAGACACGTACGTTACATTACTTATGAATTCGCTCTTCGATTTCATGTGGGAGCACAGTAAAAAATACATATGAACTGGATTGCTGCAAGTATGCTCATGTTCATCTCTTCAATCGTATATTATCTCACCATTCGTTTGGGACAAAAAAGAGGGGTAACGGTAAAGGAATACATGGCCATAAACTACCCGCTTCCTGCTCTTGTCTTTTTTTTGATGATCCTATGGCGAGGTAGTTCTTTTGCCGTGTCATTTACCGTCATTCCGCTCATCCTGTTCCATGGAATAATACTCGAATATATCGGAGGAACCCTTTCATATAAAGCTATTCATGCTGCTCCAAATGCAGGATACAGTCTTGTCATCCAAAAAAGTTATGCTATTTTTACGAGCATTGCGGCTATTTTTCTTTTTAATGCTCCCCTGCCCGTATGGAAGTTTGGGACAATTGTCATGATTATCGTGTTTGCCGGTATATTATCCATTGACCCAAAAGGCACACACAAGACAAAATCTCATTGGTTCGTACTTTCACTTATTCCCTTCCTCTTTTTCGGATCAAATTCACTGGTAAGTAAGTATGCCGTTTCGATTGCGGGAACAGAACTTATTGTATATTTGTTTTGGTTATTTCTTCTGATGAGCATAATCACCACAATCGACATCCTTCGCGGAAAACATGCTCTCACATTCACTAAATCCCACTGGAAAACACTTGCGCTTATTGGAGTAAGCGGGACCTCCTTTTATTACTTCAAAAATGTTGCACAAATTGCGGCTCCTAATGTCGGCTATGTGGGAGCTATAAATACCGCTTCAAATGCTTTTGTCGCATTACTTGTGGCCTTTCTTTATAAGGAACATATGTCCTGGATCAAGTTTATCGCTGTAGTCGGTGTCGTTGTTGGAATTATTTTTATCATCTTATAACCCATCATATGATTAAAGCTCTTGTTTTTGATTTTGGAAATGTCATCGTGACAAATGACTGGAACTATACGTGTCTAGAAAAAGACCGGGAGTTTACCTCCTATTTTGGCGTGACGATGCAAGATTTCAAAAAAGGATGGGATGTGGCATGGCCACTCATACGAGTTGGAGATGTATCAGAGGATGAATTTTGGAGATTGTTCTTGAAAGAATCAGGCGTGCAGAATATCGACATACCCCATGCTAAAATGCTCTGGAGAAAATATCAAAGTACTCTTCCTGGGATGATCGACCTTATTATCCGTCTTCGCAATCGATATGTGCTTGTAGGTTGTACTGACAACGGAAAAGAGTGGGTTGAATATTATAAACAGACGTACTATTTAGATAGTTATTTTGATGCGATTGTATGCTCAGCTGAGGTCAAAGATCACAAACCAAACCCAAAGATATATGAGGTGGCCATTCATAAAACAGGCGTCAATCCGGATGAAATTTTATTCATTGATGATTCAAACAAACCACTTGAAGGAGCGAAAAAGGCAGGAATGCAGACTCTTCGATTTGTAAATGCTATTCAACTGGAACAGGACCTGAAAAAATATAATATTAATACGGACGTACTAGATGTATCATCACGAGCGCATTCCTTTTACTGGCAGACTGATAGACAGATATCCGAGCTACAAGTTAAACACATTTTCCAGGACAGACACTCCTTCTTCAACGAAAAAAGTGCACGGAGCGCAATTGAACAGAGTATGGGAAAGAAAGTTGCCAGCATCATCCCTCCCATCAAATCGGGAAGCATTAATAGTGTCGTCAAAGCGACACTTGACGATGGGACCGATATCATCATGCGTATGCATCCAAATGGCCTTAAAAATGGATATTTCTGGGCAGAAAAGGCAGTGGCAGATGCCGCCCGCCAAATAGGTGTTCCCACCTACTGCACTTATGCTATCGGAGACACAAAAGAGCATGTGCCGTTTGATTACATGATTATTTCCTGTGAACCGGGAAAAAATATCCACAACAGTGGCCCGTATGAAAAAAGTGTCGAAAAAGCTCTTGTTCAGGATACAGGTAAGCTTCTTGCACTCACTCATTCCGTTCATACCATAAACTATGGTTTTTTTGATAACGCTATCGCAAAGAAAAGCGGAAACCTCATGGGGATCCACGAACAATGGAAAGATCATATCTATTCTTCGCTTGAGGCAAATCTCGCATATTTATTAGATAAAAAATCTATATCACATAACGAACGTGAAATAATAAATAAAATATTTACTGATCACGACAACATTATTTCCTGTGCTTCACCTCGCCTTATTCACAATGATATGGCAGATTGGAATGCACTCACCGATGGAACGAAGATAACAGCATTCATCGATTGGGATGAAAGTTTCTCAGGTGACCCAGTATGCGATTTTTCTGCTTATTCTGTCTTTTATGATGACAATAGGCTTGCCAATCTCATTACCGGATATGAAACCATTACCAAACTCCCAATAGATTTTGAGGCTAAATTTCACCTATATCGCTTACGATATATCATTTCGAAATTGACACTCAGGACAAAGCGTTCGATATATGATCAAACCGATTTCTTAAGACAAAATCTTGTATTCGCTCAACAGTTACTAAAAAAAGAGTTCAATTGGTATGGATACAAACAAATATAATCGTGTTGGACTAGGAACATTCCCTCTTTCTGGAGTATATAATCCTATTTCCCATCAACAAGCGCTGTCGTTGGTTGAATGTTTTTTAGAGCAGGGAGGGTATTACATTGATACCGCGCCTATGTATGGATGTACACAAGTTGAATCTCTTCTTGGTGCCATTCTTCCCAAAAAAAGAAGGGATACTTTTTACCTCGTGTCAAAGTGTGGAAAGGAAATGTATCCATCGCAGCATACATGGGAAGCAAAAGCAAAATATGCGGACGTTATAAAACAGTGCGATGATTCACTCAAGAGGCTAAAATTGGATTATATAGACCTCTATCTTATTCATTCACCTGATAAAGAAACCCCATTCGAAGAAACACTGCGCGCGATGAGCGACCTCAAAAAGAGCGGGAAAATACGAGAAATAGGTGTATCAAATGTGACGCTTGACGAACTGAAACAGTATCGCGCCTACGCAGATATTCACTATGTACAAAACCGTTTTAGCTTTATAAACAGAAGCATCTCACCGGAATACTCAACTTATCTCAAACAAAACAATATCTTCCTTATCCCATATGAAGTACTTGAGCTTGGGCTTCTTACCGGATCGGTAGTCGAAGAAGATCAATTGGGCCAACACGATGTGCGTGGGACAACGGGTTTTTTTCAAGGGGACCCCCTTGCTGAAACCCGGAATTTAGTAAAAGACGCAGTATTCCCGCTTGCCCGTGAATATGGCTTTACGGTAGCTCAGACAATGATTGCTTGGACTCTTTTGCAGCCTCAAGTATTTTTTCCGATTGTGGGAACGACAAAACCTGATTATGTTGAAATTAATCTGAAGGCAGAAAGTATTGAGTTGAGTAGTGATATGCTCCAAAAATTGGATTCAGCCTATCAAGCACTAGTTGAAGTTGTCAAAACAAAGTTTCATACCACAATAAAAGACTTTAGAGGACTCAATAATAGATATTATTCAGACTTCGATTTTAAAAAGTATAATATTTTTTAAAGTGGCTTTTTTATTACTGTTTACATAATTAATAACCATACTCATTTGTTACAATAAATCCCCTATGACCCTTGAACAGTATTTAGCCCAACACCCAAAAAAATACCTCATTTTTGACCTTGATGATACGCTTGCTCATCTCAACATAAACTGGAATACCATACGTCAGGGAGTTTTTGATATTGTCGCACAACAGGATGAACAGCTTGTCGCAGATACTGTAAATGAGCGCTTTGCGACAATCTATCTTGCAAATCGAGCGGTTACAAAACATGGGGAAAAAATGAAGGACGAAATCACGAAGTTCTGGACAGCATATGAAAAAAATAATTACTCAGGATATATACCAAATAGTGGACTGATCACAACACTCAAATCACTAGACCTCCGTTACAAAAAATATATCTGGACCACAAATACTGAGTTTCCTATTAATGACTTCATACAGAAGGAAGGATTAGGCAGTCAATTTAAAAAGATTGTTTCCCATAAGACATCGTTATACCTCAAGCCTGAGGCCGATGGATTTAAAGACATATATGTCCCTGGTACACCGCTTTCTGATTATCTTATGATTGGAGACAGTATCAATGATATGGGAGCAGCAAAAAATGCGGGTATTGATTTCTTTGAAATCGACTATTTTACGCGTCAATAAAGCCCGTCCGTTGGCATTGACATTGGATATTGGGAGGGTTACAATTGGCAATACCTATGAAGAGACTCTTCGAACTCATAAATAGAAATTTCGAAAACACCTTTCTCCTCCACTCTGGTCAGTATAAACACAACACCCTTCCCATCATAACCATATCCAGAGAAAGAGGTTCAGGTGGTCGGCCTATCTCATATCTGGTCGCAAAAAAACTAGGTAACCCATGGCAGGTATATCATAAGGATATTGTGGACGAGATTGCGAATGAAACCTCCCTTGATCCTGAGCTCATCAAACAGTTGGATGAATCGAAGGGTTCCGTGATTCAAGAGCTTCTCAACACCATATTCGGGAAAAAAATGCTAACGATGAATGCCTACTACAAGCATCTCCTGCACATACTGGCATCGATCGGCTCAAAGGGGTATGCTATTATCATAGGACGTGGCGCCAATTTCCTTTTTCCGAATGCGCTCAAAGTGCGTATCGTGTCGGATATGCAGTTTCGTGAGCAGTCGATGATCAAATATGAGCATATCTCCCTTAAAGAAGCGCGTAAACAGATAGCTGATTCGGACAAAGAAAGAAATGAGTTTAGCATATCCCTGTTCCAACATGATCAACGCAAGGCCCATCATTATGATGTCGTCATTCGCACAAGCGGACATATTAATGTTGAGGAAGCTGCAGACGTCATCGTCTATCTCGCAAAAAAGAAGTTTAACCTCAAATAAAAAAAAGAGCGGGATAAACCGCTCTTTTTTTGTTATTTTCTATAAGTGATTAGGCCGCTTCTTCTATTTCGACTCCGACAGAAAGTCCCATCGAAGACGCTATAAAGACATTCTTGATTTGTGCTTTTCCAACTGCATCGATAAATGCTTGCGCATTTTCTGTCAGCTGTTTGGAATCATAGCTTAATTTACCGATCATCTGGTGGATGATAGGGAATTTTGGCTCTGTCTTCCAACGTAACGTTCCTTTCATGAATTTCTTTGCGACCTCATCTGGGGTTGCGGAAACTGTACCTGCTTTTGGATTTGGCATAAGTCCCTTTGGTCCCAATACCTTTGCAAATCGTGCCAACTTTGACATGAATGAAGGATGAGTGATGAGGACATCAAACTCGATCTTACCTTGTGCGAGCTGCTCAAGGACCGTGTCATTTACTATTGCGACTCTTACTGTTTTTCCTGTTGAATGAGGAAGTTCCACTTCACCACGAAGACCTGTCTTCACCACATTCATATGAAGGTCGACAGATTCATCAAATGATGCATATTTTGCCTTTTTGAGAAGTTCTATTGCCTCGGCGAGTTTCATCATCTTCTTTTCTCCCATCTTCTTTTTTGCCTCAAGATATTTCTTTCCTCTTACTTTTTTTGATACATTCTTTTTTGGTGTTGCAGCCTCCACTTTTACCTCTTTTTCACTTTTCTTTGATTCTACGACGACATCATTTTCTGTCTGCTCAGTAGATTCTGCCTTATGTTGTTTGTCGATATCGGCGAGTCCCACTATTTGTTTGCGATTTTTTCCCATGGATTAAATTCTGTAAATATAATAATTATAATTCTGAGTCAATACCCATGCTGCGCGCAGTACCAGCAACCACTTTTTTTGCGGCCGCCATATCGTTTGCGTTCATGTCAGGCATCTTGTCTTTTGCAATCTGCTCAAGTTGAGCGGATGTAAGCTTTCCGACCTTTTCAGTGTTTGGCTTTCCGGATGCTACTGTCAATCCAAGAGTCTTTTTTATCATTGCTGAGACTGGAGGAAGTTTTGTGATGAAGGTAAATGATCTGTCTTCATACACAGTGATGACTGCTGGGATAACATTACCTTTTAATTTTGCCGTTCGTGCATTATATTCCTTAATAAAGTCCATGATTGGGACACCGTGCTGACCTAATGCTGGTCCGACTGGTGGCGCGGGTGTTGCTTCACCTGCAGCCAAATTAAGTTTGAGTTGTGTTTTTATTTTTTTTGCCATATATGTCTACCAAATTATAACTTTGCGACCTGTAGGAAGTCGAGTTCCACAGGAGTCTCACGATCGAAGATTGATACCAGAACACGAACCTTGCCCCGTTCGTCATCCACTGCTTCAATCGTTCCAAGGAAATCAGCAAATGGACCTTCCGTTATCTTAACTGCTTCTCCAACGCTAAACTTCGTCTTAAATTTCGGTTGCTCTTGCTGGACGAACTTCATGATAGCTTCAACCTCTTTATTTGAGATAGGGGTTGGCTTGAGTCCTGCTCCAACAAAACCGGTAACGCCTTCTGTCGTACGAACAACGAGCCATGAATCATCATTCAAGATCATCTTTATCAAGATATATCCTGGAAATACTTTTTCTGTTGCTTTTGCTTTTTTTCCTTTTTTGATCACGACGATATCTCTCATCGGAACGACAATATCGAAGATACTATCCTCAACTCCCAAGCTTTTTATGCGTTGAAGAAGTGCTTGTTTAACCTTGTTTTCATACCCAGTCTGGATGTGAATAACATACCACTTAGCATCAGCTCCCATTGCAGTAGCTGTTTTTAGTGCTTCTTTTTGTTCCTGTTGGACTGTTGTGTCCATATCCATTCAAAAAATAAATAAATAAAACTATATGAGAAATTATCGTGATTTTGCTAAGACTTCAAGACCTTTCGTCAATAGAACATCAATTATACCCACATACACCCCAATAATCAAGGATATGCCTATGACTATTATGGTGAGCCTTGTTGTTTGTTCCCGAGTTGGCCAAGTGACCTTCTTGAGTTCTTCAACAATTCCATTTGCAAATTGCGTTTTAAGCACAGGTTTTGCCATATGTGCTTATTGTAGCATACATTTTCCATTATAATGATTGAATATGACTGCAGAATTGGTTCATTCATTCATTCTAATAGTATGTATAGTCGTTTCCTTTATTTTTCCCCAGACAACTCTGGCTGCATATAATATTGAGCTTGCTGCATTGCTCTTAGTTATATTCTTCATAGCGCGAAGGTTTTCCTTTTTTTCACGAAGGACCCGCCTATTTGAATCGGTCATATTCACGCTTATCGTGCTTGGCACAGTCAATACCACAGGAGGCCTTCAATCTCCCTTCTTTTTCCTGGTCGATTTCCTTCTTTTTGCACTAGCACTCCTTCTGGAGCCCATTATCCCTATCATCGTGACGTTGGTTTTGATGTTGTTCTTCCTTGTTGGTGCCGAACAGACATCATTCAATCAGCTTCTTCCCATTTTCTCTCTCGCACTCATGACGCCGTTTGCCATGATATTAGGGAACGAATATGAGGAAACAAAACAACTTAAAAAGACCATCAGCTCCCAAACAGAAAATACGTTCCTGTTCATGTCCCTCATGCTCAAAAACCACCTCAAGGAGATGTCAACCCTCATCGATAACTTCAGAGGTGAACATGAGCTCAATTCACTGAGACGCCATATAACCAACGTTGAACGGCTTATAGACATGTTTGAAAAGCAAGAGCCAGGCGTGGATGGAGAAAAGAAATAATCAAATTGCAGGAGTTATCACCATTTACTGAATTCACATGCATCGCGGATCCATTCTATCGAAGTTCTCCATAATCTTTGCCCTCGTCTCTCTGTCTGTTTATGCAGCTGCACTCGTTTCACCTGTTTTTGCCATCAACATGAATTCGGATGAGTATCGCATCCAGTTTGGCACGGTAAACAGTGGAGGAAAGAAGATGACCGATTCAAGCTATAAATTAAGCACGTCCGTAGGTCAAGCCGCAGCAAAAGAGTTCCAATCAAACGGATATATCGTCAAGGCGGGGTTTCAATATATCTATTCCCGAATTCCTTTTACCTTTTCCCTTTCGACTGTCCGGGTCGATTTAGGGACCCTTATCCCGAATACCCCTTCAACTGGTACTGTGGGATTGGAAGTCTCTTTTGGTGGAGCCGGTCAATATTTGGTAACCGCACGAGCTGATAGTCCCTTATCGACAAACGCGTACACCAGCACCATCCCGTTTACCAGTTGTGATGGAGGCATTAATACCTGTACCATAACCGTAGCGAAGCCGTGGACAAGCACTTCACTCTACGGGTTTGGATACAATATGACAGGTGAGGATATTCCGACTGATTTTATTGACGGTACCTATTATCGTCCATTTTCCAATTTAGTGACTCCGGAGACTCCTGCCGTAGTCATGCAGAGCACCAATGTCACAGCAGATATCTCACCGACTCCCAATCCAGCCTTTACCCCTGCTCCCGTCCTTACCGGAGTCCCACGGGATACTGTCCATCAATCAACAATGACGATGAAGGTCAATATTTCCAGTATCCAGCCCGCCGGTACCTATGCAACGATTGTGCGTTTTCTAGCAACACCATCGTTTTAAATAAAAATGTCAAATTATGTTTAATAATCAAATCAAGATGAATTGTGCATTCAAGATTCCAAATTTGAGACATGTCATTGTATTGGTCTATTTGTTTATTGGTCTATTTGTTTATTCTGGCAGTGTGTTTGCCCAGCAGGTCACCCTTTCAATTGACCCCCCCATCGTCCAAGCAAAGATAAAACCTGGAAAATCAATATTGGTTGCCTATACCGTTGAAAATAAAGGCGACCCAACCAATCTGCAGTTTCTTATTCGCCCCTTTATACCGGTAGGACAAAATGGGTCTCTCACTCTTGTCCCTCAGTTGGAAGGCCCCGTTCAATTCAATTTGGAAAATGCCGACGTTATCCTTGAAAAGCCTTTTTTCTTTGCATCAAAAGAAAAAAGACAAGCAGTCGTGCGGATACACATCCCCAAAGGAATCCCTGATGGGGACTACTACTACATGATAATCGCCGAAACAGTCCCTGCTTTTTCGCTTGCAGGCCAGTCAACAGGCGTTGCATCTGCATCGTTGGGTGCACCACTTCTCATCTCCGTGACTGAGTCCGGAATAACAGACATCCAAGCACAAATCGCTGAATTTTCATTCAAACCTAACACCATCGTCTCTCTTGGTAAACGGACGTTTCATATCGTAGACAGTGCTGACACTGTTACTGTTACTGGATCGGCGCGTAATATGGGTAAACACATGGTCCAACCAAATGGGATTATCACCCATCGATATGGAAGTACAAAAAAGAACTATTCGATTGTTCCACAGAATATACTCAGCAATTCTCAACGTCTGCTCAAAGTAGATGGAGAGATCCAGGGGGACAGTACCACTACCGTATCACTCCCCCATCTGACAATCGGTAAACATATTGTCACAGCGGCTATTTCATTTAATGACGATTCCTCCGTCCACTACAAAACCATTGAATTTATTGTTTTACCTATTCGGTTGTTGAAAATAGTGATGGTTTCATTTGGCTTGGTTGCTCTCTATTTTCTCTTGCGTCGTAAGAATAACCGAAATTCCCAAAAAAAATAAAGAGCGCTAATGACACTATTTAGCCCTTCTGATTGATATATATCACCTCACTTGTTGCTTATAGTCCCTTGTGTCCCCTCTACTCCTTTGATATCTCTTTATAGATATGAACGGATTTATTGAATCCTGCAAACCCATCATAAAAAAATATCTATTTGAATGCACACTCCTTCTGGTTGCCTTCTGTATAGGATCCGTTTCTTTGTTATTGTTTATAAATGATTCGGACGTTGAAGTTTCAACTAAAACCCAAGTGGAAAGTGTGAAACCTGAGCAAAAGAGGGAAATCGTTGTTGATGTTTCTGGTGCAGTCCACAAGCCATTCGTTTATACATTCACTCCATCAGCCCGTTTTATCGATGCGATTCAAAAAGCAGGAGGATTGACCGATGAGGCAGATAAGGCATTTGTCTCAAGAAATATTAATTATGCACGTATCCTTTCGGACCAGGAAAAAATATATATCCCCACCCTCAGCGATACGACAAACGGGGTGATTGGCGAAAATAAACGCATAATCGAATATATCCTACCCAACGCCTTTTCAAGTGTGACAAACGACACAAAGAAGACGAATATCAACACAGCTTCAGCTCTCCAATTGGATCAACTCCCTGGAGTCGGAAAAGTACAGGCAGAATCTATTATCCAGGGTAAACCTTATTATTCTTTGGAAGATCTGATTGACAAAGAAGTTGTCTCAAAGTCTACGTATGAAAAAATTAAGGACCTGATTAGTGTGTATTAAAACAACATGAATCACCTCCTTGTAAATGCACTGATCGGAATCGATAACACGCTCCATGAACCATATGCCTCTCTTTTAAAAGGGCTTGTATATGGCATTCCGATTCAAATAGATCCCCATTTAAAGTCGGCAATCGTTCAAAGCGGGCTTGCCCATCTGGTCGTTCTCTCGGGTACTAATATAACTCTCCTTGCATCGCTCACTGAGAGGATATTTTTCTTTTTGGGAAGAAAGATGGGAACTATGTTACAGTTAGTATTTTTGGGCATGTTTACCGGTATGGTAGGGGCGCAACCACCTTTGATGCGGGCTATATTTATGTTTTTATGCACGACCGTTTGTTATATGACTGGACGCCCCTCTTATGCACTCTGGAATTTATTTCTTTCGCTTCTCTGTATAGCTTTCATTTGGCCGCAGTGGCTGGAAACCGTTTCCCTCCATCTTTCCGTTGCGGCAACTATCGGCATCATCATATCTACACGATTGAAAAATCTCCTACCGATGAAGACACCTATATGGATTGATGTCCTTTTTGAGTCATGGATAGTATTTATTATTACCACCCCTCTTACTTTCTTTCATTTCAGGACCATCTCTTTGATAAGTCCAGTGAGTACAGCGCTTGCTTCGTGGATCATTGTCCCATTGATGATTGGAGGATTGTTTATATCTCTTGCATACCGACTTTTGCCCGTTGTCACCATCCCCATTTCAAGCGGTGTGTTCGCTGGATTAAGATATCTTCTCTGGGTCATAGAGATAACAAGTAGCATCCCTTTTGGGTACTTACAATTCAAATGAAATACATATGCTCAGGATAGGAACCAGCATACTTTCTATTATCGTTTTATTATATTTTCAATCTGCGGTAACTCGTACCTCGCATATCATCTTTTGCGACATCGGACAAGGTTCAGCTACTTTTGTCACAGTCGGAAGCGTACAGATACTTATAGATACCGGCCCCAATATGAGGACGCTCGCTTGTATTGGGAAACATATGCCATTCTTCGATCATACTATTGAATTTGTCATCATCTCTCATGATCAAAAGGATCATGCGGGAGCACTTCCTGCTCTCCTTAAAAAATATAAGATTGGTCATATCATTGGTCCTCCTGAAATAGCCAAAAGAAACGGAAACATACCCTTCACCACAGTGACGAACACCGTCAGATTCACGATTAATTCTCTTCAATTAATCATAATCAGGGCTTCTCAAAGCTCTACTGATTTGAACGAAGCAGCGAATGTTGTCACCATACGGTCCCCACTCCACGTCATATTCCTCACATCGGACATCAATGGATTTGAATTACAAAGGTTGATACCCACAGATACCACTATCCTATCGATTCCCCATCATGGCTCCAAATATGGTCTCTATCCAGATTCACTTGGATTAGCACGTCCCACCCATGCAGTGATAAGTGTCGGAAAAAAGAACACATATGGCCATCCTTCGAAAGAGGTGTTGGATATATTGAAAGCCAAGAAGATACATCTATGGAGAACGGATGTGCAGGGAGAACTGGTGATTGACTTGTGATTATGAAAGCAAGATCCCCTGGATTTCCTTGAATATATTCATTGCCTCAAAACCAATCCAGCTTTCGCCGATAAGTTCCTTGGGAAGTCCTGGGTCTTCTCTGAGGATTGATACATACTCTTTGAGAACGTTGGTGAATTTCTCCACCTTCTCTCCATCCCCCGATAATATGCTGTGCCATTTTTTGAACAGTTCCCGATATTTCTTATCAAGAGAGGACTTGCCCCAAACCTTTTCGATGAGGGTAGCCTTGTCACCAAAAACATGATCTGCTTCAAATGACTGCATATACTGCTCTTCTTGTTTTCCTGATACGAGTTCACGAAGCGGCTCGATGATTGGGTGTGGAGTTAACCAAAAAGACCTATGCCAAGGCCCTAAACCCCATCCTTGCATCTCGCGTCTTAATCTGTCTCGCAACTCCCGTTTTGATTCCGGGATTTCATAGGAAATGATTCGAAGTTTTCCGTCCCATTGTTCTTTGAGGAATCGAAATGATGGAAATTCGAGACTGAGTGCTCTAAATCCTTTCAGGGTCAATTTATAGGCAGGGACTTCATCCCGACTTGTACCCTTTTCTATCTCACCAACTTTGATGAGTGAAGAAAGGGTCGATTGTGTTTTTTGATTAAGTGTGAAGTCGAAGAGTTGTTGTGTTTTTTCATCCAACAAGACTTCGCTAAAGTCAACGTTTGATAAAAGAAAAAGAGCGAGTAATATTTTCGTCCGACGTTCTTTTATTCCCATATATGCCACCACTATAACAGACGGAAAAATACATGTCAATATGTAAATTGAAAATAATTGCGTCAATTTTTTAAAACAAAATAAGATGCAGATATGCTGCGGTAGAAGTTGGTGAGGTGACGTAAGCAAAAACAAACTAGAAACACATTAAAATACATTTGACATTAGATGTGAAATCATCTTTAATGAAACTAATACCTTTAAGTTACTTATATGAAACTCATACCAAATATGAACAGAAATACGAAGCGATGTTTTTCTTCCGTTGTATTGTTTTTCTTCTTGATTATGCAGGCACTTCCCTTCCTCCCTGCGTCTGTACTAGATATACCATTAATAAAAAAACTAAATCAAAACAACCTGTCGTTTTTCCGTCCACATATGCTTGATGCAGCAGGACTTTCCTCAGCATCAGCAACGTTATCCAATCCACGTCTGTCATATCAAGCAGGTATCAGTACCACGATTGCAGCAGGAAACACAGTCATGACGATTACGGGATCCGGTAATGCAGACAATGATACAAATCACTTGTTCCCAAACGATCCTATCGCTGTTGGGACGAATATGGGCATCAAGGTAACTTCGATAGTGGATGCGACGACTTTTACGATTGATACAGGACTTGCCACGGGCGTAACAAACACAAGCAAGGTCTATGCAACACAGTCAGGAACACTTACTACATCCTTTTATACTGCAAGCGCTATCCCAGTTGGAGGAAGTATCCGCATCGCAGTCCCTGCATCTGCGGGAAGTGTTTCCGGTAGTCCAAATGATGGTGCTCCAGATACTGCAACCTTAGCAAATAACGGATTTGATTTGAACTTTATCACAGCGAGTGATGTCACCTGTCCTGGTGGATTTGCCGCAGGAACTCTTACGGCTGGTACTGGAGGACCTTCAAATCCACATATAATCACCTGTAATTGGTCAAACGGTACATCAGCTCTTCCTGCTGGAGCGAATCTCTCGGTGACAATCGGAACAGCTTCAAAAGGACTTGTTAACCCAGCACCTGCTGCAAGCCATGTCCAAGGACAAGCGGATTCCTATACTATTGACATCTCCACGAAAAGCACCGCAAACGGTGGTGGATCAACAATCGAAGATATTGGTACGAAAGTAGCTCCAGTTGAAGGAGTGTTGGTGTCTGCAACTATTGATGAAACGCTTAATTTTACCGTTGCAGCCGTAACTTCAGCGAACTTACCTACCACATGTGGCTTCACGCCAGCTGGTAACTTGATTACCTCAACGGCCACGACAGTGCCTTTTGGAAACAGCATCACGGCAAATACGTTTTATAATGCCGCACAGCAATTGACGGTTTCAACGAATGCTCCTGGAGGATACAGTGTGAAAGTTGAGGAAAACGATCAAATGGGAAAAGAAGGTAAAGTTTGTACCGGAGCTGCGGCAGGAGAGTCAACAAACTGTATCAAGGATACGACATGTGATGGCTCATCGTGTACGGAATCGACATCTGGCGATTGGGCAACAGGTACCAATAACGGTCTTGGTTATTCACTTGCTAATGTTTCAGGAACAAATGCGAGCTTTCTTTATAATGAATCTGCAAGAACATTCTCTGCAAAGCAATTCTCAGACCAGGAAGTTCCAGAGACAAAGCAGAATATCATGGCCTCGTCCGGCGTTGTAAGTGGTGATTCTGCCTGCATCATATACAGACTCTCTGTATCGGGTACACAGCCTGCAGGATACTACTACAACAAGGTTAAGTATACAGCCAGTGCAACATTTTAATAATTACGCCCTATAACATGAAAAACACCATGCATACGATCAGAAGAACCTTTTTCGCTCTCTTAATAAGTGTCGTATGCTTTGCATCATATACCACCTACTCAATGGCTCAATCGGTGCTTCCTTTCACCATAAGTCCCGCACGACAACAGATCACCATCAATCCTGGAGAAGAAGCGCAGATATCAGTTAAATTTTATAATCAAAGCGATATTCCCGTAGCGGGAGTGGTAAAAGTAGCTGACTTTATCGTTGATGACGATAAGGGTACCCCACGTATCGTTGAAGATGTAACTCAAGCGTCCCCAAAATACTCCGCATCAGAATGGGTTACATTGCCATTTGATCGGATGGGTATCGCTGCAAACGATAAGACAGTCGTACAAGCAACACTCAAAGTCCCCCAAGATGCACGACCGGGTGGAAGATATGCAGCTATTTATTTTGAACCCACCACAGCCGTTGCACAACCTGTTGGAGAAGCGGGCGCAAGTATCACCCCTCGTATAGCATCCCTCCTCTATATCCGTGTACAAGGACCTATGACTGAGTATGCTTTTATTTCAAATATGTTCGCACGTTCGTTTTATGAATATGGACCTATTGAAGTGACCGCACAAATCACCAATAAGGGAGATTATCATGTTCGCCCTCGTGGCACATTCACCCTGAGTAATACGTTTGGTGGAATGATAGAACAGACGAGCGTCAAGGAAGCAAATATCTTTCCAGATGCACTGCGCACATTTACGGCAACAGTGGGAACAAAATGGATGGCTGGCAGATATAAGATAAGTCTTAATACATTGTATGGTGAACAGATGAAAGCAGCGGATAGATCCGTTTACGTCTGGGTATTTCCATGGAGAGCGGCAATAGTCGTAGCGCTCAGCCTGCTTATTCTTTGGATCATAGGGAGATCAATCTATAAGAATATCGTCATGAAGGAAGTAACACTCGAACAAGAGCTGTCCCATGACCGAGAAGAAATAGAAAAACTAAAGAAGCAACTGAACAAACGTGAATAACAGTCTGTCTAGTCATATGAGGACTATTCTATCCCTCACTATATTCTTCCTCATGTCGTCTATCCCAAGAGCTGTTTCTGCAGCTGTTATCAATCCAGTGGATAAGGAAGTAACCGTATCGGTGACCATCAGCAACAGTGTTGATGTGACCCCTACCCCACCACCAAACGATAATCGTCGGTTTAGTATTTTTGGCAACACATCACCGAATGCAAAAGTGGTCATCCAGAATCCAGGGATACATAGTGAGACATATGCCAATGCAGAAGGAGTTTTTAATTTTGAATATCTCTTCCTCGCACTCTTCCGTGAAGATATCTGTATCATTGCTCATGATACTGAGAACAGGAGCACCCCACCTCTGTGTATTCCACCCCCCCTCGATCAAGAAAACAAGAAAATTGGTCCTATACTATTACCTCCTTCAACCTCAATAAGCAGTGGAAACGCATATATCGGAGATACTGTTACATTGACTGGTCAAACAATACCTAATGCAGACGTGAAGCTTTCAATGTTCACGGATGAATTGAAACAAAACAAAAAGCTGTCCCTTATTCCATCTGCTTATGCTTATACCTTACCTCAGTTTGCCCTCAATTCAAACAAAAAAGGTGAATATTCCCTTACGCTGCCCACTGCTAGCTCGCAATTCTTAAGGATGTTCACACGGGCGATTTATGAAGGAAATTCAACACCTAAAGGTCTTACTCTCATCCTGGACATCTTCCCGCTCTGGATGATTCTTTTCAAATTTTTTTCGACCTATCTGACACTTCTTAAGAATCATCTTGTCGAGCTCATTATCCTTCTCCAGCTTTACTTCCTTCTCATGTACTTCCTCAAACATTATTTCCATCCACACACCATCAGTAATCATAGGAAAAACTGGCTTGCGCTGCGTCAGACGACACTCATGAGTATGCCACACGAGCTTGCGATGAAGGAACATCGCGAGTTGGTTATCCGCTCGGTCGCTCTCGCTCTGTCTTATTGATAGAAAGATAATCTCGCCTTTTGAGGTAGTTTAAGTTCGTCTATGCTGATTTCTAGGTAATATTCTCCAGGTGTGGTCGAAGAGAGATCGAACTGAGCCTTACCCGTAGCATCTGTTGCCTCTTGTACCGCAGTAAGCACCAATCGTGGATCCTGACTGAGTAGGACTTTCTTTCCGAAAACTCCAAGTCCCTGACTGTTCAACACGAAGACGGTAACTCGTATTTTTTCTTTTCCGTCAGATTGGGCCTTCAATGGATTGGTGAACACATAGGAATTGTCAACGGAGATGTCCACCTTTACACTACTTGCCCTACTTCCAAAGAACTGTGTCTCATAAAAAAAGAAGAAGAGAGAGAACGAAATAAGGACAAGGAAAAATAAAATGGCTGATAACAAGAACTTCTGCATATGATGAGTATAGCAAATTTACCAATAGCAAGCCGTAACAACTTTTTTCCAAATACACAGAAAGCCGTTCGCATACGCCACTTCATTTACCTTTCTTATCATGAAGCCCTAATCTGAAAATTCAGGCATAGAATATTCATTGATTAAATATGCTTAAACTTAAGCAATGTATCAAAGTTCGGTTATTACTTCCAATTTTGATCACAGGCAATTACTATAGGAGATATGATATAGATTGATACTATAAGGTAGGTTAAATTTAAATGCGGTAATTAAATTAAATCAACTTAAATACTCTTAATTGAGGCTTCTCACACCTTTGGGGATCGATGAAAAACTATATCAAAACATACAACAACTACCTCTTGACACTATTATTATTATTGTTATATGCTGAGATATATGTCGAATAGGTATAATTTTTTTTATTTCGAGGCTACATTTAAAAAATACCTTCATGCGGGAAACGCAGGAGCCGCCACTATCAAGAGCTATCTCTCAGATCTCCATTTTTTCTTTACGTGGATGCAAAATGAAAAGGAAATTAGTGAATTAGACCTATATGACGCTCCAAACATATTTACTCACTCATTGGTTCACGAATATCATTCATTCCTTCTAGCCTCGAAAACCCCCTCCTCTACGTATGATAGGCGCCTCTCAAGCCTCAGACAGTTCTTTGCCTTCTGCGTGGCCCAGGCGTGGCTAAAATCCAACCCTGCACATGAGTTTGATAGATACACCAAGACAGACCAACTGAACGACATTATTACTAGATTCAAAGATCACTTGAAGACCAAAAAGGTCAGTGATGACGTATTAGCGCGTCACATCAATACGATTAGAAACCTTATTATCAATTAATTAATACTATGAGCTATTTAAATAAAGGTCTTTCAGCTTCAAAAATGGGTGCCTTATTGGCTTTTGAACGCCTTAAAATATGGTTTGATCCTGCCGTTACAGGCTCCCCTTATGAGTCAGAAGGCCCACGAAACAAGCCACAGACCCAAAAAAGATACCCATTTATACCGAGAAAACTAAGCATGCGGATGTAAGTAAGGAACCAATATTAGCAGAGCAATGCATAGTCTGCTAGTTTCAGTATAATTCATATTTGGCCTGTCAGGACAATCTAAACTAAATGAAGATACTAACAAATAAGACAATTAGCTCCTTCCTCTCCAAACTCACCCTTGACTCTATTCCTGTGCATGAAAAAGTAGAAAAGATCCAATTTGTCGTCCAGTTCATTGATTGGTTGACCGACAGTAAAGAACTCTCTCCTGGAGACGCGATACGATTTCGCAACGAATTATATAAGAAAAAGAGAGAGTTATCATATAAACAGGCTCCAAAACTCTCATTACCTTTAAAATATGTTGGATTTAGCCTCGGAATACTATCGTTACTCCTGGTCGTGGGAGGTATATATATCCGCTTTTTCCGCAATACCAATACGCCGTTTGCTTATTCTACGGCTCCCGTACAGGCTGGACGTACCATATCATTCCAAGGTCGCCTGACTGACTCACTGGGTAACCCCATCAACGCCCCCATTGACATTACCTACAACTTTTATACTGCTCCAACCGGTGGAACTCCTATAACCGGATCAACAAGAGTCTGTACTGCAGGACCAGACCAAGATGGCGTATTCTCATCCTTAATCGGTAATGATTCAGGACCAAGCTGTAATACGGAACTCCCCAACTCCATATTCACTGAGAATACAACGGTATATTTGGGTGTTACTGTTGGAACTGAACCAAGCGAGATGACCCCCAGACAGCAGATTGCGAACGTAGGATATGCAATCAATTCAGAGACACTGCAGGGCATGCCGCCAGGCCAATCTGTCTCCAACGTCCCCTTTATCAATCAGGATGGTAACATGCTAATCGGCGCCTCAAACCCAGGTATACGTTCTACCTATGCAAGCTCTAACTTCACCATATCGAGCGCTCAGGCAACAACCATACAATCAGCAGGAAGTGGGGATATTACCCTCTCTGCAAGTGAGGGAGGAAGCTTACGATTCAAGGCATATAACGGTACGCTAGAGGAGGTTATGACCATCCTCAACACCGGGAGAGTCGGTATTGGCATAACTGCCCCACGAGCGCTACTTGACGTAAATGGAGATGCAACTGTATCGGGAAGCCTTATCGCAGGAGGTCAAATCAAGGTTGGAGAGTTTACCTCCCCACCCACGAATCTGGGAAATGGCTCTTTATACTATGACAGCAATACAAACAAGATATATTTCTGGAACGGCACTGCTTGGGCAGATATGGGATCAGGGACAACCCAGTACTTTCAACGAACACTGGGAAGCTTGGCTCCCACCTACATCACCGATGATATCAACCTTGGAGCTGTGGCAACAGGAAGCGCTATAGTACATCTTCCTGGAACTAACAATCAGAATGCATGGTTCAATTTGGGAACGGGAAATGTGGGAATTGGAACGACTGCTCCTCTATCCAAATTCAGTATTGGAGCAAGTGGGGATCCAAGTTATACTGCGTACATATCTAACGGCGATGATTACGGTATATTTGGAAGTGGTAATAACTATGGAGTGTATGGATCAGGTGGCAGTGCCGGCGTTTATGGTTTTAGCTCAACCAATAATGGAGTACTTGGTTCTGCTGCGGGCACGGGTACTGGTCTATATGGCACAAATAGCGGAGGTGGATTTGGTGCATATGCCACTTCCGTATCTGGAACCGGAGGTTATTTTGCTTCAACAAATGGTGTCGCACTTATTACAGGTACTGGCAATGTCGGTATCGGAAATCCTTCCCCTACAGCTAAACTTGATGTGAGCGGTAACTTAAAAGTAAGTACTTATGCCACTGTGTCTGGTTCGTTAGCCCTAGGTACATCTAACGCAGCTGCAGGTCCTGGCAACTTAAGTATGTCCGGAAATCTCCTCACGGATGGAAGTATAACGTTCTCATCGTTAGCCACCGGTATCGTACGGAGCACTTCCGGATTACTGTCATCATCTGCAATCAATCTTGCAAGTGCAGATGTCACAGGCCTTCTTTCATCAACAAATGGAGGAACAGGTGCAGACAATTCAAGTGCAGCACAATACAGCGTTCCATATTACTCCTCAACGGGAGTGCTTGGTGGAATTCTCACACCCGGATCAGTTGGATATGTACTCTCCACCAATGGCGCAGGAGGCGCTCCTTCATGGATAAATGCATCTGGAGTAGGTACGAACTATTGGGAAATCGCAAACGGCGCACTTTATCCAGTAAATGCTACGCTCGACGCTTTTATAGGAGGTGCAGCGTCTGCATCAGCTAAATTTGCATTCCTTAATGTCAGCTCCGGCACTCCTACCGCTTCGATATCTGGCACAACTGCAAACGTAAATACTTTCATTGATGGAAATGGAAATATAGGGACGACAAATAGGACTTCGCTCGTACTGGGAAACTCAGCCACATATGACTCAACAGGCAATATCTTACTCAACCCGAACGGGACGGGAAATGTAGGTATTGGGACAACTAATCCGGACTATGCATTGGATGTTGCAGGAAATGTGGGGATCAATGAATACATCTATCATAATGATAATAATCAGCGTGATTACTTCAGATTCTTGAATGATAGGGCGATATTGGTAACAGGCAATAGTGTAATATTCGACACACAAAGTGAAAATTTCAACGTGAAAAGCGGTACATTATTTGTACAGAATTCGTCAAGCAATGTAGGTATCGGAAATATCACTCCTGCACAAAAGCTTGATGTTGTCGGCAATGCCACTGTTTCTGGTGACTTGATGGCAGGTGGGCAGCTTCAAATCGGACGTTTTGGCTCTGAGCCAACCGCAGTAGGTGTCGGATCCTTCTACTTCAACACGACAGATAATACACCTTATTATCATAATGGGACAACATGGACTGCTTTTTCTTCAGGTGGCGCAAACTATTGGAACATCTCAAGCGGTGCTATATATCCGATAAACTCCACACTCGACATGCTTATCGGCGGTACGGCCTCTGCATCCGCTAAGTTTGCATTCCTCAATGTGGGTGGTGGCACACCCACTGCATCGGTCGCCGGCTCATTGGCAAATGTGGCTACCTATCTGACAGGAGATGGAAACTTAGGCACAACTAATATGGCAGCCCTAACTGTAGGTGGCGCATCGACCGGGTCTATCCAACTATCACCAAAAGGCACGACGGGACTGTTTGTTGATGGGAGTGGAAATGTGGGAGTTGGAACGACTGCTCCTGCTAATCCTCTTGAAATAGCCTCAACAAACAATCAATTAAGATTATCCTATACGAGTGGAAGTGTTTACTCTACCCTCTACACGGATAGTTCTGGTTATACTCACCTCTCAGGAACCGGTGGCAGAACAATTAATGATAATGGTATATTCCGCTCAAATTATCTTTGGGATAACGGAACAAGTCTCAGCATCCAAACTGTAGGTACCGGCAGAAATATCATTGTGTCCACGTCAGATGTCGCAGATGACATCCAATTACAACCAAGCGGGGGTAATGTAGGAATAGGGATAGCAAGCCCTAATTATGTACTTGATGTAGTGGGCGACATCAACCTCACAGGAGCCATCCGCGCCAATGGCGATGCAGGAACGAGTGGTTATATCCTCACATCAGCTGGAGGTGGAGTAAATACATGGACCGATCCCTCCACTTTAGGAAGTGGCGCCAATCTATGGAAGATAACGAATGGCGCTCTTTATCCCGTGAATGCGACACTTGACGCATTTATCGGCGGTACGGCCTCTGCATCAGCTAAGTTTGCATTCCTGAATGTGAACTCAGGTACCCCTACCGCATCGGTCGCCGGCTCATTGGCAAATGTGGCTACCTATCTGACAGGGAACGGTAATTTAGCTACAACCAACATGGCAGCCCTAACTGTAGGTGGCGCATCGACCGGGTCTATCCAACTATCACCAAAAGGCACGACGGGACTAAATATAAATGGAAATGGAGATGTGGGGGTTGGGATAGTTCCAGATTCAACAGCCAGATTGCAAATATATAAATACAATGGAACAAATAATGCAGCAACGACCGGAACGCTCAGTAATATCTTGTTGTACCAAACCGCCTCATCTGACTTTAATAATAACGCTTTCCAATACAATCTTCAGACCGCTGCAAATACAGGTGTTACAAACAACTGGTCACAAATAGGATTTGGTGGAGGTGTACAGATTGGCGCCAGTCATTTGGGTACATTTGGAACGGTTACCGGAATTAATAACTGGAACTACATCCTTGCAGGAGCTGCAGGTACTGTTTCTTCAATGAATGGGATGTGGATAAATCAAACAAGCACTGGTGCTAATACTACCAGTATTACCAATAGCAGAGGTATATATATAAGTACACCAACACTCAATGGTGCCACATTGGCAAACAACTATGGAATATACTTGGAGGATCAATCTTCAATTGGAGGTACCAGCAACTACTCTATATATTCAGCGGGTGGAGCTAATTATTTCGCTGGAAATACAGGTATTGGAATTTCTCCAACTTATAAATTAGATGTTTCAGGCGATATTAATCTCACTGGCGCCCTTCGTGCAAATGGAAGCGCAGGTACAACCGGATACATTCTCACATCAGCTGGAGGTGGAGTAAATACATGGACCGATCCTGCGTCGCTTATAACTGGTGGAGAAACGCTCTGGACAATCCTCAATGGTGCACTCTATCCTGTAAATGCTACGGTCGATACATTTATAGGAGGAACAGCGTCTTCATCAGCTAAATTTGCATTCCTGAATGTGAACTCAGGTACTCCTACTGCCTCCATATCGGGAACTACTGCTAATGTGAATACATTCATCGATGGTAATGGAAATATTGGGACAACAAACAGAAAGACTCTGACTATTGGCAACAGTACGACATATAATACGACAGGAAATGTGTTGATAAACCCAAACGCTGCAAGCAATGTTGGAATCGGTACGATTGATCCACAGACATTATTCCACGTCCAGCAAGTAGCAGTGACATCCACCGCTGAGGAGATTGCACGATTCAATGTGAGCGATGATGCGACGGCCTATTTCTCACTCAGAAACGGATCAACAACGGACGGACTTTTTTCACCACAGATGAGATTCCGTGGCTCCGGCTCAACAACTGCTGGAAACATACAAGCGATGATTACAACTGATACCGGCACCTCTCCAGCACTTGTCTTTACCTCCCAACTGGCCAGTAGTGCACTCGCCACCCGCCCTGTGCTCGCTATCCGAAATTACACGACCGACCTTATGACAGTCCTTGCAAACGGGAGTGTCGGGATTGGGACAACTTCCCCACTTGCGGCACTTGATATCCGCAAGACCTCTGGGACCACTCCTGTCGCATCCATCTCTGGAGCTACATCCAAGTCCACGTTAGTCGTTGACCAATCGGGAGTAGGAGATATTATGACCGCTTCCTCATCGGGCGAGACACGCTTTGTGGTCAAGAATAATGGCAATGTGGGCATTGGTCTTACCAATCCAACTTACAAACTTGATGTCAACGGAACCGTGCGAGGTGATATATTCACCGATACAGTAGGCAGCGGAGCATACTATGTCGATCCATCAGGTGACTCGGTGTTCGGCGGAGGCTTAAGCTTAGTGGGTGGCTTTACGGCATCTTCTGCATCGGTATCAGGCAATCTTACCATGGGATATGGTGGACAGTTGCGCTCAGCATATGGCCCCCTTAACCTTGCCTATAAATCAGGTCTCAATACCTGGTCTACCGGACTGATTCTGCAGGATACTACGGGAAATGTGGGAATAGGAACGATTGCGCCTGTTGCAAATCTCCATGTATTCTCTGCCGCAAATGCACAGATGCGACTGGAAACAGGTGCTAATGCAGATGGAGCATTTAATATCTTGGAAGATGGTGGCGCTAATGACCATGGCGCATCCTTTGCTCTTGATGGTACTAATAATGTTGTTTCTTGGCAAAGCGTGCTTTCAGGAGTAGGTACGAATGTACTTTCTATTCCTTATGCGGGAACCTATGCTAACAGAATTGGGATAAACACAACAACCCCTCTTGCAAGTCTTGATCTTCGATCGATGTTGGGGACTATCCCTGTGGCATCCATCTCAGGAAACACGAGTCAGGCCGCACTCATTGTCGATCAATCAGGCATTGGGGATATTTTCACAGCATCCTCATCGGGCGAAACGCGATTCGTTATAAAGAGCAATGGAAATGTCGGTATTGGAGTGTCCGATCCGACCAGTAAGCTGTCGATTGCAGGCACCAGTTCCACTATTTCAAACTTGAGTGGTGACATCGTCTTTGACTCCGCTTCAAATAATATTTCTTTCTCTAACGATAATCTTATTAATGTGGGGAATATTGCCTCGATTGGACAGATACAAGTGGGTGGCTTTGCAAGTCCACCTACTTCGATCGGAAATGGTGCGATGTATTATGACACGGTAAACAATAAGATATTCTATTGGGATGGGAGCGTCTGGTCTGAGATGGGTTCAAAATATTGGCAAAGAACTTTGGGGAGTCTTTCGCCACAATATATAACGGACGCGCTTAATTTGGGAGCGATTGCGAGTGGAAGTGCACTTGTCCACTTGCCTGGAACCAACAATCAGGATGCATGGTTTAATCTGGGAACAGGAACTGTGGGTATCGGGACCACGACTCCTGATTCAGGCGGATATGGATATAAATTGGATGTCACGGGCACAATGGTTGCCGATCAGTATTTTGACTCGGCATCAAATTCCTATTATGTCGATCCCGCGGGAGACTCGGTGTTGGGTGGTAACGTCACATTGGGTGACATTTTCATGATCGATGGCACGCCTCTCATATCCTCCCTTAATGCAGGCTCTTATAGCACGATAACCATCAAAGGATCGGGAGACACGACAACTGCATCGCTCTGTGTGGATGAGGGTACAGGTTCTGCATGTGACGGTAAAATCAATGCCGGCACCATCGACCCTCCGTATACCATTAATGGGAAAAAATACGCCACATACCTCCCTTCTATGACCGGCGTTAAAGAAGAGACGACCGGAAAGGTCATGTTGACCGAGCGAAACGAAGAAGCAAAGGCATATATCAAACGCATAGCGCTTGGAAACCAGCACGAAGATTCAGACTTGTGGCTTTTTGCAAAAGCGACAAACCTGAAAGACCAAATACAGGATATGACTGTCCTTCTTTCTTCAAATACCAATGGAAAAACATGGTACTCCGTGGACCCAGCAACAATGGTGCTCACGTTCTATTCATCAACCCCAAGCGAAGTGTCCTATCGCCTCACTGCTCCTCGATTTGATGCAGGTCGATGGGCCAATACCAGACATGAGAGTGATTTTGGCACTGGTTTTATCCTGAATGACAGGGGGAATATCCTTGCCGGAGATGCACCTACTTATACTGCGCCAAAGATAGTAGCTCAAGGGACTGTATTCACTCTTATCGGAAACTTTATCGAAGAATTCACCGCCGCAAACCAAGCACTGTTCGCAAACATTACCGCAGGTATTATATCGACCCAGAAAATAATATCCCCAATTGCTGAAATCGATACATTGAATGTAAGTAATAAAATACAGTCGAAAGAAATTAATACAGAGCTCTTGAAAGCCTCAAACACCATTGAAACCCCGCGATTGAATACGAATGTTATCGATATTGGGACACAGTCGGGACAGCTTGCAAAACTCGTCATCAATGGACTGTATAATACGCCAGTCGTAACGATAGATGCAGAAGGATCGGCTACGTTTGCAGGAACATTGACCGCAGAGGCTGTCCAAACAGAGAATGCGTCGATCTCAGGGACACTCATCGCAAAAGAGATACAATCTGAAACGATTGACGCGCTTTCTACCCAACTTGCAAGCAATTCATCCACTCTCGCCTCTTCATATCAGGAACTGAGTGGCGATATCAATGCTGTACAACAAGAGTTGGCGGCATTAAGAACTTCACCACTTCCAAATGCATCGTATTATCAAAATCTGGATGCAACATATAATTCACTATCTATTACAGATACAGCAAACATCTATAAAGCATACATATCAGACTCATTGGTTGTTGGCTCCCTCTTTATGGAGGATCACTCGATACTTGCGCTCGCCTCCGATCTCTCCATCTCATCGCTTGGCACGATAACGTTTTTTGATGGATCAGTTATCATGGCAAAAAATGGAAATATCACATCAAAAGGTGAGATTTCAGCCTCCTCTCTTGCTATTAAGAACAAGGAGGGTGTTACCGTTGCTGAGATTGACGCATCAGGCTCCGCTCGATTCAACGAAGTAATTGCAAAGAAATTTTCCCTTGAGTCGATCGCGACGCAAGGGGCTCTTATTGCCGATTCAGGGATAGTAAATAATATCAATGTCCCAATACCAGCCATCAAGACAAATGCTGAGGTCGCTGGAATTGGGGCTGTACCTCAAGACGCCAAAGAAGTCATCATTTATAATGACAATGTTACGGAAGATTCCCTCATCTATCTGACTCCAACTTCTGACAACATGCAAGGTCAACTTTCTGTAAGTAAAAAGGTGACCTGTGCACCAAACGCAACACTTCCCTGCACGCCTTATTTCATCGTATCTTCCAGTCTGTTGATACACACTGAAACTCCCTTTAACTGGCTTATCATCAATTAAATTTAATACAGCAATTTGACCCTTGACATGATATAAAAATTCCTCTACATTGAATTGTATATGAGCGACGAAATGAAGGAAGAAACCAACACAAAAAATGCCAAACATACTAGTGTTGACGCGATAATCCTCGTTGCGTTGGTTGTCGTATTGGGTGCTCTCGGCGGATATTATTTGATGAATCGCTCACCAAAACAAACTAATGTCCCGACATCCGTATCCCCTTCTCCTGTAGTGACACAAGAACAAAGTGTTCCTACAACAATCAAGGAGCCAGCATCCACAACCACAACTGTAACCACAAAACCTGTCAATTCACCTACCCCATCCCCAAAACCGATTCCTCATGGATCCAAGAATTTTTATGTTTCAATCGGTAGTGAAGTCAAAGGTCCTCGAATGGGGAAAGGAACGATTGACCCATATGATCCAGTCGTTGGTGGGAAACAAAGACTTACCATTGAAGTCAATGATACTGTCCCTGTCCAGAAAGTCGTGGCGATAATCAAAACCGATAAAAAAACCTCTGAACCTCATATGTTGACGGCAGGTGCAGGAGTCACCAACAAGGGCAACTGGTCTGGAGAATGGACGATGGATGATTCATATCTATACACATATATATTATCCATTCAAGCAACAAGCGCTAGCGGAACATCGAGTGTTGACATTACACTCAGATAAGTATGAATATACTATTTAACTTTGTTCTTGCAACACTTCTTTTGTTTGTTCCTTCTTTGGCATTCGCAGGATGTACATACAACACGGTCGGCACAACAAGCACCATAACCTCTTCATGTTCATTTGATAACACCGTTGATGGATTTGATACCGGAACAGGGCTTGAAAATACAAGTGAACTTCGTATTTCAGGCGGAACATTGACGATTGGAGGGAATCAGGCTATTGCACTTGGAAAATTGACTCTTACCGGAGGGGCTCTTGCCATCATCGATGGTGGAAAACTCCTCCTGAATCGAGTCTTATGGTACACGGACGCAGATAATGATGGATATGCGACAACCGCACTCCCGAAGTCAGACCCATTACCAGGACCACTCACTCCGACCCCAACTGGATTCAAGAGAAGAGTTGCATTTACTCCGACAGGAGTTGACTGTAATGATTTGGCTAGCGAGGTGAAGATTTCACATACACAATGCTATGCAGATGCTGATGCCGATACATATACGAATGGTTTAGCGCCAAATTCCACTTGTTTGAGTCACGCTACATGCCCACTTTCGACTAGCACAAGTGCATCAACACACGGTGCGTCAGTCGTTAGCCATACCTCACCCAATGAGTTAAGGGACGCGGCAACCACTAATGACTGTGGTGATACAGTGGCAAATGCAAAACCAGGGCAAACAGCTTACTTCTCTACGCCATTCTTGAATAATTCTGGAGTCTCACAATATGACTATGACTGTTCCGGAAATGGTACAGCTGCGGGCGAAACAAAAGATCCATCCCAACCACTCTATGTATGTAATGTTACTGGCTGTGCATCCCATTATTTCACGATAAGCGCAGGATTTACAACGGCTACAGCTTGTGGAGCGACCGGTACATGGAAAACATATGCAGGTGCAGGAGGCGCCGCTTGTACAATCAATATCGCAGGGGCTGGTGTCACCTGTCCTGCTGGAACAACATCCTCAGTTGTTCAGAAATGTAAGTAAAATCATTCTTGGGATTGTTCTTGAAGTGACTTAATCTTCTTTTGAACGGCATTATACGTGTCCTGTTGTATCTTTTTTGGGTCTTTCAAAAGGATTCTTTCATAGTTTTCTAAGTATGCAGTAGCATATCTATCAGCTGCCTTTTGGCCCTCAAGGTCTCTTTTTAGGGTATATAGCTTCTCCATACGGTCAACCAAGCTATCACCATAGATATACCCGCCCCACAGGAAGCTTTCTTCATATGCCTGAAGCGCCTTCTTGTCGTAGTATCGGCTCCCGAACTCCGTATATTTATCTCCTACATATTCCAACCGGAAGGCATCGATGCTGAAGGCGTTTTGATACTGATTAATGTATGATGCAATCGTAAAGCGGCTTTCATATTTATGACTTTTTTCAATGAGTGTCTCCATATTCTCACGATCAAACGGATAAATTGCTTGAGCTATTTTATACTGACCACTTTTTATGAGAAATGAATGCGTAAAAAGGAGTTGGATATACACAACTCCTATGCTTGTGACTATCAAAAGCGCCTTTTTGGGCATTGAGAATACCCGCACTTTATCGTTTGATGCAAGCGCCAGACCTCCGAGTATAAAAAATAACATCCATAACTGTGTATATGTATACGTGGAAAACCCCAGGAAACTGATACATAATGAACTGAAAAGCAGAAAGGATAGGCTTTTTTTATCGGCGGCGACAATGATATAGCACACCAACAGAACAAGACCCGCGGCAGCAAAAATTCCCTGCTCAGCAAGCATGTCGATTATCAGATTGAAGCTCGTTATGGTTGAAACAAAAAGTTCGTCCGTAAATCTATAAGATAAATAGGGAAAATTACCCTGACCAATCCCTACAAATGGCTCCAGAAGGAACCCTTTTATTCCCATAATCCAATATGGCGAACGTGAAAATATAAGTGGACGAGCGTGCAACATCCCCTGTATCGAACTGTTATTTTGCAGGAGTGTAAGCGTTTCGTTATTGACCCTTGTGACAAAAAGCATACATGCTCCCAATATGAAAAGCCCATTCACTCCAAGAGAAATTACCAATGATAAGGATTCCTTCTTGATAAGGGCGCGATGCGAGTAGAAAAGAATAAGAAGACTTACTGCAAGTGTGATGTATGCTGTTCTGGAAAAAGAAAGGAGAAATATAGGGAGCAATAATATGAATGGAACAAGCCATATTTTCTTTCTTTTGACAAAAAAAGTGTAGATAGAAATCAGTAAGGGAAACACTAAATAGTCGCCGATTGTCTTATGGAGATATGCGGGATTGAAGAGGAGATTGAGCCTGACACCCTTTATAAATTCACGTCCGTATGGGGTGTATAGACAGAATAACGAGACCGCAACAAACACCACCGCCAATGCCACAATCAATCTTGGCAATTGTTTTTTTATGAGCTTTGCATGTTGAAAAACATACAAAAACAAAAGCACCAAACTCAAGTCTCTCAGGAATAATTCTATAGATACTCCTATCTGTTTTGAATTGATGAGGGAAATAAATGAACTCCCCATATAGACGATGGATAACCCTAAAAACACCTTCGGGATCGAATAGTGTTTTTTGGGATCAAACAAAAAAAGAAAAAGCGGAAGGGCGAAAATGAAAAAATACAGAAACCGCAAATCCAGTATGAAATGGATACCTTCAACGAGTGAAATTGCCAAAAAAGTAACGTAAAAAACACCAAGATGTAGTTTGTGCCGAACCATGTTATCATTATGACATATATCCATGAAAAAGAATAGAATAGCCATGACTCTTCTTGAAATACTTATCGTGATCACTGTATTTGCCGTATTGGCGGTCAGCGTTATCATTCTTATGGATCCGGCAAAAATGTATGGGCGGGCGCTTGATACCACAAAAAAAACCGATTTGGCAAAATTCAAGAAAGCAATGGAGGAATATTTTAATGATAAGGGATGTTACCCGTCCCCCAATATGGTGTGCTATACGGGAGGAGATAACGCGACCCCTGCCGGAAACCCCTGCTATATCTGTGGAGACGAAGCCACATCCCCTCAATTAAAGCCATATCTTGAAACTCTTCCCTGCGATCCAAGCCACCCCAAGCAAAAATTTTATTATTCAGTCGACACATATGCGTGTCCCAAAATGTATCGTATCTATGCAAAATTCAATATCCAGAATGATGAATCAAGTTTGGATGTCGGATGTGCACAGTCTGGATGCGGTCCTTCCCTTCCGTGGGGATACGACTATGGTGAATCAAGCCCCAATATCTGGCTGAATAGATCCGGAGTCTACAACTGTTATACCCGAGACGCAAAATGCAATAATTGTGGAGGTCCTGGAAACTTAGGAACCGATGCATATACCAACTGCCTCAAGAGCGTGGAAACAGGTGCCTGTATCACTATCTATAGCTCTCATGAGGCATGTTGTACTGATAACCCCAATGTTGGATGTACCTGATAGTAAAATCGTCTCCTGTTGACACCTCATTTTTGTTACACTGAATATATCTCATTTTATATGGTAAAAAAGACTCATTCATTACTCCAAAAGTGGTACATTGCCGGTATTGCCGTTTTACTTGTTGTGACAGCCTTTTTTATTGTTTCTCGTATCCCAAAAAAGCCGGAGCTCGGATTCAGTCGGCAACTCTTTAATCCAGGTGAATTTCACGGGACAATTCCGAATGTTTTGGATACGACGATTTCTCGCTCAGAACAGCAGGTTGAAGTCGTCGTGAAACGCGAGAATGTCTCACTCTCTTTTCAGCTGCCGATTGAGGGAACCAAAATCAAAGAAAGCGAGAATCTCCTTGCCTTTTCCTCCCCCAATGGAGAAATTACGACAGAGTATAGTATGCGTCGGGATGGACTCAAAGAAAACATCATCCTGAATAAGGTCCCGAAAGAAAATATCTTCCCCAGCACCCTCAAGACTGAAGGGCTTATCACCAAAATATCCGCAGAAGGTATTCCTGTCTTTTTTGATAAAAATAATACCTATCAATTCCATTTTGAACGTCCGTATGTGAAGGATGCTGCCGGTGCTGTGAGCTATGCCGTGAGTTATCGGGTTGTCGGACAGGAAGAAGAGAATGTCAAGAAAACTCAGGAGCAATTTGCGACAGAACTTCTTTCTCGTTTAAAGACAATAAAGCAAATAGGTCAGTCATACGTTTTGCAAGTCGTCGTTGACCCTACTTGGCTTCACGACCCAAAACGTGTCCTCCCAATAACTATAGATCCGACGGTCGTCCACAATACATCAAGCACTTTTGCGACGGGGACACTGGATAATTCGTATGATTCAGGCTCCGGTGCATCCCCTATTCTTGGGAGTGGTTATCAGGAACTTGCAGCAGACGCCAACACAGTTGGTTTGTGGCATATGAATGAGGCGAGTGGGAATGTGTTGGACTCATCTGGTAATGGAATAACAGGAACTCCAACTGGTACGACGGTTGTTGCTGGAAAAATGGGAAATGGAAGGAGTTTTAACGGAACAACCAACTATATTGAGTTTGGAGATGTGACTATATTGGATCAAGCACTCCAGGGAACTATATCTGTTTGGATAAAACCAAATTCATTACCAACCGCATCGGATTATAACAGTATTATTGCGAAAGCAGATTTCGCAGCTGCGGGGAATGCATTCTTTATTAGATTAGGTGGTGCAGAAGGCATTCGTTTCGCGGTCAGAGATGCGGCAAGTAACCAGATAAATTGTGATACTATCACATTTCCTCCTGTTGGAGAATGGACTCTTGTTACTGGAGTATTTACAAACAATCAGTGTCATGTCTATTTCAATGACGATTTAAAAGTAAGTAGTAGTGTAACTAGTTTCACTGGCATACAGAATACCACTACAACACTAAGAATTGGATCGAGTAATTATGCTTCCGAGTTATTTTTTGATGGATTAATTGACGAGGTTCGAATCAGTAATATTGCCCGATCATTAGAAGATATAAAAGCCTCTGCATCCCGCCGCCCTAATGCTACCTATACCTCCCCCGTCATTGACCTGGGCACAAAGGCAACTGCGTGGAGCGGTCTTTCATGGGTTGAAACTGGAGTTGCAACTGGTTTTGGAGAAACTCCTTATAGTTCAACTGGCTTGATTGCTCAATGGAACCTGAACGAACGTGGAACTGCTATTGCAGCAAATTATGCTGGAACATGTGGGACATCGTGTAATGCGACTCTTACTGGATTTAGTAATACAAATGGACCAGATTTAGTTCTTGGTTCTGGGTGGACTGCCCAAAATCAACGATGGGGAGCAGGCGCTATTATGTTCAATGGAACAAGCGATTACTTAAGTGTTCCAAACCATTCATCTCTAAATGTTACAGGTGGCCCGTTCACTATTGAAAGCTGGGTCAAACCAAGGAATCTCACTGCAAGATATACTGTGTTCAGTACAAGGACGACTAATGCCGCCGGAGGTTGGCAACTGGAAGTTGGAACGGGAAATGGTGGGACCGGAAGAGTGTCTGTTACTGGCCTTAATACCTGGATTTTTGATTCAGTTGATAAAGTTATAGAGGCAGAACAATGGAGTCATATCGTCTACACTCGAGCCTCAAATAGCGATACAGGAAAGGTGTATGTAAATGGGAAAGAAGTGCGGTCTATTACAACAGCTGCCTATACAATAGCTAATAATACTGATGTTAAATTAATTGGAGCGGGCACCTTAATAACATCGTTTTTTCCAGGGGTTATAGATTCTACAAGGTTTTATGGAAGAGTGCTGGATGCCAATGAAATTCTATCCAACTATAATGCAACGAATGTTGAATTTCAAACGCGCGTAGGAAATACGGCAGATCCCACAGACGGCACTTGGGAAGCATGGAAACCTATCACAAATGAAGCAACAGTCGATTCATTTGATTCCTCTCCTCTTCCTAGTTGTACCGCAAATGGCGGAGTGACGACTGATGGAGGTAAGACATATATGTTCACCACAGGCGATCGCGCTGTGTATTTAGGTACTGAAGTAGATCAAAAGTATACTGTGCCTGAAGGCGTTACTTCAGTTACCGTAAAAATGTGGGGTGGTGGAGGTGGAGGTGGAGCGGTAGGTGGATGGACCTATGGATATGCAGGAGGAGGTGGTGGATACACAACAGGAACAATCGCAGTTACTCCTGGCCAAGTGCTTGATGTGATGGTTGGAGCGGGAGGAGCTCCTGGGTATCTAAATTATGAAAGCTCAACAAACTCATATGGAGGTGGAGGGCGGAACTGTAATTCAGACTGCCGTTATTCAGGCCAAGGTGGAGGACGATCAGCTATTAGGTATGGAGGGGTTGATTTGTTAACTGCGGGTGGTGGAGGCGGTGGTGGCTCTACATTAACAACATCAAGTAGCTCAGCTGGAGGCGCTGGAGGAGGGACATCTGGTGCTGCTGGTTCTGCCGCTGCAAGTCCAGCTGCTGCGGGAGGTGGAGGAACTCAAGTTGCCGGTGGTGCTGGAGGAAACGGTAATCTTACCGTTGGATATCCTGGGACACAGTACACAGGTGGTAATGTTCTCGGTGGATCATACGGTGGTGGTGGAGGCGGAGGTTGGTATGGAGGAGGAAGTGGATCATATCATAATGTCACCATTTCCCAGATGGGTGGAGGTGGAGGTGGGAGTGGTTATATAGGTGGAGCCGGAGTCAGTGCTGCTTCTACGACTGCCGGAAGTGGCGCTACCCCTGGTAATAGCGGTGACGTTGATTTTATGGGCAGAGGTTGGGGTGGAACGGCAAATAGCACTGTGAGTGGCTACGCTGGAGCGGTAATTATCACCCCAAACAGAAGTATGACTTTTACCTGTACAACGAGCGGGAATATAGATGTGCTTGTCGTTGCTGGTGGCGGTGGGGGCGGTGCAAATATGGGTGGAGGTGGAGGTGGAGGTGGTGTTGTGTACAAAGAAAAATATCCTGTTGTAGCAAATACACCAATATCGGTATCGGTAGGCTACGGCGGAGCTGGAGCTCCTGCAGGGATTGGTGTTCACCCTCCAGGCAGAGGAACAAACGGAGGAAATTCTACGTTCGGAACTATTACTGCAGTAGGTGGAGGTTGGGGTGGAACGTCACATAACACACAAGGTCTTGGTATTCATTTCGGAAATTCAGGTGGATCAGGAGGAGGATCCAGCGGATACAATAACGATGCTGTAGCTGCAGGGACATACGGATCCGGAGCCGGCACAGTAGGTCAAGGATACCGTGGAGGGCTGCAAGGAGGACAATATTATTCTGGGGGCGGCGGTGGAGCAGGAGGTCCTGGCGCTGACGGGAATAATCAGGCAAATGGCGGACCCGGACTTTATAATGACATACTGGGAGTTGGGTATTACTGGGGTGGTGGGGGTGGAGGCGCGGGTTATTCGGTAACAGGTGGAAATGGTGGTGTTGGTGGTGGAGGCGGAGGTGGTACCGGAGTCACTAATGGAGGGTCCGGCCTCAATCCAGGCTCCGGGGGGAGTGGCGGTGTTGTCGCAACCCAAACAAATATGGCTGGAGGGAATGGTGGCGCAAATACCGGTGGAGGTGGTGGAGGCAGTTCCCATTATAATTTCAGTAATCCAGGTGGGAACGGAGGATCTGGTATTGTCATTGTTCGCGTATCCAAGAATACATCAGATACAACGACAAAAATTGAAGGGTCTGCTTCTCAAAAATTGACAACTGGAAAAGCACCAACAGATACAAATACTGTGGGAATATGGCATCTGGATGAAACAGGTGGGACTGGCGCATACATAAAAAATGATGCCCCTTATAATATAGCAACTTATAATCCAACAGGGGCTGATCAAACTTACACTGTTCCCGCTGGAGTTACTTCAGTCAACGTAAAAATGTGGGGTGGTGGGGGTGGAGGTGGAGCCCCGGGTGGATGGACCTATGGTTATGCAGGTGGTGGAGGTGGGTATACCAGCGGAACTATTGCGGTTACCCCTGGACAAGTCCTTACCGTCATGGTCGGAGCGGGAGGAGTAAGCGGAGTTCTAGGGAATGAAAGTGCCACCGAATCATATGGCGGGGGTGGACGCAACTGTGTAACAAGTGACTGTCGGTATGCCGGTCAGGGGGGAGGACGATCAGCTATCAGATATGGTGGGGTTGATCTATTGACTGCGGGAGGTGGAGGTGGTGGAGGAGCTACTTCAGCAACATCCAGCGATTCTTCAGGTGGTGCTGGAGGTGGAGTATATGGACAGAGAGGATGGGCAGCAAATAACTTTCTTACAAGTGGTGGAGGTGGTTGGCAAGGTGGTGGTGGAATCGCTGGTGTTGGAGCTGCTGCAGGAGCCACAGCAGGTACACAATATACTGGAGGTCACGCCGCAACAGGATCGTATGGTGGTGGTGGAGGTGGAGGATGGTATGGAGGAGGAGGAGGAGCTTATGATAATGTAGGAGTCGCTCAGATGGGTGGTGGTGGAGGTGGAAGTGGCTATATCTCGGGAGATGGCGTGACAAACGGATACACACTTACCGGACGAGATACACGACAGGCAGGTTCAAACGACCCAGCAAACGGAGGAGCTGGAGCTGGCGGTGTCGCATCGACAAATGGAGTTGGGGGGAGAGTTGTTATAACTGCGGTAAATGGCTCTACTGATCATGGTACTCCCACAGGCACGACGGTAGTTAAGGGGATAAGTGGCAAAGCAAGAAGTTTTAATGGATCATCCGATAAAATCGTCATCCCGAATAACTCTACATTTGATTTTCGCACAGGAAATTTCACTATCCAGCTCTGGGTCAAACCGACAACGATAGCCGGTAACTACGAAGGATTACTGTCGACATATAATGGATCAGTGGGTTTTTGGCTTGCAACATCATATGGTACGAACGGACATATTGCCTGGTGGAATCCAACCAATGGATGGATTGATAGTGGAGTAAGTCTCGATACTAATGTATGGCAACATCTTGCTGTGTCAAGATTAAACGGCACCGTCAATATATACAAAAATGGGAAAGTTATAAGTTCAACCGCGGGATGGACAGGAGATATCTCTTCAACCGCAAGCCTCACCGTAGGATTGGGATACACTGGATATGCATATTATGGAGGAGCAATTGATGAAATCCGCATACAGAAGACAGCTCGAACATCTGAAGAAATTGCAGAAGATTATCGCGCTGGACGCGACACATATAGTGAAATTGCTATTTCCCTTGCAGACCTCTCGAATAAGACAATACTCCCCTTTTATGTCGCTGCAGACAGACCAGGAACATATTTGTCAGTTGCTATGGGTGAATCCTCATTTGTTAATAATCAAGCAGACATAAACACTCTCGCATTTTGGCATTTGGACGAGCAAGCTGGAAGCGGTGCATACGTAAAAGATGGTGCCGATATCCATCATGGCACACCTGTCGGGACCACAAGCGTTCTGGGAAAAGTCGGATCTGCTCGCAGTTTTACAGGAACCGATAATATTAGTCTTGGTAATCAATCGATTGTAGATAATCTAGCAAATGTCACTGTAGATGCATGGGTATATCCAACTGTAGAAACGGCTGCGACTCACTTCCGTCTATTCAGCGAAAATGCTGTGCTATACGTCGGGCACTATGGGGGAAATGTTTCATTTTATATGGGAAATGGGGCTGCTTGGGTAAATAGTACAGTCTCTGGCCCCCTATTACCTCTCAATCAATGGAGCTACGTATCTTGGGTGAAATCAGGAACAGATGCTTATATATATGTGAATGGTCAGCAGGTCTTATCCATGGCTGCCCCTGCAACTCTAGGAACATCAAGTGTTGGAAACTACCTATCAACCTCGGATGGGACAACTCAACCCTGGACGGGATCTATGGATGAGGTCCGCATCAGTAATGTGGCACGTACTGCTGACGAAATCCGCCAAGCATACGAAGTCGGTCTTCGGTCGCATTCAATCACTATTGACTTCGGTGCAAAATTGGATGCAGGAAACCTTATCGCAAACTCAGGTGACCTTTCTTTTACAGTCGACGCAACAAGCTATGGACTGAATCAAAAAGGGTCCAACATTTATCCTGAAGATAAAATAATCGTTCGTGAAAATTATGACGGCACCGAGTATACCGCCCAAGGAACAGTCACCTCAGTCAACCCAAGCACAGGTGCACTCACCGTATTGTCTTGGGACGCCGGAGGCACATTCCCGGCCGGCGGGTTCACTGCAAATGCAGATGTCTTCAAATGGCAGAAGGAATACTGGAATATCACTGCATCCCAATCTATTCATAGGAATGCAACTGACCTTCTCACCTTGCGATTCACTGATGGAAATGAAGCTCGTACCGTCTGGATAGATGACCTTAAATCAAATGGAAACTATCTGACGAATGCCGCTGGATCCTCTATAGCTTCTTCTTTGGGAGACAGATATTTCCAATATCGGACTATTTTCCACTCGTCTGATGAAGCAGTTTCTGCAAATCTAACGTCAGTAACATTAAATTATAATGCAAATGTTGCGCCCGCTCTCCCCACTCTCGACTCCCCTGTCAATGCTGCCACAGCTGTCTCTCGAACACCCACTCTCCAGACCACCACGACCGATATCAATATCGATTATTTGCGCTATAAAATTGAATTGTGCACGAATTTAGCGATGACAACTGGATGTCAGACGTTTGACCAAACCAGCTCACAGACCGGGTGGAGTGGTCAGAATACCGAGACAAATACGGCCTACGTTTCAGGAATGCAGGCATCATACACTATCTCGACTCCACTGAACTATAACTCCACCTATTATTGGAGGAGCTATGCAATAGATCCAAACGGCACCAACGTCTGGACGAGTACTCAAGCCGCACCATTCTCCTTCACCACTCTTACTGTTGAAGCCGCCTCCTCATGCAAGATGACACGCACAAATAATACGACCAATACTATCGAATGGGTGGATGTATCGGCGAATGAAACGGGATATAGAATACAACGGAACCTAAATAATGCAGGATGGGTCGATCTTGATGCGTCCCTTAATCCAAACACTGTCTCCTATATCGACAATACTGTCCAGTTGAACAACAGCTATCAATATCGCATCGCGTCCTTCATTGCAGGGCCTCAATACAGTACGTGGTGTACGACACAGACACAGTCAATTAACGAAGGTCTACTCCAATTTGGAGGAGGATTCAGCTTCAGCGGGATAACGATACAATAACTCTCTAGTTTATTAATTTTAAAACTGTCATTTCGACCGAAGTGGAGAAATCTCAAAAAATGAGATCTCTCGACTCCAAAAAAAGCATAAAATCCGCTCGAGATGACAATTAAAAGGATAATTAAAAAATTTAATACTTACTTTAGGTAGTTCTGCGGATTCTGGAGCGCTCCATTCAAGCGGATTTCGAAATGTAAGTGTGGACCAGTCGATCGTCCTGTTGATCCCATTATGCCCAACTGTTGCCCTTGGCCAACAGCTTGCCCTGCACTCACCGAAATTGCGGACATGTGTCCATAGAGAGTCTGATATCCATTTCCATGATCGACCATCACATGACATCCATATCCCCAATTGATACATCCCGCATAGGTAACGGTTCCCGTATCGGCAGCAATGATTGCCGGACCGCTGTTACTGGCGATATCAAACGCCATGTGGTACCACGTAGGATATTGCGTAATGATTCCGGTTGTCGGCCATATAAAGCTGGATGAACCCCGAATTCCGGCGATAGCGTTGGCATACTGTGGCGCTTGCGCAAAATAACGTGGCTGTTCTGGTTCGATGACTCCATCTGGAACATATAGAGTCTGTCCTGCACGAAGCGCAAAGGTGTCAAGGTCAGCAAAATCATTGAATATGAAATTGACTATGTTCTGAGCTGACGTCTTATATTTTTTCGCGATTGAGTAGACTGTTTCTCCTGAAACGACCGTGTGAACAACTCCAGTGACTGGAGGTATTTTTAACGTCTGGTCAGGTTTTATTGTGTCCGTTTTCAAGTCATTCGCCCATTTGATGGTGTCGACAGATACGCCAAATTTCTTTCCGATTGAAGCAAGGGTGTCTCCACTCTTGATACGGTAGTTTTCGACCTTATCACGCGGCTTCGATGAGATGACTGTTGACAGTGTTGTCTCGTAAGGGTTATATGAAACGACGCTTGATTGGTTCTTCTGGTCATACTGTTGCGTAAAAAGCGGAGAAAATGGATTGTTTTCGGCGATTGTCGGACCTGCAACGACAGCGATGACGACAAGTATGATGAGTGAACTGTTCAGGAACGAGGAAGAATATTTGCCTCGTTTTGCGATCAGGAAGGAAACCAGGATATCTTTGAGCGCTTCAAACTGCGTGCTAAACTGTATAGCCTTATTGAAGATATACTCCCTGAAAAATACAAAAAATAAACCAAGGTCAGACATCCCTCTATTATACTAAAACCTACCCTCGATAGGCGCCTTAAATCATTATTTGGCCTCAGGCGACGCTGTGTCGGGAATCGTTATTTTCGGGTCAATGAGCGACTCTGCGGCAGGTGGGAGTGTCAATGTTTCCTTCCCTCGCTCGGCACTCTCCGTTTTTGCTTCTTGCCCTTCGTCCGTTACCGGTATTTTCTTCTTGAATTCTTCAAGGTCTGCTGCAGCTTTTTTGTAGTCAGCAGCATCTCGTGTTGGATTCAATAAAGAGAGACATGCCTGCATGGCTGTTGCGGCTTGTTGATATGATCCTTTTTGTGCCAGTGCCCATGCATAGTTATACTGTGCATTTGACCAGTCGGATTTCAATATGACTGCTTGTTCGAACAATCGTGATGCATCCTCATATTGTTTCAATCCATACATGACGCCGCCAAGAGCCACTCGATATTGAGGGTTCTGGGGATCAAGAGTGATTGCCCTCTGATATGCCGATATGGTCCATGAATCTGCACCTTGTACGACTCCCATTATGTTTTTGTATACATACCCCAAGAGCTCCCAGTTTGCCGCTTTTTGAGGATTGAGAGACACGACCGCCTTCGCTTCACTGATTGCGGCTTGGATTGCCTGACTTACCGTCTGTTTATCTGCTTCGCTCAATTGCGCTTGTCCTTGTTCGTTTTTTGTCGCCTTTTCAGCAATGGTGTTCGCTATTAAAAGATGTACCTGGGTAAAGTTCGATCGGATACGCTCATTATATGGATTATAGGTAACAGCGCTTTTCATTTTTTCATAGACAGTTTTCAGATTGTTCGTTTCAAATGATTGTCTGAATATATACTCAGACATTCCCACTCTCCATAGGAAGAATGAAGATGTCCCGACAAGCGCGATGCCGACTAGCGCAAGCAAGACATAGGCGGGCAATATCTCTCCCAAATCAAGGACCGCTTCTTTTTGGTGATGATGTGACTCGACATATCCCATCCAGACAAAAAATAAGAAAAGCAGTAAGAATGACGGAGGCAACAAGATGAATACTGTTATGAAATAAAACAGGATAAGCTTCATCTCAACTGTCCCCTGTTCCGCAAAAGCGCGTTTAAAGAGATGGATTAAAGCAAGTATCATGGCCCCAACACCGAATAACCCCATCTCCGTCATCACATGAAAAATGAACGATCGTGAGAGTGAGAAAGATGAAATCTGCCAAACCGGCGAACTGTTATAACTTATGTCCTTTATTTTTGTAAATACCGCTTGGAAGTTGTCAAGACCCACTCCAAAAAGCGCTGTTAATGGTTGTTTCAATGTTTCCACTCCCAAATACCACGAATGGGTGTATGACGGCAATGCAAGCGCAGAGCCGTTGCGAATAAGGGTGAATAATACGATGACGGCGGTGAATGTTGTCGCGCTAAACCCGACTAGTGCCGATACCCGCTTGGTGTTTGAAAGTTCTTTTTTCAAAAGGATACTCAACGATAAGACTGCTGCAAATCCCAAGAACAATAATGTATCGAATAAATTACCTGCTAACGTTATGTTTTGATATGCGCCTAGTTGTTTAGGAAGTAGGGCTAAAAGATTGGGAATAGTCGTAAACAGGACTGTTATGGCAAATAACGCGCTAAACAGTGGGAAAATGATACTCCCCTGTGAAAACTTAGGATGAGATCGGGACACATAAAGGTAAACGATAAACAAGAATACGAACGTAAGGAGTCCAAATGCCGGATTTATCAATGCTTGAACTTTGTTGACTGAGCCAAAAAGAAGTGAGAGGACGCCCGCAAATATAAAAAGCATCAGTACGGAATCAGCATCCCTTTTTTCCCATGTCAATTTCTTTGACACGACAAACTCACCAATAGAGCTTGTGATAAGCAGAAGTGCCACTACCCCCATAAGGAACCACTTAGACAACACAAACATATCTTGAAAGAAAGGAAGGAAAAAAAGGACGGTTATAAAGAGCAATCCAAAAAGGATAAGTGCTCTCATATGTTTGAATGTCATAGCTCAATCTAACATTACTTTTCCATTTTTGCAACAATTCTCCCTAAGGCAGTTTCAAACGCCGCCTGCTTCAAGCTTGTTTTGCGTTTTTTGTACGTCTGCCAAATTTTCTCAAAAGCGTCGCTCATCATTTCATATAGTTTTGTATTGACTTTCTTTTCGCTCCATGTCTGACCTTTCATGTTCTGATACCACTCAAGATAAGAAACAGCAACTCCACCACTATTGGCAAGCACGTCAGGAACTATTAATACTCCTTTTTTTGTCAGATAATCATATGCCTCTTCACTCACTGGACCATTTGCCATTTCGATAATGATCTTTGCCTGTATCTTACGCATGTTGTCTTTATTGATCACATTTTCCAGCGCTGCGGGAACAAGGATGTCTACCGGCAGTTCAAGAAGTTCTTCATTGGTTATTTTTTTGCCTTGCTTTATGTCGCATACTCCTCCGACACAATAGCAGCCAGATACTTCTCCCTTTTCTTTTTTGCATTCCAGTATCTTTTGGATGTCTAATCCTTGAATATTCCCTTTATCTTGGGTAATGCCTCCTTTTGAGTCAGATACCGCAACCACATTCATTCCTTTTTCTGTCGCGATTTGGGCATAAAAATACCCAACATTCCCAAATCCTTGGACAGCCACTCGCATCTGCGATGGCTTTTTTTTCAGTTTATTTAAAAGTGCTTCTGTGATAGCGACACCTCCCCGTCCTGTTGCCTCAGTTCGTCCTAACGTTCCCCCCTCCTGTATCATCTTTCCGGTAAATGTAGCTTTTAGTTGTGTCTTTGTGTATTTTGCTTCTGTGTTCCTCATGTATTCATCCGTCATCCACTTCATAATCTGACCATTAGTATTCACGTCCGGTGCTGGTACATCCACTTCAGGTCCGATGACTGGCGTTACAGCGACTGCGAATGCTTCCGCTATTCGTTGTAATTCGCTTGCTGACACGTCTTTTGGATTGAATACTATGCCGCCCTTTCCGCCTCCATAGGGAATGCCTGCTACCGCACATTTTATCGACATGAGTGTCGCAAGTGCTTGCACCTCATCCCTACTCACGTTTTGATGGAACCTGATTCCTCCCTTATACGGACCAAGGTTATTGTTGTGCTGTATGCGAAATGCCGAAAAGAGACGCTTCGTACCGTTGTCCATCCGTACCTGCAGTGCATATTCATGTATCGCGTTCGGCTGCACTAATCTGTCAATAAAATCTTTACTCAATCCCATCTCTCGCCCTGTCTTGATAATCGTATTTTGAGCCGTTTGCAACATGTCGTTCATATCTATATTTAAAATGAATTAATAATATAGAGTTACATTACGCGTTATTTTCCAACCATCGTTCAGCATCAAGCGCCGCTTGTACTCCCATCCCGGCTGCAGTGGATGCTTGTTTATACACATGATCCACGCAGTCTCCGGCACCGAAGATACCGGCAACAGAAGTTTGTGTGCCATACGTAGCATCAAACTTCTGAAGTTTAGATTTCAATGCGTTTCCTTCGTTTGCATTTGAATTGAGGATTTCGAATTTTAAATTTTCCAGCGCTACCGTATTGACAGTCATAACATATCCTTTTGCATCAAGTTCAATTATGTTTTTGAATATGTCCGTATCTGGTCTGTGACCGATTGCGACGAACACGCCATTCAACTCCACCACTCTTTCTGTGCCTTTTATGTCAAGTTTTATGCCTTCTACCTTCATCGTTCCCACGATTTCCTTGACTTGGGCATTCCAGATCACTTCGATTTTGCTGTGCTCCAAGACCCGCTTCTGCATAATCTTTGAAGCCTTAAATTCTTCCCGTCTGTGAATAACATATACTTTCGAGGCGAATTTGGTGAGTGTCAATGCTTCTTCAAGCGCACTGTCTCCTCCTCCGATTATCGCAACGACCTTATTCCTGAAGAAAAATGCATCACATGTCGCACAGGCTGAAACTCCCTTCCCGCGCAGACGCGTCTCACTTTCTATTCCGAGCCACAAAGCACGCGCACCTGTTGCTAGTATCAATGCCTTTGTCTGATATTGTTTTCCGCTGGCTGTTTCGACAAGCTTTGTCGAACCATCCAAGGAAACGGTCTTGACGTTTTCATCAATGATTGTCGTTCCGAATTTTATCGACTGTTTTCTCATCTCATCAATGAGTTCTGGACCCAATATGCTATCTTTTCCTGGGAAGTTCTCAACTTCAGTAGTCAACATAAGTTGTCCACCGGGAGGGGAGCCTGCAAATACCAATGGGGCAAGGCCTGCACGGGCCAAATAGATTGCTGCAGAAAGACCAGCTGCACCTCCACCTATAATGATGACCTTATTATTTTCCATAATTGTTTTTTAATTTATAAATTTATAGCGCGTTCAATCATCTCACTCACTCTGCTGACATCCTTATGTGGCAGAAACTCACAGATATTCGATACAACTATCTCTTTCGAAAGACCGTCTATTGCCTTTTTTACGGCTGAAACCTGTTGTAGTACGTCACCACAATCCCTTTTTGATTCAACCATCTTTTGAATCCCCTTTAACTGTCCGATTATCCTACTTATGCGTTTTGAAAGTTCCATATATGGAAGAATTATAAAATTATAATTGTTAATTTCAAATTTATTTTATACTCCCTACTAGTATCCAGTATATGTTCCTGCACCTTTCGATGTCAAGAGAGATTCTCTATAGACGTCGTTAATTGTTTTAATTCCCGCATACATTGTCTGTGAGTTCCCCCCAAGTTATCCACAAAAATATCACAATGTATCCAATAGGCTACCAAGTAACAAATAGTGTCAAAAAAAATAATCGGAGCATTGTGTGTCTTGACGAATGCAAAACCTGTTTGAGCACTTTAATTTCCTTGTGCGAGTTTTTTGAATGAGGAAAGACATACAATGCGAAGAATACCCAGATCTACTTATACAACAAGCGGGTAACTATCATGCGAAGGACTACAAGTCCAGTTTGTAGCAGTATGATACTATTATGATAGAGTGAGTTGTGCCTGACATATTCAGAGTCCAACTCCATCCATTGCTTGAATGTGAGGCTATGGGCACCGTTTACTATCCAAGTCGATGTCATCCCAGGAAGCACTGTAAATCGCACATGGTATTTTTTCGGTATGCGTAACGCTTCTTTTTTTGGCAAGGGGCGCGGACCAACGAATGCCATTTCACCTCGTACTATGTTGATAAGCTGCGGAAGCTCGTCAAGCGCGCTGTGAGAAAGAAATTTGCCCACTCTGGTATAGCGCGGGTCGTTGCGCATCTTGAACACAGGCCCGTCAGCTTCATTCTTATTCTTATATCGTGCCTGTAGTCCTTCAGCCCCAACAACCATCGTACGGATTTTATAGATCCAGAAAGGTTTTTTATTTTTTCCAATACGTAGTTGTGTAAAGAGAAATGGCCCTCTGGAAGTGAGTCGTACTACTATATACAATACACACAACAAGGGAAGAAAAAAAATCAAAAGAATACCGGCACATACCCGTTCCAATACTCTATATAGCATATAGAAAAGAAGTATACACCACCCTAGGTAATCGCGACTTTCTCTATTAGCCTTTAAGGCTGTTGAGGAATTCGTCGTTTGTCTTTACCTTGGTCAACTTGTCGATCATTGCGGTCAATCTCTCCTCTGGTGTGAGAAGGGACAGCATGCGTCGGAGTGTCGTGATTTTCTTTAAATGGTCTTCGCTGAAGAGCAACTCTTCATGACGTGTACCTGATTTTTCTATGTCAAGCGCTGGATACAGACGTTTATCCGCAAATCCACGGTCAAGATGGACTTCCATGTTGCCCGTTCCCTTAAACTCTTCATAGATAAGGTCATCCATACGAGATTCAGTCTTGATAAGAGCCGTTCCGATTATGGTCAAGCTGCCACCTTCTTCACAATTACGGGCTGCTCCTAAGAACTTTTTTGCAGGATAAAGTGCTGATGGATCGAATCCTCCAGACATGCTGCGTCCAGTACCTTTCCCGTTTTGCCCAACTGCCATATTCAAGGCACGAGCAAGACGAGTGATGGAATCAAGCAGAATGACCACATGGTGTCCCATTTCGACCAAACGACGGGCACGGTCAAGGGCCAGATGAGCTACCTTTACCTGTTGACGAGGTGACTCGTCGAAGTTTGAGGCAGCAACCTCTCCCTTCAAAGATCTTTTTATCTCAGTCACTTCTTCAGGTCGTTCTCCGATGAGGATAGCCATGAGTGTTGCATCAGGATGATTAAGAGTGATTGCTTCTGCCACTTCCTTGAGGAATGTCGTTTTTCCTGCTTTTGGCTGGGAAACTATAAGGGCGCGTTGTCCAAATCCGATAGGAGAAATAAGGTCAACAATGCGTGTGGACAATATTTCTGGCTTTGTTTCCAATCTGATCTGTTTATCAGGGTGAATGGAAGTGAGCTTGTCGAATTCTTTTCGCGTTCTGCTTTGTTCTTCCGTGATTTCGACACCGTTGATCTTTTTTATCAAGAGAAGTGAATGAAATCGCTCTCCTTCTTTTGCAGGGCGAGCCAATCCTTCTACTTCGTCCCCTTTTCGAAGCCAAAAACGTCGAATTTGGGAAGTTGATACATAAATATCGCTGTCTGGATTGATGATATAGTCTTTTCTTAAGAAGCCATATCCACCAAAAGTCACATCAAGTATTCCTTTTGCAGGATAACTCATCTTGAGATCTTCCTTTAGTCTATCCTCAAGAGGTGCACCTTTTTGAGCTGGTGCAGTTTTTGGTGTTGATTGTTGCTGCTGTTCTGGTTGTGGAGAGACATCATAGCCTGAATCTGCGGTCATAATCGGCTTGGATTCAAGTTGATCGAGCATTTTTGAAACATCGAGTGTTTCTGATTGATCCTGTGAAGAAAGGGGTGCTTTTACGGCAGGTTTGGAACGTTTTGTAAACATATGAGAAGAGGAGGAAAAAATAATAAATTAATAAATAATGAAATCTACGATAATAGATAAATTGATTAAATACATGAGAAAAAAGCTACATGAAGCGATCCTCAAGGACGGTTGTGCAGAAACTTTTTCTAGATATTGGTAAGGGTCGGGCAAGATCGCTGATGCCAAGGCATTCGATACTTAAGCCGTATTTCTATCAATTGCTTGATAAATACCCTATATAAAATTGTTCAGAAAAAGTTTTCAAATTGCCAATCCTATCGAAGAGGATCTATCAAAGTATAGCACACCGATTGTATTTGTCAAATCCCTCCACATCCAAAGCATATGGTATATTCATATATATATGTCTGAAGGATTAGCTGTTGTTCTTGCTCTCATTGTTATTGTTCCAATTGTTATGGTCGCCCGCATTGTTATGAAGCGAGGACTGCGCTTTTTATGGGATGCCTACCATCGTATTCCGCTCTGGATTCGCATTTTTCTTCTTATCACAATCCCACTTTTTGGATTCCTTATCGCTAAGGAACTTATCAGTACAAACGACACCGTGATCGATCCTACCGATTACGGCTTTTACCCTGGGCCTTAATGCCTGTTTTCTTTGTATACTATTCCCATGCATCGATACCTGCAGGTTTTCATCGTCACGCTCAAGGAATATTTTGCGTATAGACTAAATTTTGTGCTTTGGAGACTGCGGGTCGTCATATCAACCCTCATAACGCTGTTTCTCTGGCTTGGGGTATTTGACACAATCACTACCTTTGGACACTATTCGAAAGTCGAAATGATGTCGTATCTTTTATACACAGGATTGATTGCGACCTTGGTATCAAGTACGCGCACCACTAATCTTGCCTATGAAATACAAAGTGGCGGCATAATGAATATCCTTCTCAAACCATTATCCATCTTCACCTATTATGCGACCATCGATACAGTAGATAAGCTCATGAATATCTTCTTTGGCCTGATTGAATTTTTTCTCATAGTTTCATTTTTGAAAATCCCGCTCGTTCCTCCACAGAGCCTGATATTCTTCCTTTTTTTCCTTTTTGCGGCTGTCTATATTTCCTTTTGCATCAATCTTCTACTCTCGTTCATCGGATTTTGGACCCCTGAAGTCTGGGCACCTCGCTTCCTATTTATGATGATTGTGTATTTCGTATCCGGAACATTTTTCCCTCTTGATCTCCTTCCCCCACTGCTTTATAAGATTTTTTTATTCACTCCTTTCCCTTACCTCTACTATTTGCCGGCAAAATTACTCGTAAGTGGACCAGAGACGCAGCATATTATCCAACAATCGCTCTCCGTATTGGTCTGGTGTGCTATTTTATCCGTCATAACAAGGGTTGTATGGAAAAAAGGTATACGTGAATTTTCATTTTGGGGAAAATAATATGAGACATAATTTCCAAATCTTCTGGCTGTTTGCCAAAAATAGCATGCGTACAACGACACAAGGACGTATTGGTCTTGTTATTTTCACCATCGGCAAGATAATCCGTTTTGCATTCCTTTTTTTCCTTCTTTATTTCATTTTTTCAAAAACACGCATTTTAAAAGGGTATACCCTTCAGCAGGCAGCGCTGTTCTATATGGTGTTCAATTTGGTCGACACTACGTCCCAAATCCTATTCAGGGAAGTATATCGGTTCCGTTCCTTGGTTGTTGGTGGCTCGCTTGACACCATTCTCCTTAAACCATACCACCCATTCCTGCGTATTTTACTTGGTGGAGTGGATGTGCTTGATATCGTACTCCTCATCCCATATGTGATAATCACATTATTTATCGCATCAGGTAGTTCACTCATTGGGATCAATATACTATTCTTCTTCCTTCTTTTTATAAATGCACTTTGGATTGCCACCTCATTCCACATTATTGTTTTGGCTCTTGGCATCTTGACGACTGAGGTCGATCACACGATCCTTATTTACCGCGATATCACTAGTTTAGGACGGTTTCCCATGTCACTCTATCAGGAGCCTGTCAGGAGTATTTTTACCTTCATCATTCCCGTTGGGATAATGACCTCATTCCCTGCCCAGATGTTGATCGGGACTCTTTCATGGGGCCAATTCATCGTTTCATTTGTGATATCATCGATGCTGTTTATAGGAGCCATGAAATTGTGGAAATTCGCCCTCAAACAATACCAAAGTTGGGGAGGGTAAAACAAGAACAACTATGATACATGTCCAAAACATAACAAAAGTATATAGATCACATGTCCGGCAGAATAATATCGTCAAAGACCTCTTCTTTCGGCAGTTCAAGGAACAGACGGCGGTAAAGGACATCTCTTTTTCTATTGGATCTAATGAGCTCGTCGGCTTCATCGGTCCAAATGGTGCCGGCAAGACGACAACATTGAAAATGCTTGCGGGAATCCTTTATCCAACAAGCGGTACATTGTCTGTCCTGGATCAAAATCCATTCGACAAACATCCACGATTCCTGAAACAAATAGCATTCATTATGGGGCAACGGAATCAGCTTGTCTGGGACTTGCCTGCTCTTGACAGCTTTGATTTACAACGCGCAGTCTATGAAATCGATACTGCCGACTACATAAAAACAAGGAATCACCTCCTCTCACTGCTTCACTGTGAACCACTTATGTATAAACCCGTCAAGACACTATCGCTGGGCGAACGCATGAAGATGGAATTTATCGCAGGACTCTTGCATAAACCACGTTTGGTTTTCCTTGATGAACCCACTATAGGGTTGGATATCTTCTCCCAGGAAGCAATCCGGGAATTTATCAAGGAGTACCAGTCGACATATAAAGCAACGGTTATTCTCACGAGTCATTATCTTGAAGATGTCAAACGTCTGGCCAAAAGACTCATAATCATACATGAAGGAAATATTATGTATGATGGCTCACTCAAAAATATTATTGAACAATATTCGACTGAAAAAAGGATAAAGATACTATTGGAGGAAATGGTCCCTGAGGAAAAAATACGTACTATAGGGACAGTTGTCTCCTACATCCATCCTCAACTTGTATTTTCAATACAAAGGTCTAAATTGCCAGAAATAATAAAGCGGATATCCCAAACACTCCCTTTTTCTGATCTTACCGTCGAAGACGCAAGTATTGAGGACATCATAAAGACTTTTTTCGGCGAACAGAAAAACCCTAAAATGTGAGTGTATACTTATCCTATGTCTAAAAAAATACTCCCCTATGTGTTTCTTGCTTTCCTTTTTGCCGTCCTTCTTTTCATCTTGGGTGTTCGATATGGACAACGTGTCGAACAGATGAACAAAACGATAAAATATCTTGTCAGTATTCCCCCATCCCCTACCGTACAACCAACAGGAGCACCGGTTACCTTTAGTAATTATTCCCATCCTGGGTGTGCTCTTTCCTTTCTCGTACCTAACACCCTTGAAAAGATGAAGGAAAGCTCCACTTCCGCTGTTTTTTCCGATATGAACAAACAGCTTAAAATTGCCTTATCTTGTGAAAAAATACCATTTATACAATCTAAATCAGAGCGTATTATCAATCTAAACAGGACAATTCGCTCATTTGAGACTGAGACGAAAGACACACATTCCTATCGTTTTTATCACTCGATAACCGGAAAAGTGGTAACTCTTACCATTGCAAAACAATATCTTCCGCTTATCCAGAAAAGTCTTGAGCTTATTTCAAAATAGAGCCTCCTGATGGTATAATTGCCCTACATGGAAGCAAGAGGTGTAGAGACATTCAAGCGGACCGAGGCAAATGAAAAAAAATGCATTGAAGCAATGCGGTCTGTCGTAAAAAGAGGATCATTATTCGGGACTTCAAGCGTCATCTTCAACACCCTTTTTCCTGAAACGGCACCAGTTGAAATCTACAAGCACGAAGCCTTGGGTCAGCATCCAACCACAAAATATTCTCCTGAGGAAAAATTAATTGCAGAACTTGCGCTCAACGAACTGGGACTCATTTCTGATAAACCTGAAAAAAGAAAAGACGTACAGATAAGCCCGTACGATGAACCCGAGCATCACATCGCTTACGTTCCAAAAAAAAGCGCCTATCTTAATCGGCTGAATGAGCTACCCATACTCAACGATATGAGCGGAGTCACCATGGTTGAGGCGATGCCTCATGTTGGGCAGGACAATGAGCGCAAAAAGACAGACAGGAAAAAGCACAGTAAGATACTTGGGGCCGCTATCACGCGTGATATCGTCCGTATGGCAATCAAGACTCCCGAACTGTTCCTCAAGTTGGCAAAAAAAGATGTTGAACGGCTTCAGAATATTGACCCGAAGATAAAGGATGATGTCCTCTCTGGGAAATATACCTCAAACTCATTCGTCAGTGAGATCCATAAACTGCGGGAAAGCGGTATTGTAGTAACCGACCAAACATTTGAGGCTCTCACCGTAGCATTGGAATATGCAAAATACATAACCCTTTTTGCCTATCTTCACGATTCCCAGACTCCCGCACTGGCTGATATCATCATGAAGGCTAAGAAAAGATTTGTCGGTCAAGAGTCAATTGATTTCAGTGAAGATGTAGAGTTGCGCAAGAATATCCACAGTATCGTGTACGGTTCAAAAATTGAGAGTATCGGACAGATATTCAACAATTTTCATCTGAGCAAAAGATTCTTTGTGGCCGAAGTCATGAGTATGTGTCAGGAAAACGACAACACCTTAGGTGGCATGCTCATAAAAAATAAGAGGAAAAAAGGATATATCGAAAAAGGAGGGAGTAGTGAGCTTGCGGGAAAGGCGGCATTCGACAGAGATCAAGTTGCGGGAACCAGGACAAACATAGAAGATCGTGCCAATCTCTATTTGCCAGGGGGATTTCAACACTCCTATAAAAAAGATGCAGAATGGCGCACACCAATAGGCTCATTTACCGAGCGTCTCCAGCTACTTGCCTATGCGATGGCTCGCAACCTCGGAAAAGAGGACTTGGAAGCAGAACTACGCAAAGAACTGTCAAAACAAGGATTCAAGAAGAAACACATCCAGGATGATATCCTCAAAAATGTCGCTATCATGGCTGAAGAATTTGAATATGGTCCAAACTTTACCCTCAGGGAGTTGCCAACTGGCGAGATAGTGCCGGTTGCACTTGATCCAGGCGCCCTGAAACGCCTCCTCAGTGCATTCGCAACGCTCACCTACTTTCACTATCAGGGAGATCAACGATCTGCATACGAGTCTTTAATCCAAGACATCATCACCTCCATCCATGCATATCAGAAGGAATTCCGTGTCAGTTCACCTTCTGCCAACAGTCAGATGACCAACATCCTTTCAACTTTCATAGAAAGAAGCGACCGAGGTGCTGTTGCAATGCTTGCCAAAGACTATCCGATATTAAAACATATCATTGAAAGCTATTTATCCAAAGGAATGAGAGTCACGGAAAAAGAGTTGCCGGCGCTTCTTGACTCCATAAATAGCGAAGGAAATTTTGCACTTATCTCGCGCGCTTCATTTTTTCCCGTAGACCAGAAAAATGGAACGCTCGTGGAAGATGAACTTGATATAAACAGGACTCCAACGCCCTATCTTGAAATCATCAGACATAAGAAGAATGGCAAGAAAAGGGATATGAATCCGAATTCACTACCCAACAGGCTCGATGCACTAGCCACACTCACGAACGAAAAACTATTCTATGTCATAAAGCTTACTCACACCGACGTCACCCGCCTGAAGCGACAATTAAAGCAAACACCGACCGCTGCCTACAGGGACATTACAACAAGAGCTTTGCGCTATTGGATGATGGATATCCCGGTAAATGGCCAGATAATCACCAATGCACTCGCTGAGCAGTTTCCATTATTAGGGGAACACGCCGCGCCAACCATGGCACACAGCATCGAAGATGACCTAAGACTAGGCGCCGATCTTTCAAAACTCATTATTATGAACCTTTATTATCTTAAAGAAGCTCAACAGCGAGCCCTACAGACAGTTGGTGCATGATGACACAACTCTCCTGTTTGATAATTTTGATACAATCATTCCATGACAAAGTTAAAACTCGCCTTCTTTGGAGCTCCACAGTTTGCGGCAACAGTATTGCAACGAATCATCGAAGATGAAGAGATTCCGGTAGAAGTACACTGCGTGGTTACCCAACCTGACAGGCCAGCAGGACGCAAACAAGTGATGACCCCAACACCCGTCAAATTGCTTGCCAAGTCGCATGCAATTCCCTTGTATACAGAGTTGGAGTCTGAAGAATTACATCAGAAATTGAAAGAGTGCGATCTAGTCCTTTTGTATGCCTTTGGCGCTATTCTTCCCAAATCGCTCCTTGAATTACCACGTTGGGGCTTCTGGAACATCCATCCATCACTTTTGCCTAAGTATAGAAATACTTCTCCTATTGCCTATTCCCTTCTCTTGGGTGACAGAACAACCGGTGTTAGCCTCATTGAGATAGATGAGAAGTTGGACCATGGTCCTCTTATCGATCAGGAAGAGTACCAAATCCAAGAGTCCGACACGCGGACTTCATTGGAAAATAGACTTTCCGAACTTGGCTATAAGCTATTCAAGAAAAATGTACAATTATTGATAGATGGATTGCTTAAAAAGGAAGAACAAAACCATCAACTCAGGACATATTCACGACTATTGACAAAGAAGGATGGGTATGTCCCTTTTGCCGTGTTCAAGAAAATAGTTCGGGATGAAAAACTTGCAGTTAATGAAATTCCACCGATAATCGTCGAGTACCTCAACAAATACAAGATTCCTCTTGAGTCATATGTGAATTTGGAATCATACTATCTCTTGTTTCGTGCCCTTACCCCCTGGCCAGGTATCTGGACACTCATACCATTGAACGGTGAGGAAAAAAGACTGAAAATAGTGGAGATGGAGCTGAAAAATAGCAAACCGGTTATCACGAAAGTGCAACTTGAGGGAAAGGGAGTTGTCCCGTTCACGGTTTTTATATCTGCCCATACGATTCTTTAAGAATTAGCCTATTCTAACGGGAAATATGCTATAATAAGCATTCTGTTTTCCAAGATAATATGGCTCAGCAAGAAATATTTCGTCCGGAATCTCAACAGTTAGCTCATCGGCTCGCGACTCTCTTTCCTGCAAAAAAGGAATTCTCCCAGTTTCATGAATGGCAAAATCTCATGAGGCCAAAACTCTACACATATCTTGGTTGGCTTAATGATACTTATTTTCCCAAAGACTCCCCAGAACAATTTACTCCCATGGATGGGGTGCGGGTATTGGACCTTATGGGCCGGAATCATTTGATGGCAAATGTGCTCACCACTCCTGAATATGAGGACATCATCGATCAAGAGAAGGTGCTAAGAGGTCATGAAGATGTGACGATAGGTGTTGCTCGCTGTATTGATGGGAGACTCCCCAACCAAGACAATAGACTTATCAAAATTCAAGAATCAAAGGCCGGCTTATTGGATACAAAAAAAGTCACAAATCCCGTGACAAAAACAGAGAAAATGATACTTACCTCCGGTCGTATGGTCGAAGCGATTAAAGCTGAGGCAAGTAAAGGGCCTCTTCTTCAAATTCTCGTCGCACATACCGACCAAGTAGGAAAGCCATGCGATTGTGGTGCTATGAATGCACTAAAAGGCCAGTATCCTGAGGGAACAGATCTACTTCTGGAAAATATCAAGCTCCACAAAAATGCCGCATCAGCCATCGACAATCTCTACAATGAAGAGATTGCCTATAACATAAAAAAGGGCAAAATGAATCAAAATTTCCAACAACGCACTGCAATTACAGCCGTTTATGAAACATCCACTCAAGGTATTGTCCTTGGCTACAAAGAAGACGGTGTCGAAATGTACTCCACCACATCGATAGCGCGTGAAATGGCTTCAATGAAAAATGACTATGTAGGAGCTCTCACAGGCAAAACGACAGATATTACTGAAGTTGTATCGAATGAAAAGAGAATATTCGAAGTCACTCAGTCACTCCTTGACTCATCTTCCTTATTTTTTAATCGGACGATGGAATATATCCAAAATAGCCCAACACTCAGTGATTTGAATGAAGCACAGCGTCATGCACTTGTCTTCTACTTGGGAAGAACGACTGCAATTCAGCTCCTAACAGCTTCATTTGATCTTTCAGTTCCCAATCCATTCAGAGTGCATGATGAGGAATTCCAGTCACTCTCGGCTAACGACGCTATGGTCGGCCAGATACTTCCTGGGCAGGTTTTCTGCTCAAGCCCTCATACATCAAAAGCGGTAGATCATATCGCAACGCAATACAATCTGATGAATCATTATGTCCCAGAAAGAAAGAAACCCGACATCCTTTTCATTTCGCAGTCACATTCGCGCGCGGTGCCAGACAACCTAAGAGACGCGTCAAAAGGTTTTACTCTTGAAATGCTTCAGAATATTTTCTCCAATCCAGAGCTACAAGCGCTTATCCAAGCACATGAATTGCTTCCCGTCCCTGTTATTATCGATGACAAGACAAGGGATATCACCCATATCTTTGAGCCAGTAGGCGCACTATAAGAAGTTATATCGTTCCGTTTTGGATACCATTTCTCACTTGTTCCATCAATTTCTCCATCACAAATAGATTGTGGTAGGAAAGGAGTGTATATCCTAGTAGTTCACGTTGTTTGAACAGATGATGCACATAGGCCTTGCTGTAGTTCACACAAGTTGAACACTCACATTCACTGTCCAGTGGGCTCAAATCAGCCTTGTAGACGGCCTTATTCAGGTCAATCTCATAGGGCGAGTACACTCCCTCCAAGTGCGCTAACACCGCATGTGTTTGATAGGCTGAGCCCATTCGCGCCACTCGTGTTGGCTCGACACAATCGAATGTATCTATTCCATATTTCACAAGATCAACGATATCATCAATCTGTCCCACACCCAACAGATGGACGGGCCTGTCTTTCGGCAAGTATGGAGCAACCCATTTGACCTGATTGCGCATCTCTTCTTTGCTTTCGCCGACCGACACCCCACCTATCGCGATGCCGGGAGTTTCTTGGGACACGACAAACTCAGCGGATTTTTTTCGTAAATCCTCAAATGTACCTCCTTGGATGATTCCATACAAATACTGGTGAGGCGTGTTCTTATTACTCAAGACGCCTGCTTGGCGATGTGTGATACATCTCTTCAGCCATTCATGGGTCCTCATCATTGCCTTCTCCGTATATTCATGTGTCGCTGGGTAATAGGTGCATTCGTCAAACGCCATATTGATGTCTGCGCCTATTGCCACCTGAAAATCCATTGAGGTTTCCGGAGTGAATATTATTTTTTGTCCATCATATACTGAGCGAAATACCACGCCATTCTCATCGATTTTTTCGACCAACGGCTCTTCTTCCCCACGGACCCGCGCCTTTCGTTGTTCTTTTTGTCGCTGTGCCAAGGAAAATACCTGAAAACCGCCTGAGTCAGACATAAGAGATATCGTGTATTTTGCAAGTTGATGGACCCCCCCGGACTGTTGCAACACTTCGATCCCCGGATGAGTAACTAGATGATATGTGTTCACGAATGAAAGCTGGATATGGAGATCTTTTATGTGATCTTGTGTCAATCCCTTGATTGTTGCTTTTGTACCTACAGGCACAAAAGCAGGTGTGTTAACGACTCCATGATCCGTCACTAGAGTGCCTAAACGCGCACGAGACTTGGATGATTTATGATTGACCGTAAAAAATGACATAGGAATAATTCCACTATTATATCGTCAAAATTACCTAAATGAAGCGCTTTATGGAAACTCTTCTAGTTTATCTGTACTTTTCCTTTACCTGGAATAGGATATACATTCCGATAAGGAATCCTATCAATGCTCCGGAAATTGAACCTTGGATGATAGACCCGACTGCGCTCACAAGACTTGAATAGAACATGAGTCTCCAAGCGGAAAGAGTTCTTTTGAATAACCCTGGAACTGCCATTGCTTCAAGGACTGCCGACACGAGAATCACGATGACACCTACATAATATCCTATTCCATAGGTCATCATGTATGAAGCCCCCAAGAAGGCTGAGAATGGTCCCATTGCCGCCCCAATTCCAAGAAGTGCAAATACTGCAGGAAGCGTGAGAACTATTCCGATGATTGCCAAATAAGGAGCAAAAGACACTAAGGTTTCCTTAAAGTTTGATGGCATTGCTGGAGCCTTCTTTCCGAAGTATTCGTCCAACAGTGTCTCTAATTGATTGAGGGATGCTTTATAGTCTGGAGCTTTTGTAGTGCTCATAGGTGTAAATAAAGTGAAATTAATAATTCACTACAACTGATAGTACCCCAGCCCGCGTATAAATTCAAGGACAATAGAGAAAAAACACTAAACACTAAATTCTAAATACTAAACAAATGGGGCAAATACTAAACCTGTAAAGGAACCGCTTTATAATTTTGTTTTATTTGGAGATTTGTTTAGAGTTTAGTGTTTAGGATTTAAAGTTTGGTTATCATACTATCAACATAGTATCTCCGAAGGAAAAGAACCTGAATTTATTCTTTTTAGCATATTCATATAACTCTAATATTCGTTTTGGGGCTTTCTTATGAGCTAAAAATGCATCAACAAGCATCATGAGCGAGGAGGAGGGCAGATGGAAATTGGTCTGCAGCATATCAACCATTTGGAACTTATAACCTGGCATTATAAAAAGATCTGTGTCTCCACTGTATGGTTGCCCCAGCGCACCTTGGTGTGCATAGGACTCCAACGTCCTAACAACAGTGGTCCCTACAGCTAGTAGTGGAATGTGATTTTTTTTTATTTCTTTCAGTCGTACGGCTGTCCTTTCGGATATCTCATACCATTCATTGTGCAGCTTCTTGTCTCGTATATTCTGCTCGGTCAGAGGAGCAAATGTACCCAAACCAACATGGAGTGTGACGCGCAGCTCTTCCATGTGTTTATCCCTCAATGACTCAAATACTCTCTCTGTATAATGCAAAGAGGCTGTTGGAGCGGCGCTAGATCCTTCATTCTTTGCAAAAATCGTCTGATACTTGATCAAAAGATCATCCCTCGTCAAAGGAGAATGTTTGATATAGGGCGGAATCGGCATAGTCCCATACTGTGCCAACCGCAAAAGGAGTCCCGAAGCTGACTTGTCCCAAGTAACATGGAACAGTTCTGCCTGTTGATCTTTTACCGTTACATAGCTTTTGTCGTTAAAAAAGAGCTTATCACCTATCTGAGCTTTTCTATCGAAAAAACAAGGAATGGGGCCGGTTTGATGGGGAAGCCACTCATTTATGAGGAATAAAACAACTATTTTCCCGCCTGATTCCTTGTGAAGTGTGACTCGGGCTGGGACAACTTTCGAGTCGTTTAAGGTAAAAGCGGTAGAAGGGGGGAGGTAGGTCCCGATTGCATAAAAATAGTCTGTTTTTATTTCATTTGTCTTCGTGTTATAGATGAGTAATTTGCTCTCATCTCTAGGAACTGCCGGTTCCTGAGCGATATACTCTTGAGGCAAGTCATACCAATATACATCTTGTCTATTTATTTTCATACGTTATTAAATAATATTTGTGCCTGGCCACCCCGGAGGTGGCCGGATTTGGCTATTTCTTTTTCAATTCCAATTTCTGAAACCATTTTTTTCGGTACATGAGGGCGATAACGGCGTATACGCCGATATCAATCCAACTATCATCTATCCCCTCATTATTTGGTTTTTTTCCACTGGCTAGTATGTTTTTTAACCTATTCAGCTTATCGCTTTCCCGAAACACGATCCCCAACTCGCCCGTATCCAGGATATTACCCTTTCCATAATCCTTATGTTTCTTTATGAATGTTTCAAGCATTTCCTGCGTCAGAAGGGAGAATGCCTCCTCAAGCGATGTGGGTTTTTTCACTTTTCTAAATCAAGAAATGTATAAGATGTTCCTTTTGAGGTGACTCTATCTTCCCTGTTTATGACTTTTTTGAACGCCGAATAATCGGGAAAATATGTGTCCCCTTCAATTTTCTTATGAACAACCGTCAGATATAATCTGTCTGCTCGCCCAATTGTCTGTTCAAAAATAGAGGCTCCTCCCGATATAAATATTTCCTTCTTCTCTAATGATTTAGCCTTTTCTAAAGCCTCATCTATCGATGAGACTACATAGCAGTTGTTCAGAGAGACCGTATAGGACGGGTCCCGACTTATGATCACATGTTTTCTGTCCGGTATCGGGTTACCGCTTTTTTCATAGTACGCAGCCACCGATTCAAATGTTGTTCTCCCCATGATAACCGTGTGTCCTATCGTCTTTTCCTTAAAACGGATGAGGTCATCCTTTATGTGCCACGGGATCTTGTTTTGATATCCGATGACCTTATCATCGGTAAGCGCGCAAATGATGCTGATGAGAGGCATATTTATGAGTTCAGGTCAATTATTAATTGTTCTATCAGTTCCTCAGTCGTCCCATATTCCCCTTTTTTTGTTGAAATAGCAAGTGCAGATCCCGACACGTCAGCGCCCCTCTTGTAATAAGAATAAATGGGAATAGCAAAGATATTCGCCCATCCAAGCTCAATTCCCTGCCCAGTTGCAGGGTTTGTGATCTCAGCGATGACAAGGTCACATCCTTTTTTTGAGAATAGTTCTTTCGTATTGAACGGTTTTTGGTCGAGTTTGTGAGGAAGAATGAAAGTATGTGTATGCGATAAGGACGAGGTCAAAAGAGGGGTATAGAGGTCTCTCTCGTAGTTCCCCCTACGCAGGTGGCTTACATATATTCTCATTTTTTCTTTTCAAAATAGCCTCCGGAAACGGAAAGCGCTGCTTTGATCGGGGGATGGAATTGATATTCATTCAAGGATACGTACTCTGTCTTAAACTCATCAACTGTCTTGAAATCATGATTAAAGGAAACAGTCGGAAACGGTAGTGGTTTTCGTTTCAGTTGCTCTTTCACTTGGTTGAGATGGATTTCATAGATATGGACGTCTCCAAACGTATGAACAAACTCTCCTGGTTCATACCCAGTCACGCGAGCCAACAGAAGCGCTAGAAGGGCGTAACTTGCGATGTTGAAAGGCACTCCCAAAAAGATATCGGCGCTTCTCTGGTACAGTTGCAAGGATAATTTACCATCAATGATGTTCACTTGATACATGTTGTGACATATGGGGAAACGGGACGCATCCTTTTTTACCGCCATAGTGTAGAGATACTCGGGGTTCCATGAGTTGACGATAAGGTTGTGCGCATTTGGATCATCCTTGATTTCATCAACCACCCATTGCACTTGGTCGATGGTTTTCTTTGTTCTAGTAGGCCAGCGCCTCCATAGTTCACCATAAATTTTGGGGAGATTCCCCCATTTTTTTGCAAATGCAGCATTTGTTGCAATCCTTTGGATAAATTCTTCTTTCGTCAATGCTCCTTTGCTTTTTTCCTTATAGATCTTATATGGATAATCATCCCAAATGTGAACATTGTTGTCGACCAAATACTTGATATTTGACTGACCTGAAAGGAACCAATAGAGTTCATGTAAGACTCCCTTCCAATACACTTTTTTTGTAGTAAGAAGCGGAAATCCATGGCTGAGGTCAAATCTCATCTGCCTTCCAAATACGCTAAATGATGCGTCCCCCGTGCCACGGTCAACTTTTCGTACGCCGTTATCGAGAATATCTTGGAGAAGATTGAGATATTGGTATTCGGGGTGGATCATATGTGAAATACTAAACAAATAAATACAAAGCTTCAAGCTCTAAAATATTTTTTCATGGTTATATCTGCTTTTCTCGTTTTTCAGTCGTCACTCTCCCGCCCTGCCATTGTCCTTTGTACTGTGTCCCGCCGCCATCCACCCATTCGAATTGCGCATGCACAAACCGTGCCCCGAGCTCAATTTCAACGGTTATGGGACCTTCATTTTTTATTCCGAATGTTAATTTTCCAGAGTATCCGGGTGCTCCATTCCCCGTGCGGAGGAATAAACCGCTCCTGAAGGTTGTCGTACGAGGCTTGAAGTTGACTGTTATATCAAGTGGCAGGTTAACTGTTTCCATTGTGCTGACAAGATAAAAATCCCCTGGATTGATTTTTATTGTACGCAACTCCCCTTCTTTGTATTCAACGATTTTTTCTATTTTTGGGGTTTCTCGATGAGTGATACCGAGGAATGCAGAACCTGATATCGAATATACTTCCCCCAAACGCAGGTCAAATCCCGCTCCTTCTGGAGTCGTCAATTCACGCTCCGCAAGCCCCTCCACCAACTTCTTTTCTTTGACAAGTTTTAGTAGTAATTGTGGTCCGAGTATCATATTGGTATTAGTGTAATATAGTATTAATCTCAGTCAAGGTCTACAGTCTTGAAATGTCCATTTTCGTCAAATGTTATCTGGAGCGATTGGGCACCTTTCCCCCATGTCTCTACCTCTTCAAGTGCAAGCGTAAACGCCGTTTCTTGCAGGGATTCATAAATATATTCTTCATCCATCGGAAATGGAGATGAAAGCTCTTCTGTTTCAAACAATATATGCGCCACAATTCTCATTCTACGCGCCATGACCGTATCATGGATAATGTATGGACGCAGCTTCAAGACTCCCCTATCGCTGGCAAAAGATACCTCATCTGGCAATGTAAAATCGCCCTTAATAAACAGTACGAGCGAAAAAGGATTGTCTTTCTTTGATTGTGATTCACCAATAATACTTGGGTTCTTTTGTGTTAAACCATAATCCATGCAGCAACGAGTCACCACCTGGGCTTCCTGGGGGGAAATCACCTTTCTTTCATCAAAGATACACTGTTCCTTGTAGTCTTGAATATACTTATTATATTCATCACTCCGCAGGCGAATTGATGGTGTTGTATTTTGCATCTTATATGACAAAATGGGCGATGTATTTTGGCATTCTATTTTCATCTACCAATGTATTTAATATGACGATGTTCCCGTGAAGGATCATCTGGCGGAAATATTTGTCCTTCATCATTATTCGTAATCTATCAAACAGCTCATATAACCCTTCAATAAAGACGTATGCATCACGAAGCTCCACGGGAACCTTATTGTTCTTGGCGCATGCGATTATTCTTTCTTCAAAGTCAGATTTTTGCCAATTGAGCACCCGTACATCATCCCAGTTTAAGGAACCAAGAGCTGTACTAATGTTTAGCGCAGAAAGTGTCTTCCAGCTCTCTGGTGATATTTTTTTCAGTATTGCCTTATTGGAAATCAGCACAGGAGCACTAAAAAACTCATTTTCATCTAATTTGCTGTTTTTTACCGGATCAGATATTTTTTTCGTTCTTCTTGAGTTTCGAACCAAGTCTATGGTGAGCTTGGTATTTGTCAGAAGTGCATTCAAATCGCGAGAGAATACCGCAAAAGCATCAATGTCGGAAAATGGGGCATATCCACCATCTGTTATAACCGACATTTCTTCCGTATGCGAATTAAATGGCCATTCATCTCCCGCTCCTGCTATTGAAAAACGCGTCACGATGTTCTTGAGTAAAAACTTTGCCTTTTGTTTAAGTGTACGTTCTGAGATGGAGTGATTAAATAGTGCATCCACATTGCCGATGACCCATCCAGAACGACCATATGCCAGAGTGAGCTTCTCAAGAATGATGGAGAATAATTCCCCTTTTCCTTCAGCATAAAGAGTTGTTGTGGCAGTCCAATTCGCAAGAAGCGATTTGCTATATTTATTCCTAAAATCCGCTGATTTTGGTTTTATCGCTTTTGAAACAATGTCTTGTATCCCCTTTTCTTTAATCAGACTGAGTGTATTTACAGCAAGACCCTTTTTCGTAAGAGTTTCAACTATTTCATCTGTGTATCCATTTTTTGCCACATCTTCTTCGTCAATGTGCAGTTCAAGACCTGAAACAACGCCTCCCGTGTGGGGATTATATGAAAAAAACGTTGGAATGATTTCTGCTATGTCTTCTCCCATTTCCCTCATATCTCTGCGAAGTTGCAGTATCCCCCGCGCAGTCATGAGTTTACTGACGATATCCGCTCGCAACCCTCCATCTGCTTGATACCCACCTTCTGTTGCATGGATTTGTCCCCGGGCAGCGCACCCGAAATGTGAATCAAGTCCATAATAGATTGTTGCACCAGCCTTTTCACGCAGTAATTTTACGAGTCGTTGCACGACATATGAAGAATGATCGATGAAGACCGTTCCTGGCTTCTCACCCTCCATGAATCCGGTTACTGCTCCAGCTGGGGCACGAAGCACTCCTCCGATATGGGGGGGCTTGGAGAACATGATAAGAGGCATATTTCGCCCATCGACGCAGGTCACAAAAAAATCATGGTTTCCATTTCCGATAAACTGCCAAGCAAGTTCTTGCGCTTTTTTTACTTCCTCACTTAACAGATCCTCCGCTCGAAGTGCTCTACTTGTGTAATATTGTTCTGCAAACGCCTCTGCCCATTCAAAGTTTCTCTGCACCACATTTCTTGACTTTGTTTCGTTATAGTGGGCCATACAGTTCATCATCTGTGCTGAAATATAACGATGAAGCTGTTGGGATAGTGTGCGATTAGTATTCATATTCTTTCTAGTATACAATATACCCATGCGCGCGCCTGTCTATGTATATGATCCAACCAAATCGGACATTCAAAGTAAAGTCCGAGGGATTGGAAGATATTTACAGATTTTAAGGGAAAACAGCCCCGCAGATTGGATATTCACAGACTCGCTCAGCCAAATTCCCTCTCATGCTATCCTGATACAACCGTTCTACACTTTCTACCAAAAACCGCTTATTACAAAACGTATAACAGACCGTCAATTAGCCGTTATCCATGATGTTATCCCTTTTAAATATCCTTCCCACTTCCCGATAGGGATACGCGCATGGTTCTATTCGTTGCTCCAAAAGAGGAATCTTAATCTTTTTGACACCTTTATTACTGATTCTGAGACAAGCAAAACAGACCTCAAGACAATCCTTGGCATCCCCGAACAGAAGATCTCTGTACTCTATCCCACGCTTGCCGACTGTTTTTGGCAATCATCCCGCCCGCACGCAGCTTCGGGAGACTATATGATTTATGTGGGAGACGGTACATGGAACAAGAACCTCTCTCTTCTTGCCCGTGCCCTCAAAAAAACGAATGTCGCCTGTATGTTTGTGGGAAAAATATTCCAGGATACGAATCCTGACCATTACACTCATCCCTGGCAAGAAGACCTCCGGATATTTTTTTCCGAAGCAAAAGACAATAAGCAGTTCATATTCACCGGATTCGTCACCGACGCTGAACTTATCAACCTCTATTCAAAGGCTCGTTATAATGTACTCATGTCGCATGATGAAGGTTTTGGTTTCTCGTTTGTGGAGGCTGCAGCATGTGGATGTCCTTCACTTCTTAACGACAAACCGATATTCCATGAGATCGCAGGTACGGCGGCTGAATATGTTAATGGTAATGACCCTTTTGCGATTGCCGATAAGCTCAGACTCCTTATGAAGGATGATTCAAAACGAGATGAACTCTCATTTAAGGCTCTAGAACAGTCCAAAATATATAGTTCTTCTTCATTCAAGAGTGAACTATTGAAGATAGTTTACCCCTATTGAAAATATAAACACTAAACTCTAAATTTTAAACAAATAGTCCAAAATCTCAAATAGTGTGTTTATTTGTTTTGTTTTATTTAGAATTTAGGGTTTGCTTAGAGTTTGTGGTTTAGTGTTTAGGATTTAAAGCCCAAACAGTCTTTTTGCGTTTCTCGTAGTTACCTCAGCCACTTCTTCTAACGGTATCCCTTTTATATCCGCCATATACTGAGCGATAAGCGAAATATTCGCTGGAGTATTGGGATATAATTTCTTTGTTTTCAGTGGCTCCGGCAATAGGAATGGTGAATCCGTTTCCAAAACCAACATTTCCAAGGGTACTTGTTTCGCGAAAGCTGCTTTTTCTCCACCATATGTCACATCTCCGTCAATACCTATATAGATATCGTGTGCCCGGGCAAATGAAACAAGCTCATTGTCTGGTTCACAACAATGGAATACCGTGCGAAAGCGCATTCTCACATCCCATTCATCTTGCAGGACGTGAAGTAATTCTTTTTTTGTCTCTCTATTGTGGATGATGAGAGCTTTTTGATGGTTTTTCGCAAGGGTGAGTTGAGCAGTAAAATACTCAATTTGTGCCTTCATAAACGCTTCACTTATCTGATATTCCGGATACTTCGTATCCTCATATTGATGTCTGTCCAGACCTATCTCTCCTACTGCAACCACTTTTGGATCGGTAATGAGCTTTTCTAGTTCTTCAATGTCAGTATCTAAGCTGCTTGTTGCTGTTTGAGTGTTATACGTATGATGGGGGTGTATGCCGATTGCAGCATACACACCATCGTGCTGAGACGCTATTTCGACTGCTTTTTGCGAGAGGACAACATCAGTCCCAGGAACAATAAAATGGGTTATTCCTGCTATTTTTGAGCGTGAAATCACCTCATTCCTATCTTTCTTGAAACGTTTGAAGTTGAGATGACAATGCGTATCAATAAATGTTGTATTCATTGGTTGAAATAGTATATCATGATGATGTAATGAGACGTTTTTATATTATCAGCATACTTCTTATATCTCTCCTTTTTTTTGCACAGCAATCCCGTTCTGCTAATTGTGGTGACAATTGTCGTGATGGCAACAATCAAGAGATGGATGATGGAGAATGGTACTTATATTGGAGTAGTAGTAAATATAGCAATATTAATTCATGCAAAAATGGAAATTGGTCTGATTGGTGTTGCATCTGTGAGCATCCTGAGGTAACCAAATATCATTATCCCCCTATCTGTAATGAATACGCATCTGAACTGAGCTGTCCAATTCCATCGCCTTCAGCTAGCCCGACTCCATCTGATACTCCCCCACCCACAAACACACCAACGCCGACTCTCCCGCCCGTCAACTGTCAATGGAGCACGTGGAGTACGTGTAGCGTAGCATGTGGAGGAGGAATACAAACCAGATATCACGTCGTTGAAGCCGCAAATGGAGGGAATCCGTGTTATGGTAATTATTCCCAATCCTGCAACACCCAAGAATGTCCAAGAGATTGTGTATGGGGTGCTTTTGGCCCCTGCTTGAAGGTAGGAAATGGATGCGCACAGACACGCACCATCAGTGTTTCGGCGAGATATGGAGGAAGGGATTGTGTTGGATCAACCACTCAAGTGTGCTACGCATGTACAGATGCAAGCTCAACGGCTGTAGGCGCCACCGGTCAGGGAGGAATAGAAATAACGCTCTACTCCGGAACCAACGCAGGGGTTTCTGTTTCAGCTCCAACCCCCACGCAGGTTCAGGCAAGGAACAGTGGCTTTAATATATTTAGCCGCCCGACACCCACCCGTATTCCACCGACCCCAACATATCAACCTGTCGTGATCCCAACATCTCTCCCTGCATGGGAAAATCCCCCACAAAATCCCGCTGTCATTCCAACCGAGATCCCACTCCCTACTCCCACCATGCGACCTGAGTCAATTATTCCACAATCACTTGCTTCTCAGACCAACTCATCCGGCAAGGTATCCTACCGCCTCAACACAGAATCACTCTCTGAAATCAAGGTGTCTCCGCTTTCAAACCTTATGCCAACTCAAAGCCCACTCGTTCCTCAGGAGCAAAGACTTTTGGCAAAAAATACACCCTCCACGGGAGGCCTTATGGTTGCACTGCAACAAAAAACGGGATCTCAGTTCATAACACAGCAAGATGAGCTAACGGTAAAAAGAGGAAATCAATTTTTTAGCATCACAAACCAAGCGACAACAACTCCACAAGGCACACAGTTGACACAACAAAAGAAAACGGATATAGCAAACCCTAGCACTGCACAGCTTGAAATTAATGCGAATAATGTTATTGCCTTCTCTAGTATGGGACTCTCCGTTGATCCGTTAAGTGGAGTGTTGACGGTAGAGACACCAAACGGCCCCCAAAAAGTGAGTATCATGCCTGATGAGGCTCTTGGCATTATCATTGAACTTAAGGCGCTTAATGCCGGTCTTGTCGAGCCATCAATATTGCTTGTCAGTGAGCAGGGAAAGCTTATTTATCGTATCACAGGTGAGAGAATGGAAAAGTTTCTTGGACTGCTTCCCATAGTCATTCAAAAACAGATCCTTGTCTCTGCGGATACAGGAAGCATCATTCGCATAGAGTTATCCCTTCTTTCCAGGATACTCAGCTTCTTCACATTCTGATTGGGGAAGATATAAAATAGCAAAGCATTACTGTGTCAACAGTTCAATCGCTTTATCAAGTTGTTTGTCAAGATCTCTGCTCATTGTATTTCCTTCAGGAATTATATTTGTAAGCTTGACCGCAGGCTCGATACCTTTTCCATTGATCCACTCTCCCTTAGGAAGTACCCATTTAGCCACCGTCACATGCAGGCCCATCCCGTCACCTAGATCAAGAGCCTCCTGTACGGATCCCTTACCGAATGATTTTTCTCCGACCAACTGTGCCCGCTTATGGTCACGCAATGCCCCTGCCAGAATCTCGGCTGCAGATGCAGAACCTTGATTGATAAGCACAACCAAAGGAATCGAGAGAAGAGACCCACCTCGTGTCACATAATAATCCTTATTTTCATACGTTGTCGATTCTTGTTTTACCACCAATTTACTCTGCTCCAAAAATTCACCAGCTAAATAGACTGAGCTTTCCAAGTATCCACCTGGATTGTCACGCAGATCCAAAACAAGCCCTTTTACCTTTCCGCTGTTCCATGCGGTATTGATCTCTGCTACTTTTTGTTCCCATTCGTCAACCGTACTGTCGCCGAATTGATTCAATTTTAGATAGGCGACTTTCCCACAATTCTCAGTACAGGAACTGGATACTTCGCTCAGACTTGTTTCTACCGATTCAACCTGTATGGTGTCACGCATCACACTATAATCAAGCTCCTTCCCACCTCGATCAACGGTAAGCACAACACTTGTCCCTTTGTTCCCTCGTACCAAAGCGACAACTTGTGTCAACAGCATGCCAGCTATTGGTTTTGAGTTAACTTTAATGATGATGTCTCCTGCCCGTATACCCACCTTCTCCGCAGGTGAATTTTTAAGTGGAGCAACGACAACGATACGGTTGTCTTTCATACCAAGCTGGGCTCCGATACCTTCAAAACGGCCTCCTAAATCGTCTTTTGATTGCTTATTTTCTGTTGGAGTAAGGAAGAATGTGTAAGGATCCTCAATTGAGGCAACCATACCTTTTATGGCGCCATAATACATCTTTTTTTCATCCAACTTCTTCTGATCGACGTATTTCTTTTCAAGCGTATCCCAAACCTTCCAGAACATGTCAAAATTTACATTCTTTTTTTGGACAGAGGTAGAGTTCAGCCGTAAAAGCGCACTTTTGCCTTCACCTAGCTTGTAACCGACTCCAAATAACAAAACTGCAGCTGATGCGATAAGAAGTACGTTGGTTATTTTGAGATGAGTTTTCTTTTCGTTCATAGTGAGTAAAAGATGATTGTACTATGTTCCGTGCTCGCAAAACAATAGGAGTATTCCTTTTTTGTCACCTCTTCATAGCTATTTTTTAGCTTGAATTCCGCTTTTGGAAGGTTAGTATCACCTTCATATTTGTAGGTGCTGATTATACCTCGTCCCCCCAATGCCTCCAATTTAGCCACATCATATTCCGTCGCCCGTTCAAACACCCCGACAGGATATTCGCCCCAGACAGTGCCACCAAAATCCCTTTGCACATATTTAGCTTCGATTTTTTCATGTTTACCGATTTTGACCTGCACTGTTTTTTTTGTTGTCCCAACAACTTCACCTGCAAACCAGCAATACTCCTTCAGTGTATTTTTTTGTGTCTCAACCAACACTACACCTTCTACGTGGTCTATCTCGGTAATGATGCCGTTCAGATGTGAGGCGATTGTTTTATGCGAGAAAAAAGACTCTTTTAGGGCTATAACATCTCCTTGTGACACGACATCACCCACATTTTTTTTAAGGTGATGGAATATCGTTTTTGGATGAATTCCCAGTATGCTTGCGACCTCTATACGCTCTTCCGATTGCTCTTTACCTTTATAAAGAAGCGTATTGAATCCGACTATGTCCCCCACCTTGATGGCTAGCTTCTTTTCGGAGTCTACAGGAATATCAAGTACCATGCAATAATCATAGCAAACAATCACTCATACAGGAACCGCAATCTGTGCTTATTTCTGTCCTTGGTATGAGACGAATGGCAGGAGTGCCAAATATCGTGCGTACTTAATCTCTTTCGTCAACTTACGTTGGTGCTTTGCACACACGCGAGATCTCTCTCTGTTGACGATTTTCTTTCTGATGGAAAGGAATTTATCGAGATTGTCGATATCTTTGAATGCTGGTTCTGATTTGTATTCGCAAAAAAAACAATTTGTTGTCATAGGTATGTTATTTTAAATTTGAAATGATAAATGTTAAAAAGGAATGTCTTCTGGATTAACTGTTTCTGTGTGATCGGACTCAACAGGAGCATCATCATGGTGTTCCGTTTGAGGCGCCTCTGTCTGGGCGTGTTCACTCACAGCTCCATTTTCACCAGGAACGAGACGTTTTCCGCCATCAAACATGATGAAATCATCAAGGACGATTTCGGTGATTGAGCGCTGTTGACCGTCTTTTCCAGTAAAGCTTCTATAAGTGATGCGTCCCTCCATATATATCTTCTTTCCTTTCGTGAGAAGTTTTCCGCAAAGCTCTGCTAATTTTTGCCATGCAACTACACGGTGGAACTGAGTATCTTCCTTTATCTGACCATCTGTGGTCGTCCAGCTTCTGTTCGTGGCTACACCAAATGTACAGACTGCTGTACCGTTTGGGGTATATTTAAGCTCAGGATCACGTGTCAAGTTTCCGATTAATATTGCCTTATTCATTGATCTGCTTGCCATAGTAAGATTTTAATCAATTACTAATAAGAGATAACGGATCAATTTTTCATTAAATTGAAGACGTTTTCTCAGTTCCATTGCGTTGGTCTTTGGCATTTCGATATGCCATTGGTAGTAATGGGCCTTGAGAAGTCCTTTGATGGGATAGGCGAGTGTTTTTTCTCCCCATTTTTCTTCCTTAACTAGCTTGCCATCGAGTGAGGCTACTAATTCCTTAAGGGTTTTGAGTTCTGCTTCTTCATTAAGAAGAAAGGTCAGGTCATACTGAGTCATACTGTTTACTTCACCAAAATTCAAAATTATAACGATTTTGAAAATCCCTCGACAAGCTCAGGATCAACCCTTTGCAAGCGAAGAACTACGGATTTTGGCTGTTGTAATGATACAAAACTACTCTCATAATTGCAACCGCGCATTTCCTCCTCTTGTTGGTCATATCGCCCCCTATGGGACGTGCTGCAGAGGAAGAATGATTTATAATGGAATGATGAAACGATTCGTTGTGATTCTCTTGATCCTTATCCTTATCTACACTCGATTTGTAAACCTACAGTGGGGATTACCATATCCAATGCATCCTGATGAACGCAATATGGCGGTTGCAATCGAGCAACTTAACTGTGATTTCAAGTCACCTATTTCGAGTTTCAAATTGACTGAATGCTTCAATCCCCATTTCTTTGCTTATGGACAGCTTCCTTTGTATCTCAGTTATGGAGGAATACAGTTGTTTCACCTGATAACTGGAATATCAACAAGATCCACGTTCATTGAGGCAACTAGTGCCCTCCGCGCTCTTTCCGCACTTTCCTCTTTGGGTTTGGTTGCGATCCTCCTTATTATGGTGAGATTCATCTATCCAGGGAGAAGAAAATTCGGCACATTTCACCTTATTACAACCCTTCTTTTCCTTACACTGCAGCCATATGCCATACAATTTGCCCATTTTGGGACGACTGAAAGCTTATTGATGCTTTTTTATGCCACGATTGTCTATTATTCACTACGTATGCTCAGTCAACGACATGACGATATATCGTTGTCAATGACGCTCTTTCTTGCACTTTTTTCCGGCCTGGCCCTCGGCACTAAGGTTTCATCCCTGCCCTTTTTGGCAGTACCGCTTCTTATCTATGTATATATGTTGTTCGGTAAGGGCAAAAAATTACCTCACCTCCTTTCAGCAATCGTATTTATGCTTCTCACGTTTATTGTTTTTGTCTTATCTTCTCCCCACACCTTACTTAATATAAAGGATTTCATGGGATCCATGAGTTATGAATCGGCGATTGCTACCGGTACATATAGGGCTTTTTATACCAGGCAGTTTGAAAATACGACTCCCCTACTCTTCCAGTTTAAAAAAATCCTCCCATATACACTCGGCCTCCCAGGTCTGATATTCTCTGTGTGTGGATTCGTTTTCTTGTCTTGGAAAGAAAAAAAATACAATGTCGTGCGACTAGCCCTCCTTTTGGCACTCATTCCCAGCTCATTCTTCTATGCAAAGTGGTCCCGTTTCATAGCTCCAGCATTCCCACTATTCAGTCTTTTCGCGTTATTGTTTGCACTGCACCTTTTAGACGCAAAAAAACATAAGATACTTAACCTCATTTTTTATTGTGTCTTTCTCGTTGCCTGTATCCCTGGACTCGCTTATTTGACAATCTATTCCCTTCCTGACGTTCGTTTTTCCGCATCAGAATGGATTTACAAAAATATCGCGGGAAATAAAAAGATTCTTACGGAGACTGCAAATGTTGTCGACATACCCATTCTCCCTCCCACCTATCAATCCACGCCGCCCTATTATCTTATGAATTCATTCAATTTTTACGATGTCGATATCAGTCCAGAACTACAATTTGAGTTGTCTGAATCGCTTAAACAAGCTGACTATATAATCATCCCCTCCAGACGCATTTTCATGAACCATCCACCTGGGGCTTATCCTATCCTGGCACGCTATTATGAACAACTATTTGATGGATCCTCTGGTTTTAAAAAAATTGCTGAATTCTCCAGTTTTCCCCGCATACAGTTTTTTGGGAAAACGATCTGGGAACTTAATGATGAAAGTGCCGAAGAAACATGGACAGTATTTGATCATCCTGTCATTCGTATCTATAAGAGGGTTACTCCTCCTACTCGGCAAGTCATCCCAACTCCTGATTTTACCGACTACGGCACGTTGGAATATCGCCTTCAAGGAAATAGCTATCAACTGTACGTGGCCGACACGGAAGATAAATGGGAGAAAGGGCTTATGTATGTAAAAAATAAGGTAGATATTGATATGAGGGATGGAATGATATTCACGTTTCCTGAAGTTCAACTTCGCACTTTCTGGAACAACAATACCTATTCGAATATTACGCTCTACTGGATTAAGGATGGGACTGTTATGGGGACATCGCAGCTTCCTTCAATAACCAAATCTAAAACAATCACAACAATTTCGTCCCCCGTACCGGTAGACACCGTCATTGAACTTATCAACGAATAGTCGAGTAGTGTTTGAATCGAGAAGGGTGGAGGCTTGTCGTTTTTTTGAAACCGGAATGCAGTGGATATGGAAGAGAACTAAAAGAAAACCATCCTAAAGCGTTCATTTTTTCCGCGTCTCCTATCTGAACCCTCTTTTCTTCTTCTTCAGAAATAAGGAGGATGAAGGGAACAACTATCCAATGAGTGAGTTCTCCTTCCGACGTCTTACGTATGAGTGTTATTGCGGGGAGTTGTTCTTCGATTGTTGCATCACAACAATATTCTTCTCGTATCTCTTTCAACACGTTTTCCTCTAAAGTAAGGCCAAATTCCAACTTTCCGCCCCCGCTGTCCCACATCCCTTTCTCATCCCGACACATATCGCTGCGTTTATGGAGAAGCCACTGCCCTTTTCTGTTATGGCAATAAAATGATGTGCTTATTCCTACTTGGTTTACTCCTGTTTTCATTATGATTTATCTAGCGCATCTAATCCGGGAAGCGTCCCTTTTTCAATAAGCTCCAACATCGCCCCACCACCTGTGGAAATATGAGTGATCTTGTCCTTATTGGGAAGCTTCTTTATGACAGAAAGAGTGTCTCCTCCACCTAAAATAGAAATCACTCCTGGGTTATTCAAGATTGCCTCATATATCGCAATACTCCCTTTCGCAAAGGCAGGATTCTCGAAATAACCAACTGGCCCGTTCCAAATAACTGTCTTAGCTTTGGCGATGTGACCTGCAAAGAGAGTTTCTGTCTCTGGCCCGATATCAAGCGTTTCGTCATTAGTTGAAATATCGCCTACTTTTTTTATTACAGGTATTGACGTCTCGTCATTCTGGGAACCAATTCTTCTATCTACAGGGAGAACTATCTCTTTGTGTAGTGTTTTTGCAAGATTAAGAAGTCGCTGTGCTTCAGGAATATATTCAGTTTCGACAAGTCCTCTCCCTATCTCAAGACCCTGTGCAGCAAGAAAATTATTCGTCATAGCTCCTCCGATAAGGACTGTGTCCGCTGTCTTCATTAACTTCTCGATTAGTCCAATTTTCGACGATACTTTTGCACCTGCTATGATTGCAACAACGGGCCGTTCTGGAGCCTCAATCGCATTTTTTATAATGGTAACTTCCCGTTTCAAAAGTAGCCCCCCAAAGGATGGGATGAATTCTGCTACTCCCACAGTTGAAGCATGTGCTCTATGCACACTACCGAATGCATCATCCACAAACACCTCTCCCAACCCTGCAAGTTGCTTGGAGAACTGCGGATCGTTCTTTTTTTCCCCTTCATAAAATCGTGTATTTTCTAAAATAAGTATTTCTTTCTCCTTTTGGCCATGTACCACCTCCGGGGTGGCCAGGCTCAAAAAGTCATCGATCAGCCGTATGGAATAGTCAGGAAGATATTCTTGAAGGCGCTTCGCGACTGGCTTCATGGAGAATGCCATATCTCGCCCTTTCGGTTTGCCTAAATGTGACATCAAGATAAGCTTATTCTGGCCTTTGAGTAATAAAAGGAGTGTGGGCAGTGAGTTTTTGATACGAGTATCATCGTTTATCGATCCATCTTTCTTGAATGACACGTTGTAATCTACTCGGACCAATACTCGTTTGTTTTGTATCTCAACTTCATCAATATATTTAATCATTTATACAAATTTTTAATTTTTAATTTGAAATTTACATTTAATTACAAATTAGTATTGTCATAAAACTATGGTAGGTGGCACGAGTAAGGGGTACCCGACAGCACGCATCTTTATTCCCTTGTCCCTGTATCTATTGGGAATAAAGGAGTACTGGCGGGGGAAATTACGAGTGACAGAATCTACCATAAACACATTTACACAAAATCGCTTACTTTCTCTACCAAGTCGACTATTCTACATGAGTATCCCCATTCATTGTCATACCATCCGAAAATCTTCACCAATTTCCCGTTCATAACTTTCGTATAGTTGGCATCGAAGATACATGAATGTGAGTCTCCGATGAAGTCAGATGAAACAAGAGGGGCAGTTTCATATCCTAAGACCGCCTTCATGTCACCTGTTGCATGTTTTTTGAATGCGGCGTTGATTTCTTCAGCGGTAACATCTTTCTTCATGACGGCAGATATATCCGTGAATGAGACTGTAGGGGTTGGGACACGGACGGACATTCCGTCAAGCTTCCCCTTCAGTTCTGGAATAACCTTTCCCACCGCTTTGGCGGCACCAGTAGTGGAAGGACCCATATTGAGAGCTGCTGCACGTGATCTATCCGGCTTCTTATTTGATTCATCAAGTAGGCTCTGTGTCGCTGTATAGGAATGGATTGTTGTTAAATAGCCCATCTCAACGCCAAATTCCTTTTCCAAGATCTTAAACATCGGAGCTGCACAGTTTGTTGTGCAGGATGCGTTTGAAATGACAACTTCTTCCTTCCAGTCAACCGATTCTTCGTTCACTCCTAATACAACATGCTTAACAGTTTCATCTTTTGAAGGAGCTGTGAGAATAACCTTTTTGACCGTTCCTTTTACATGCTTCATTAGATCTTCTTTTTTTGTGAATGCGCCCGTTGCATCGATAACGACATCGACACTATACTGATCCCACGGGATTGTCGCGATATCTGCGTTCATGAGAGCCGGAATCTTAACCCCATCGACCGTGATGAAGTCTGCTCCAGCCTCAACCTTCTTCCCAAAACGACGGTATACCGAGTCATATTGAAGAAGATATGCCAACATGTCAGGAGTTGTCTTTCGGGTATTGATAGCAACTATCTCAAATGTCCCTCGCTCGAATGCAATACGAGTAACGGCTCGCCCAATTCTTCCAAAACCATTAAGTCCTACTTTAATTTTTTTCATACTTAAGCAAATGAGCTAAATTAATAATGATTAAGCTGTGTTTTCAACTTTCAATTCATGAAGGATAAGTCTCACTTCCTTTTCAAGACCTTCCATCACGCGAGCTTTATTTTCAGGGTTCATTTTCCAGATTCTCTCCTTAAAGGGACCGTTCGCCTTTTTCCTGGTCTTATAGTAAAACTGTTCATCTGTTTGCCCTTCTTTGCGTTCGCTTATGCAGGTCGTTGAGAGCCATGTATATATCTCTTTGCGTAACTCTTCTGGCATGTGTTCGAAGATGATGTTTTGAAATCCGGTGGCAAGATGTATTTCCAGCGTATTCACTTCAGGAAAATGATGGAACATGGCGGTTGGAAGGGTGGACGCACCATGCTGCACAGGACCTCCCATATTATATGTTTGGCGTGCGACTTTTCCTATTGAGTCCAACACATTGAAATCGACCACCGCTTGTTTTATAGTCCCATCCGGCATCACTATTCCTCCATGACTCGTCCCTGTTTGGACGCTCACCTTCGATAACCCGGGCTTACTAGTGTTCCGTTCCCCATTCACAAGCTTCATATATGCTCCAAATTCGTCTGCTGTGCTATTTTTCCCTCCGATATGACCAATCTCACCACCAACCGAAACAGTGATGCCTTGTGGTTCGATTTCACGTATATAGTCCATAAGAACTGCTGTCATGTGTGCATTTTCCTTCTGTTGTTCATCAAGATTGGTTTTCGTCAGATCCACCAATGTCGAAGCATCGATGTCTATATTATAAAAACCGGCGTCAATCGCTGTTTTTATGAATTTTTTCAACACTTCTGCCTGACCTTTGGGATCAGCTGCATATTTTTCTGCCGAAAATTGAGTGTGATCTGCTTGAATGTAAACTGGACCTTTCCATTTCTCGGCAATAGCGGCTGCTAATACCGAAGTAGCAAACTCATCATGTGTCTGGGCGGTGTATGTAGACTCACCTCGTGCGATTTCAAATATGCCTGCACGGATTTTTTTCTCCTTCATGAGGCGGAAGATAAGTCGGCCAAAATCATACGTAAGATTACGAAGATTAAATGCAGGGATGGTTGCATTTGTATGTTTACCTTCGGCATATTCCATATAGAGCTCATGGATAGATGCTGGATAGATGCCCATTTCTTGGGCCATAGTCCGTATGGCAAGACGGGCTTTTTGCCTCTCCTCCTCTGAACTATTAAATACCGATGTGTACACCAAAGTATCAATTGTATTCATAGGAGCGTTATACTACTTATAACGTTATTCATTATACTAAATACATATGGACTGTATATTCTGCAAAATAGTCATCGGAGAGATCCCATGTCATAAAGTATATGAGGATGACTTATTCTTGGGTTTCTTGGATATTTTTCCGCTCAGCAAGGGAAATACCCTCCTTATTCCTAAGGTGCATTATCGTTGGGTAAATGATGTTCCTCATTTCGGACAGTATTGGGAAACCGCCAAAGGAATCGCTCATCGTATCGAAAAGAAACTGGGAGCGACATCCACTTCCTATCTTACTCTCGGTGAAGAAGTCCATCATGCACATATACGCATTATTCCTCGTTATGGCGCTGATGATATGTACCTCACGCTTCGAAAACCCGAAAGCATCGGGAACGATGAGATGATACGGATCGCTAAAAGCTTGTCATCATGAAGTGGGACGGAATCTGTGGAAAAGACTGGAACAGCTGTATCTTCTTCACCACGCCACTTGTTGTGCGGGCTTCTGACTCCACTGTCTTTCCCTGTGCAGGAAGGGATACTTCCACGACATTTGAGAATCCAATTCTCGTCTTACCTCCATATACCTTCACGAACGCGATGAGACCATCCGTTATCCCTAAAGGGATAGGAGTTTTCCACTGAAATTGCACATCATCTATCTGTTTTGAGGTGTTTGATGCAAGTGTTGCATTATTAATCACCGTCGCACATGTATTGTATGTATATCTCTGTTGGGTATAGGTGTTTGTCACTACAACTATCTCGACGGCAGGACATTGCCCCGCCTCCGATAGGAAATGGATATCAATATTTCCAGTCCATGGGTTTGTCAGACTCGGATAATCCGAAAGGTAGAATGTATACTGTTCATCTTTTTGCAGGAGGGGAGATACAAATGTCGGTTTGGTGACCGCAATAACCTGTGCATTTCCTGTTATTCCTTGCGTCGAAAAATCGCCGAGCGATGACAATGAAACCGATGTCCCAACCGACTGTTTTATTATCGAGTCTATTCCCGCCTCTGCGGCAGCGAGGGCTTTTTGTGAATCTTCTTCCAATTTGGCAACCTGTGTTTCTGTCGTGGAATTGAATGCAATTGTCATCACAACAGTAACGATGGTGGCAAGTAACATTATTGCGATCAGAAGGACCTGTCCTTTTCGATTATTGTATTTGTTTCCAATCATAGGTACTAGTTGATAAATAAGGCAATATGTTTAAATATGTCAACGTGTCAAACACGACAAAAAGTGAGGGCTTCCGTGCATCCACTTGAGCCCGTTCAATCTGTAAAGCTTCCTCATCAACAAGATTGCCTTTTATTTTCAAACCATTGGCAGATGCTCCCATAGACACCGTTTGGCCAATCAATATACCATTAATCTCTGTGACGCTTGGGTCGATAATGATATCTTGTGCCAACACAGCCACAGATCCGTTCACAGGCGCAAAGTTGGCGTTAAACGTGGCTGAGGCCCCTTGCACGACCAACACTACTTTTTTCCCATCAAATCTTGTCTCATCCAAGACGACAGGTGCAGCTATGCTATAAATCCCGTCGCTATTTATTTGCGATAAGTCTTGGTTTGTTATTGCTATAACATCCTTTCGAGCCTTTATATAGTCGATGTATTTCGTGTAAGACATATCGTCAGTTTGCGTATATCCACTTGTGTACCAGTTGTTTTGGGAATAATTCATCGAAGATGGACCAATGACGACCGGGCTGTCCTGCGCAATATTTCCTGCCGAGTCTCCAACGATCAGATATCTTTCTCCTGTGTCATCAGTGTCGAACGGACTGACTGTATTGGGAAGATAGTTCTGTCTTCCACTCATCCGTGAGTTAAACGAAGCCTGAGATAGCTTAAACCACCCAGCACCTGTCGTATTTCCTCCTCCATATTGAAAAAAGAGCGGTTGCGTCGTTGTGCTTCCTACACTTCCTGATATAGGTGCTTCTGCGCCCACACATGCTCCACCGTTTCGCCACTCGACATCACTATAACCGGCATATGATGCATTCACAGATACGGATACGTTTGGACTAACACAAAGCCCACTTTGGTTATCTATGATGAAATTACATGAGTAGGAAGTGCCTGTTTTTGTACAGATAGGAGTTACTCCAATATTTGGCGAAGATACTGGATTCAATGTCAACAAAGTAGGGTCAATTGTGATATTTGAATAACATGTCCCATTTATGTCTTCAGAAAAATTACCCGATATATTGATAGTAGGATAGGCGCTTGGCACCGGCACCGTTGTATTATATGTCGTGGACATGGCAGACATGTTGTTGAATGCATCTCTTGACTGAACCCTAAAGTAAAGTGGTGTACCGGGAACATATGATTGAGTGGGGGCTTTATTTGTTGTATTAATCCAGGTATCTGACCATCCAAATAAGAGTGTGCTAAAACCAACATTTGAGCTTCCTTGCGGATGATACGGGGTTGAGCTCATCCCTGCACAGCCAGTATCGGCTGCGACTGCGTTCCAAGAATAGGTAGGAATATATTTCCCCACACATGCTGCATCAGGACTATATGCGACGGTTGAACCGCCGGGTACCGCAGGAGCTGTGGTATCGTACGTCATGGTGACTGGGTATGATGCAGAGCAGGTAGATGTTGCTCCATTGCTTGCACATACCCGTAGTGAATGTGCCCCTGCACTCAACGTCAATGCTCTGCTATAGGGGCTTGTGCCTGCAGCTATTCCGGATACGATTGTCGCTGCTCCGTCCATTATGGAAAATGTGTTACTTGCCCCAGAACAAGCAAGACCCCACGCTCCCCCACAACCACCTGTCCCAAAGGTCCAATTGATCGTTGTCGATCCGTTTGTTGTACATATAGGGCTTACTGACAATCCGGCTGGTGCTTGAGGAGCCGCTCCAATACAGCAGGCTTGTGAGGCCGGCACTCCACACACACCTCCTCCCGAACAGGATGTCGGGCAGTTGTTTTGCGTTCCACAATTACATGTCCTTGATTGCGTTCCGCCCGTAAGACCACATGTGCCTGTACAAGTGCTCCACGTACCCCAAGCACCTGCAGTCCTTGTAGTTCCTGCGTTATCACATAAATTTCCCTGATTGCAAGGTGCGGCAAAATCCCATCCACCATTCGCTTGATTCCCGTAGCAGGTCAGGCCTATGCATTGGTTATATAGTTTTCCGCATGTTGCCGTGGAGGTTCTACAGGTCAATCCAGCATCACATGCATACACTGCGCAACTTCCTGTACAAGCAACTCCATGTGCGGTCGGCGGCTGTACAAAAAAAACGAAAAAGAGAGCGATAAATGATACGGATAAAGCAATATATACTTTCGAGAAAGACATAGTTTTAAGCTATCATATTTTGTTAGTATTATCAATATGGCTATTTATTCCGTTGCAGCTTGTCTCTTCTTTCTTATCTTATATATCACCTCATCTTACCTGAATACTGTCAATATATTGAACTCAACGGCCCATCTTGCACTTTTTGCCTCCTATGTTTTCGTCTTCATTCTCAGCACACGAATAGTCATCAAAAAGAGAGTTGTATTCTTCATGCTTATACTGCTTTCTGTCGGGTCGATAGCGCTCTATGCCCTTCATCTTCTTAACCTGCTGCCTCTCCCCTTCTTTTCTCATCAGGACTTTCAGTTTATCCTTCCTACTGAAAGTGGTCATAATCACCTTGGGGATTTAGTTGGTTTGGGGCTTATCAGCAGTCTATTTATTACTTTTTCACCGCTTCTTTTCGTATTGCAATTGATCTTTATCATAACGATTGGCGTTTCTTTCTCCAAATCTGCCCTCTTGGCTCTTGTCTTCGTTGCGTTTTTTCTCATGATCCATAAAAAGAAATATGTCGTTCTTTTTATTGGAGTCACTCTGATTTCCACTATCCTTGTCGGTATCTACTCCAAAGAGAGTATTCCATTCCTATCGCTTAACAAAGTACAAAAGATGGCGCAGTCTACATTACACATAACGCCAAAACCGCTCCTGAGCTCACGGGAAAGATACATTAAGCAGATACTCAAACCGTGGACATCTACTCCGCTTGAACATCTCTTTTTTGGCTACGGCCCCGGGAACTTTAAGTATGCCTCCAATCGAGTCTCAGAGTCCGCATGGGACATTGTGTCGGATACCCACAACATACTGCTCACTTTTTTTGTAGAATCCGGATTCCTTCCTGTGACTTGGTTTATTATTTTTGTGGGTATAACGATACTTATCGGATATAAAAATCAAAATCCGCTCACCTATTTGGTACTGTATCTTTTTGTTCATTTTCAGATGGATTACACGTATCGAATCCCGTTCTTCACATATCTTTTTTTCTTTTTATGCGGTCAAATTGCACCCATTCAAACAAGGAAATCTATATTATTTTCATTGAAAAATATACTCATTTTCATCTCTTTTTCCATCTTTGTCATCTTTAGTCTTATGAGCCGAATGATTACAGAGAAGTATCAAATCTTGAATAATGATCTCAATAATGGAATCCAGACACAGAACAAAAAGATGTTCGTTTCTGCAGCTAAAGAACTTGAAAAGATGACGCCATATGAAACCGACCTCATCCTTACCCTTACCTCCTTCCATGAATCATTTGGGAACGACGAAGAGTCGATACGGCTACTTGATAAGCTCTATATATATGCACCAAGAGAATATTTTGCCAATCTTCCCCACCTCATGCTCCTGAGAAAAAAAATGCGCAAGTCAACAAAAATATATTTAGAAGAGAAAGAGGTGGAGTTTAAAATGTTTCCCTTTACCGAAAAGGAGAAAAGCCAACTCGATCACACATGTAGAGAGTATTTGGAACGGGAATGCTTATGAATCCTTCTGAGCATATATGATGAGTGATGAACCAAAAGGAAACGATATATACCTGAGTAAGTAACTCTCTATCTTCATGATAAGCAGGCTGCATATGTTTACCCATAGAGGCAACTCATTAACGTCCGCGCTGTATCGCTTGCCTAGGGAATCTACTATCTTGCGCTTTATGACAAGTAGGGGGAAAAGAAGGAAAAAATAATACGAGGATTTTTTTATGATGAAGCCATTTGATTTCAACAACACCTTGAGTTCGGAAACAACGAACCTTCTTTTGCCCTCCATAATCTCATCGTGCCTACTCCACAAGGCTGGCAGCGCACTATCGGTTATGAGTATTGTCCCGTGACTTACAAGGACTCTTCTCGCTTCTTGGATCACCTTTTCCACATGAGGAACGTTCTTATGGTAAAGGACGTCAAGAAGTGTCACCATGTCAAATGAACCCTCCTTGAATGGAAGTTTGTTTGCTGAACCCATTTTAACCTGTAGATTGCGGCTTTTTGCACAGGTATAGGCATAGGTGTCATTCTCCAGTCCAACGACCTGTCCATATTTCTTCAAATATGCCGTTGTGCCTCCCGTACCGCATCCTATGTCCAAAATCCGTTTTCCCGTAGACATCTTCTCACCTTTGAGCACTGCATCAATACAGAGACGTTTGCCTAAAAACCAAAAGTGCCTGTCTTCCATCACAAACATTTTTTCCAACTCACTGCGTTTCATTTTGTTTTAGATGTGATGATCTTTAAAACTCGTTGGGCAATATCTTTATAGGGCTCATACTTAAAGACTATTTTCCGTGTGTGTTCTTTTATGGGAATCGACAATAGGTCATTCCATTTGTGAGGCACTTCTGCCTTTCCGTTATCGATATAGGCATACCAACCAGGATAATAGTTTTGATTCACTACCACTATATCCGATAGCACTTTCGTTAAGCGCACCTCAAGTTCAATCTCCTGAGGTGTCCATCGCACCACCTTCAATTCTCCTCCTCGGTTTTGCAGATGCCACTCGCCTATATACCCTTCTTTATCTTTTCCCGCCGCCCTTCTCACACTCATGAGCGTATCCGAGCAGTTGATGACTCCTTTGTTTTCAAGTTGTGTCGGATATTCAAACGACCACATGGAAAATGCATGTTTTTCTGCGTATTCCTGAGGGATGGATCCTGCGGCTAAGGTGCTCTTGTAATGAGCAACACGGACCTGGGAGAATTCTTTTTGTGGTGGAGGGACTGTTACGTCATATATGAGTGTTTTAGTAAAATAGTTTGAGTGGGCGAAGTACAGGAGGTCGACTCCTATAATGACGATTGCGCAAACTGCAATCATATTTCTTATCTTGAGAGGTGTCTTTTCAAGCGCCTGCTGAAATCCATATCCAATCATCAATGAGAGAGGTATTATGAGCACAAATCTGAATCGCTGTGCAACTCTGAACGAATCAAGGACCGGTAATTCTCTCATGAGGGGATAAAGAGGTATGACCGATCGATATCCAAAAGCAAAAAGGAGAAGAAATAATAGTGATGCAAGGGTTATCCTTGCTTTTTTTTCCCACTTTTTCCGAAAAAGTGAAAAAATGAAAAGAGCGAAAGCCAAGATGCCAATATAGAACGAGGACTCGTCAGCCATCCATGAATAGCGAGGGACACCTCTATCGCGATACAGGTCTTGAAATGGGTTGATAAGTGAATTGACAAGTTGAAAAACTGAATATCCAGAATGGTCTATTGGTTTGGTGGAATTCGCTTGTATTAGCTCTACGGCAAGGATGAGTCTTGGAAGTATAAACAGTGTTGATACTATCCCAAATAGCACAAGGCGTATAATCGGTTGGAATGATTTTGACGCAAACGCCATGATGAGTGAGTAACAGGCGATATATATGCCAAGAAGAAGAGAGATATGGTAGCCGTTATAATAACTCAGGGCAAAAAGAAGCGCGGAAAGAAAAAGTGACTTCCAACTCGTCATGCCCTTTTCATAAAAAAGGATTACATACGGCACAAATGCAAACACGATAAAGACCACCATTCCCGTCGAAAGGAATGAGGAAGTAATCCCGCTGAATGCATAAAGGAGCGCGGCAAGGATACTTGCCATTGTCCCCAACCTTTGTTTTGCATATATATAGAATCCGAAAAACCCTATCCCTACGTAGAGAATTATGCTCGCCTTTATGCCTGATACCGTCCCTAAAAGGAGTACGAGTAGTGTTTGTAGCGAAATAACCCCAATCTCGGGATTTCCGAAGTGAGGTAACCCCCCACATCGATATGGGTTCCATTGTGGAAATTGGCCATATTCCATTATCGACACTCTGGTGAACTCATTCCAAGCAAAATTCTGATCCCAATCTTGGATACCGAATCCTCCTTTTGAAAATATGATGGGAAAGAAGTATAAGACAGCGAACAAGAATCCAAGTGCGCCGATTATGGAATATAACTTCAATGATTTCATTACGGTTTTTTTGAATATATTAGTTTAAATGAATCAACATATCCATGGGTATTGTCAAGGTTGTATACCATTTCACATCCCAATTGCTTGACGATGGTATTTTTCAATACATCTTCCTTTTTTCCTTTTTTGAATGCTATATGGTACAGTATGCAGGATTTTCCTTTATCTTTGATGAGTTTTTGCAAATCACTGTGAGCAGAATCGATCCTGGGAGACAAGATGATGATCTTCTTCCTGAGCCCTTTCACGCTCTCTGCATATACATCTGAACTTGGATACCGCATTCCGAAATAATAGTGGATCAACACATCCGATGTCGATGTGTTGTCTAGCACTATCAACTGTTCAACATCATTATTTTTCCCGTTGATCAACAGAGACGAGTATTTCACCTCATAGCTGATGTCTCCCGGGGCACGAAACATATGTGATTGGGGAACAAAATAATTGACTATGCCACCTATTATGAACAAGGTCGTCATCGTCGTCATCATTACTACACCCCATGTTTTTCCTTTTAGGAAATGTACCAATATTAAGATATAAAGGTAATAAAGAGGCCACATATATCTTTCGGCGAACAGAGGAAAAAAGAACCGCTGAGAAACAAATATCATACCAATGCCTCCTATGTAGGCGTAGATAAGGGAATCCTTTTTCTCTTGAGTAAAAAGAATTATTAGAGCAGGAAGAATCATCAAGATACTTCCTAAAAGAGGAATAGCTCGCAAAAATAGCATCCCTCCCATGATATAGGTAAACCGCAGGAATGAGTGCTCAAAGTACCTATTTGCAAACAGGTCTCGGATAGCGTCCATATTGCTTACGAACTGGATAAGTCCAGGAAGGATGAAGACACATACGATACCGTATACCATTACAATATATCGTTTCTGGCTACGGGCAGTATTACTCATGACAAACATAAAAAAGGAAGCATAGAACGGGAGCATGAAGAAAAATGAATAATCTGTATAAAATGCCCCTACGGTGGCGCCTATTATCAGGAACATGTTCCAGAATGGTGCTTTTTTCTCGTTAAGCGAATATAGCCCTGATACTGAAATCATTGTCAGGCAAAGTGCAAGATTGTATGGAGACAACGTTGAAGAAAGATATACAAAGTAACGGTGAAACGAAAAAAGCGCGACACCAAGCAGCGCTCCCCAGCCATGTTTGTCCTTAAAATATCCGTAGAATGTCATACTGGAAACCACATATAGGACAATATTTGAGAGTCTCAGAGTAGGAATATCCACAACCAGGAACGCTAACACCTTTAACCATAAATAGTAAAGGATCCCATGATCTTTTATCCAATGACTGATAAGAAAAAGGTTTTTCCAGCTGTTCATTTGACTTACTCTCCAATAGTAGACCTCATCCACGAACAGATCTCTGTTATTTATGACGAAAATACGAACTAATGTGCCAAGGAGAAGGATAAATAGGAATATGAGATTATTTCTTTTCATTGGTTACAGGGCAATAGGACATTCTTATTGAGCAAAGATACCATTTCTTCCATGATTTTTTTATGGCCTTCACTACTCGGATGCCAATCCGTAAGGATATAGCGTTTGTCGTTTCGTTTTAATGTTAAGCTCGATAACGTTACAGATTTATATTTTCCCGCAATGGTACGTATATCGTTTTTATAAGAGTCGTTCAGGCTGAAATCCACAACTAAGAGGGGGTTTGCGTAATGCGCCATGAGACGCTTGAAGCTAATCGCCTGATAGGCAACTCTGTCTTCATGGGTTAATTCGCCATCATATATATTCATTTCCGGATAAAAATTTCCCTTTTTCCAGTATTCTTCCTTTTGTTGCGCTGTCATTGTCGGCATCATTCTTTTTCGTGACAATCTATGTTCCGTAACTCTTCCGAAATCCGTCACAAGCATTACTATGAGGTCGGGGTTATATTTTTTTCCTCTTCTTATATACCTTTCAACCTCATAAGCGGTGTCATACCCATCCATACCAAGATTGATGACTTCGTATTTTGTGACTGTAGGACATGTGTGCTTTTTATTGAGGTAATCCTCCAAAAGTTCTGGCCAGTTGGCCTTGGTATCAACATAAGCACCAAATGTGAATGAATCCCCCAGAGTTATTATGCGGAAAACTCCCTCATCTTTTTTTTCCTCATATTCATATCGCTCGTTGAGGCTGTCGTTGTTGATGTGATAGGTTGGAGAATAAGAAAGCCAATTACGTTTCACTATCTCCGTCGCATTAGGTCGTGGTTCGTAGAAAAATTCCAATGTCTTGCCTTGTTTTATCTCGATAAATTTTTTATCAATAGGACTCAATGTGACACTTCTCCCTGTTATTTTTTTGTATATGCTGCAGAGCAGGATGACTATCAGTGCGATCTGTGAAAATAAAAGTATCAGAAATACCTTGGATTTCATCTGTCAATGATACAATAGTCACAATGAGAATTCTTATTCTATTCAATAAGTATACCTATCGGGGCGGAGAAGACACATATGTTAAAAATCTCATATCGTTATTAAGAAAACGAGGGCATTCCGTCAAACTCTTTACAAGGGATAGTCGAGATATCAAGAATGTCGTTGATTCCCTGCACGCCGGAATAGGCCTATTCTGGAATCAGAATACAAATACCGAGCTCACTCAGGCTATTCAGGCATTCAAGCCCGACATCGCACACTTCCATAATATCTATCCACTCATTTCTCCAACAGCCTATTTGGTCTGCAAGAAAAATAACGTCCCAATAGTCCAAAGTATCCACAATTATAAATTCATGTGCCCAAAGAATTCCCTTTTCAGGAACGGTTCAATCTGCGAACTCTGTGTAGGTAGGATGATTTCCTGGCCTTCAATCTTCTATGGGTGCTATCATGATTCACGACTTTCTTCTCTTGTTTATAGTTGTGCATTCTTTTTCCATAAATACATCGGTACATTCCGACACATCAATCACTATATCTTTCCGACCGAATTCACGAGAAGATATTATGTAAAAAATATTGCATTTGTTCAGCCTGGACAGTCAAGTGTACTCCCATCCCCAATACTCCTCCCTACCATACATAAATCAGACGACAAAACAGGACCTTATTTATTTGTCGGCAGACTCTCGGAAGAGAAAGGGATTGGTGGACTTGTTTCACTGTTTCGGACAAATGGCAAGAGTCTCACCGTCGTTGGAAACGGACCATTAAGGAACCGGTTAGCAAATCCCCCATTCTCCAACATACGCTTTATCCCTCATTCATCTTCAACCCGCATAAAGACACTCATGAAGTCGGCACGGGCAATAATTGTCCCATCCCTGTGGTACGAAGTGCTTCCTCTCGTTGTCCTTGAAGCCATGGCACTTGGCAAGACCATCTTCCTTTCTGGAAACAAGAATCTTCTATCCATACAGAGCAGAGGGAATGTCATTTACTTCAAACCAGGGGATTTTAATGACCTTCAAGAGAAAATAGATAGTTATGAAAGGTTGTCACAGAGCCCCAAATTGTCTAACATGCCAGAGATATATTCATCTCATTATCACTACCGTAAGTTGAAAGAACTCTATGAAAAAATTGCTTAATGACCGAAATATAGGGTTACTGTCGGTTGTTCTGTCACTTATTACCCTTACCCTCATAAAGATCTTTCCCTTCTATTTGGGAGGAGCTGTGACAAAGCTTATGTCAACACATGTTTTAGCTAAAGCGATACTTGTTTTCCCGTTTATATTTGCACTTCTACGTACCTTATACCGCCCGCAAGCGAACAGACGGATCGATGTGCTTTTCATAATCGCGTTCCTTACCTATGCGCTTGCTCAGACTGTGTCCATTGTCGCCGCCGTTGATATTGAGTCATATATACGCCAACTCCAAAACGTCTTGGTCCACTATGCTCTTTTTTATGTGGCATACAACACTGTTTCGGAAAAAAGATATCGTACCCTCTTTTTTACCTATCTTTTGGGTATGGGGATATTTTGCATAGTGACCGACGGTCTGTTCCTCTTGTTGGGAAAATCATTTTTGTCGCTCATAGAAAATAACATACAGACCGAGATGATGGCACTTTTTATTCACAATGCACGCATGGGACGATTCAATTCTTATTTGGTCTTAGATTCCTTCATCCCTATTTTTTTTATCTTTTATCACTTTTCTGCCAAAAGAAGGGTCCACACCACGCTCTTTATTGTCACCTTGTGTTTGGCTCTCCTATTTTCATACCTCTCCCTTTTCAGGACACGATTCATACAAGGTCTCTTTGCGTTATCATTGTCATTTTTTATTTATTTCAAAGAAAAACGGCATTTCTTCATTTTTTTTATGCTGATACCTACATTACTGGTGAGCGTTTACGCCGTAACGAAAATAGTGGCACCATCTTCAATGAGTGTCCTGCAGCGTTTCCTTCTGGAAGATAAGCGAGAAGATGTGGACACCATAGAATATCGCTATCAATCGTTCCAGTTCGCCAAAGAACTTCTGAAAGGTTCTCCCTACTTTGGTGTCGGAATGGGCAACTATAAAACATACATCGGCAGACCTCCCGGCATCAACATAGAAGATAGGTTCCAGCGGATACATTATGAAGAGACACTCGATAACCCACACAGTATTTTCATCGAGGTAATGAGTGAAACGGGCCTTGTGGGCCTGTTTGGATATCTTGCATTGCTCTGCTACTTCTTATATAAAGATATCCCCACAATTCTCAAAAGCACAGATAAATATATATCTTCTATAATAGTTCTCGCATGGACACTGTTTTTATATGGTATTTTTAACCCATTTAATACTGTATATATTGCCGGCTGGTACTGGTTCATGAGAGGATATATTCAATCATATTATGACACCCACCTATAAGATTAAAGGAAAGCGCGTATTGATAACCGGAGCATCATTCATCGGCGTTCATCTTATTGATAAGCTCATTCAGGAAAAAGCTGCATCCATTAGCGTGGTGAATAAAACATCCCGTCACAAGACACATATTAAGAATATACGCGATATCCAATTCCATGCGACAGACCTGAGAGATCTGCGAAGCGCAAGAAAAACCATAAAAGGAAACGATCTTATCATTCATCTTGCAGCAGATCATGGAGGACGGGGCTATGTCGATATGAAACAAGGCAATACGACTTCCAACCTGCTTCTTGATGGATCGGTATTCAAGGCAAGTCTGGATGCAGGCGTTGAGAAAGTTTTTTTTGCGTCATCAGGATGCGTATACCCCAACTTCAAGCAAAAAGATGTCAAGAAAAAAATATATCTCAAAGAATCTGACGTTATCCCTCCGTATGACGCTGACAACATGTATGGGTGGGCCAAACTGATGGGTGAACTTACATTAAGGCAATATTTTAAGGATTTCGGTCTCCAGAGCGCCATAGGGAGGTTTTTCACTGTCTACGGACCGCATGCATCAGAGAGCCATGCGGTGATGGGGACGATTGCCAAAGCATATACCAAACAGAATCCGTTCACTGTATGGGGGAGCGGAAAACAGATAAGGAATTGGACGTATGTCGATGATATCGCACGAGGCATCGTTTCACTCATAAAAGAGATTGATGATGCAACCGCAATAAATTTGGGTACGGAAGAACGTGTTACTGTCGATGAAATGGTCCAAATGGTCCTATCCCACTTTCATTTTCATCCCACAATCCAACACGTCAATATGCCCACAGGTCCTTTGAATCGGGTGGCAAGCGGTGCACTTGCCCATGAACGCATCAATTGGAAGCCAAAATTCAAATTCAAGGATGGGCTTGAAGGGACAATCAAGTGGTATACACAGAATAAGAATAAAAGTTCCATTAAGGCCAACCTCAACTCACTTCTGTTGCATGATTGAGGTAATTTTTTGATATAAAAGTCGAAACCGAAGAAATAACGGCCATAAGATAGGTGTTGTATCCATTATTCTTCTTGGGGATAACAAAGTATCTTTGGTCTCTTGCTTGATAAGGTTGCCATCTATCAACGTATGGGTCGCATTTCCGCTATCCGCACAGTGACTCCATCCTCCTGCTAAAGTTATATTCCTTAACGCATCCTCACCAGCCCATACCGCACTCTTACTGGTTGTTTTGCTAAAAGAATACGAATGGGATTGATGGACTGTGAGCAAATCTTTCGTAATATCTATCACCGGTATTTTTTTTTGAAGAGCATCCCATACTAACCATTTATCCCAAAAGGTCCGCCCAAGGAGAAATGGAGGTATAGATGAAAAAACATGAGGCGTAAAGAGAAAATAGTCCATCCAAGAACGGTTTTTGAGACGCAAAACTCCATCCTTGACGAGTTGTCTTATCTCATGAGTCGACTTGCCACCCATTCTCATCTCATAACGCTGACCAATCGCCAAGAACTCAGAAAACTGTTTTGAAAGCATGGTGATTATATGTGTGGGCGAATCAAGGATGATGATGTCTGAATTGACATATAAGTATGTGGTATCCGCATATCGCTCCAACACCTCATTAAAGACACTGTTAAGGAGCGGAACCCCTTTTTCGCTCACTTTGATGACTGATATATGGACCAATCCATACTTTTTTGCGATATCTTTCACTCCATGCTCGTTCCCTAGGAGAATAATGGTAGGTGTTGGTTTAATTTGAAGCCAACTTTCTATGGCATTTTTTTGGATTGCTGCAAATTCACCCTCAAATGGCTTTGGCACCGTAAATAGTATCATGGCGAAGGAAGATATTTTCCCAACTGGATAAAGGTGTTCTGTATTATGTTCTGTTTTGCCAAGTCCACTATCTGCCAACAATCTATTATTGTTTTTCTCTTATACTCTTGCCATTGAATATGTTTGAAATCGTCCCATGGTGTCGTAAGAATGACTATATCGCTCTTACTTATGCATTCTTCCATTGACTTGGCAAATCGGGCAGTTGGGACGTTTTTTTTGGCATTCTGCATCGCTAATGGATCAAAGGCAATTGTATATATACTTCGGGAAACCATCAACTTGAGAAGCATCATTCCTTGAGACTCATCAATTACATCGGTTCCCTGTTTATATCCCAATCCCAATATACCAACTCTGTCGTTTTTCTTTATGTATCGCTGAACCACATCGAACAAATACTGTGTCTGGGATTGGTTGAAATCATGTGTTGCCTGAGGTAATTGGATATTTAAGCCAACCTCTTTAATCGCCGCGGAGAGTGAGCGTGTATCGCGTGGAAAGCATGGGCCTCCATATCCCAACCCCCCTTTGAGATATTTTGTGCCTATGCGCGAATCAAGTCCCATTGTCTGCAACACTACTCTGCTATCTGCATGGGGAGTGCGCTCGCAGATGCGAGCCACCATATTTGCATAGCTGATCTTTGAGGTGATATAGGCATTCAAACTTAACTTTACAAGCTCGGCATTAATCCAATTGGTTTGGATAATTGGAGGAGAATTTTTACAAATACTTTTCCGTATCTTGCTCACCTGGTTTCCGGTTTTAGTATCAGATTCTCCAATAAATATAAGGTCTGGATGCTGCATGTCATGTATTACCGATCCAAGGGCTATTAATTCTGGACTGTAGCAAAGCCCTATGTCAGCACCTATCTTTTTTTTTGTCAAACGTTCAATAAGTGGTTTTATTTTTGCTTCCATCGTCCCAGGTGAAACCGTACTCGTGATGACGATTATATGCCGACCTTTCTTTTTCTTGAGGCTGGGACTAAGCGCACGAAGCACTTCTTCAATATGTGTCGATGAGAACGACCCATCCGTCTTACTGGGAGTTGGGACAACCACAAATGTCATGTCGCTTTTCGCCACATCCTCCACTTCCGTTGTGAATGATACATTTTTTTTGTTCTCGCTCAAGATTCTCTCTATCCCTTTTTCTGCTATGGGAGCCTTTCCGCTTCTTAAGCTCTCAATTGATGAGCTTAAAACATCATAACCGATGACGGAATATCCCTCCTTTGCATATAATAATGCAAGAGGAAGGCCAAGTTTCCCCAGTCCGATGACTGAAATGATTACTCTTTGCATGGGATAAGATTGCTTTTAATTAAATAATCTAGGAGTCTATCTTTGATAAGCGTATTTCCCTTTACTGTTGCATGTGAATCATAGGGAAGATAGTTGTAAGGGGGTTTATTTAGTTCATTGATCTGCAGTTTTTTAGCCTCAAAAACTACATGAGGCGTGTCATCCACCATTCGTGCAATTTTTGTCTCTATTTCGGATGGATACGTGAATGTATTAAATATAAGGAGATTGCGTTTGGTATCTATCAGTTGTTGGAGATAGTGCAGTTGATAGTCGACCACTTCGCTTTCAGAATAATATTTGCGCAACACCTTTTCCCCTTCCTCAACCGCCTTGCGCAACAGTTCTATCTCTATAGTTTTGCTTTTCAACGCATCTTTATTGTTCGGGTCATTTTTAAAATCATTTATGAAGTTCCATTTCGTGCGCGCGGTTATGCTTTTTATTTCATTAAAGTCGTCTTCCTTCAACAAATACAGGACAAGGTCTGGATCGTACTTTTCGCCTCTTCTTTCATATCTGTGCGCAGCAAATGCAAGGTCATACCCATGCACTCCTAAATTAATTACTTCATATTTCATATCGGTACACTTATCATTTAGTCCCACCTCCAGTTGCTCCGTCCAATTATCTTTTGTATTCACAAACTGTCCAAACGTAAAGGAGTCTCCGATTGCTATTACCCTGAAAGTGCCGTTAGCCTTTTCGACAGGATAATCCCTCACCTCATTCAAAGAGTCTTTGTTTATCGTATATTTTGGAGTAAAAGTTAGCCAATTTTCGTCACCAAAATCAACAATGTTTGGTTTAGGTTCATAAAAATTCATGAACGGGGTAGGGAGCAGTTTCGGAAACTGTAAAGAGGCTTTATTGATATGAGTGATGCTGACCAATGCGCTCGCATCCATTTTTTTCTTTATGATGCCCAATAGCACTGCAAGAGATATAACCTCGATCAATATCACGACAAATACCATACTGTTTCTCTTTTTTTGGGTCATGGAGGGATTATACCGTTTTTTTAATAGCGATTACAAACACTGGAAAGAGAGACGCTACAGTTATAACATCTTCCGAAGGAGCTTCTTTAGAGAATCCACATCTTCAAGTGGGATAGTGAAGTCGTCGCTTGTTTGAATGATTCGTGGATAGAGATAAATGTGTCTATTGTACTCAATGGTATTTGTGCCATATTTTTCATAATATGTCTCCACATCTCCCCTGATGGTCGTGGGGCCGTCTTTTTTACTGTTAGTTCTGCAATTGTTGGCCTGTGATCGATCACATATGTACATGTGTGGCGGTGAGTCGCTTTGGACTATGTGGATTGCGGCATATCTTTTTTTTTGCAGAAGGTCAAGGAACGTGAAAAAATCATACGGATCCATATTGTCGTCTATGTATGTGGCGTCAAACGTCGCATCTTCAATGACGAGTCGTCTCTCTCCTTTATAGATAATTTCAACGAGCGTTATGACGTGATTGAACGCGTCAAGGCGGCCACTATGATATGAGAATGCTTTATATCCAAATTCACGATATAGCTTCATCAATGCATACGAATACCCCGCGCAGTTCACTCCTCCTTGTTGAAGAGAGAATTTGAGATACATCTCATAAGGAGAATTTTTCCACAGCTTATCTTGGATTATGAGGCTGTCTGAACTTGAAGGAGTGTGTGTTGATACCCATTCCCTTATCGTATTTACGTTTTCCCACTCACTATCATTGCTGTAGGACTTTCCTATTGAAAAGAAAAAAAGGCGTTCTTTAACCTTCGGTAAGAGATGAAAACTGAGTAGAAAAACGAAAACAACACAGACAGCAATGTATTTTTTATCTAGATTGATCATTGTTGAAATGATTACTCCACCATCGTTATGTAATAATCCGTGAATGTGAACTTTTTCGTGCTGACACCTATCAGATATCTGCTTGGCGCAATCACTTCTTCTTCACCGAATATATACTGCCCATTCACTTCCTTAACAAGGATGTTCGCCTTAACAGTGAACAAGTTGATATTCGTATTGATCAACCACCCTTGGTCGAGAGCAGATGTCCCGGCTATCTCACCATTATACGATTTATCTACTATCTCAAACACTGTCTGTTTCCCGTTTGTTTGACTATCTCCGATTTCGATCTGGTCATATTCCCATGGAAGTGGAGCACGTTTTGTAAGATACACTGTTTTTTTTACATATCGCTCATTAAACGGGGATTCACTGAGTGCTATCACTGTTCCTGAAAATTGGACATTCGGAAACTCCAAATAAATAGGTGACCCTATTCCGATAGTTCCCCTATTGAAGTTGTACATTCCCTTTTTTCCCAGGACAGTCACCTTCAGTTTTGCGGTGACATAGATATCATATTGTCCAGTTGCCGCCTGTCCCGTTACCGCTGAAAGAATATAAGGATAATAAACAACATCAAGTACCGTTGCAACAGCTTGTCCTGCAAGGTCTTTCGACTCTTGTGCCTGCTCTATTCCCTTCACGAACCATATGCTTGGTTTTTGTGTGTTTGCCCACCATGTGCCTTGACTTACTTTAAATTTCACGTAGATGGTCTGCTTCGTGGATGTGTACTTATAGACTGTAGCAATACCTATAAAGGTGAGGAACATGACAAAGATAAGTGCTAGATAGTATTTTGAGTGTACCCTTCGGAGGGTTGAAAATAGTGGTTGTTGAGTTCTCTTTTTAGCCTTATTTGCCATGATGTTCGTATTATATCATGAGTTCTTTATGGGGAGAATTCATTTGACATAGTAATTATTCATGATATACTATAGGTATCGATATTGTTATTTACTGTTCGGTATCAATAACAAAATATGATTGAAAATAAATCAAGGTTAAGAAATCTTTCACTAATGGCTACTGCGACGGTTATATCCATCGCCCTTCTTGCCTGCTCCATTTGGAACGGTGATTCAGCCGGCATCAAAACTCCTCAACCAACAACTACCCCCACATCAGTTTTACAACCATACTTTGATGTGATGGAAGAATATTCCAAAACCCACGGAGGCGAATGTCAAGTAAATCCAGATTGTCTCAGTCCAAATGTGTGCTACGTTCAACCAATCAACGGAATCGACTATGGGACATGCGCCCTCCCCGGTCAGCCTCCCACAAATGTAACTCCCGTACCCTACCATCCTTAAATGTACGATTTTCCATACGGTATAATGGGATAGGATAAAAGAATGTTTTTATAGGAATACTTGTGTTTGTATATGAAAAAACCTGTAGTTATTTTGTTTACTATCACGAACAGTGACTCCATCCATACTCTGGGAATCTATAACTTGAAAGCGTATGCATTAAAGCATTATCCACACTCCCCAAAACCAAATATACTGATTAAGATTGTCAAGGCGAAAAATACACAGTACAATAAACGGGCATACTTCTTTCAGATGACTCCAAGAGAGATACGTCAAATCGCCAAATCACTCATAAGTAAGAATCCACAGGTTATCGGCTTTTCCTGCTGGCTTGGAAATAGCGATGTTATGCGCCAAATTGCGCATGAAATCAAAATGCAAAAAAAGGATATAAAGCTAATCTTCGGAGGAACTGAAACGTATCACAACTTTTTCTTCGATAGAAAAGATGCGATGGAAAAGGAGATAGGGATCGATGTCATAACTCGATATGATGGGGAGGGTGTCTTTCTAGAACTGCTTGAAGCATACCTTTCGGATAAGAGAAAAGTGGAGGATATCAAAGGCATATCATACAGAAAAAATGGACAGGTCATCATCAATGAAGAACGTACACCGATGGTTCTGAACGATATACCATCTCCTTATGTTGAAGGAATTTTTAAAATAAGGAAAAATACGAAAGAAGCGTTGGTTGAAAATTCAAGAGGGTGTCCGTATAGATGTAGCTATTGTTCCTTCAATGCCGGCAATTGGGCATATTGTCGATACCTCCCGTACCAACGACTGGAAAGTGAGTTGAAGTTCCTCCTCAAAAAACGGCTCAAATTCATTACTCTTCTTGATAGCAACTTTAATGTGAATACGAACAGGTCGAAGGATATCCTAAAACTTATCGTCAAATACAACAAACATAAGATCGACACTGGTGTTTTCTATAACGCAAGCCGCCAAGCGATTGATGAAGAGATGGCCTTATTGTTCCAGAAGTCGGGAATCACTTTGAATATCGGTGTCCAATCGATCAACCCAATGGCGCTTAAGGCCGCAAATCGCCAGACAGACATCTCGATACTGGAACAAAATTTACGGTTATTGGACAAATACAAGGTCAAATATGCCCTCGAATTTATCTATGGACTCCCGGAGGATACATATCTCACCACGAAACAGGTAATCAATTGGGTGTTCCGCTTTAATGCGACTAATGTCTATTTTTATAGATTGTGTGTCCTCAAAGGAACCCCTTATTTTACACAAGCAAAACAATATGATCTTCACTATGAAAAGACCCCTCCGTATTACATCTTGAAAACTCACAAGCTTTCTCCCACAGAAATCAATAAATTGGGCCCCTTGCTTGACTTGGTCTCCATGTACTACCACAATCTCATGCTGAGGAAGTTGATCTATCAAATCAATGCCTTATTCCATCTTGATTTTATCACCATATTCGAACAATTAATTCTTTGTTACAAAGCCCCAAATAGAAAACAATGGTCACAAAAATACATAATAGAAGTATCGAGAAAATACTTTGACTCACTTTTTAAGAAAAAGTCCCTTCATGCCTTGACAAAGTGATTTTTTCGTATGTATACTTGATTGAGCCATGAAAAATACAGAAAAAGCAGTAATTATTGTTGTGGTTTTGTTATTCTGTATTGTCGTCGGAGAACTATTTTACTACTTCTCGCTCAAACCCTCTTCGTCTCAAAAAACCGACGCTTCCCCGCTCCCCACACAATCTCTAGGCACAAAGGATGCGGTAAGTGCCGTTATTTCTGAGGAAGATTTGATTGCCTTCAAGAATGATCCACAGGCAATATTCCGTGGATTTTTTAAGGAAGAGGAAACATATCTTCAGTGGAGAAACCAAATGGGTGTCGATATCGACTCATGGATAGCTTTGTCGACATACGACAAGGACTGCCTAGACTCCCTTATCCTTTTCAGGCGTCTGAAAGGCACTGTAACCGATATGTCAGACCAAGAAGAGGATTTTGTTCGATTTAAGCTCAAGAGCCCAACCGGCACCACCATGACCATCTATGAAAATGAGGAGGGTATAAAAAGTGCAAAGGTATTCAAAGAGGTTAATGGTGTACGAAATCCATCCACGATGAATGACATGAAAGATGGTGACTCCATCATCATAGAAGCTGAGATTGATATGAGAAAACCAGCCGACGATCCTCAACATTATGTGAGTAAAAAGTATATAATAAAATCAAAATGAGTAAAAAATTAAAGAAATATGGCCTGTATAAAAAACCCGCCATCTCAAAAAAGAAAATTAACATAAATTTTTTTTCCTCAGCGAACTCTATCAATAGTTCAATCTTAGGTTCAAATGAACCTGTCACTCTCGTCCAATGGGGTCCGAATGGGAGCTATATCCCATGTATGGGCTGATTTTTGCCTTACTCTTATTTCTCATCTATCCTTCCGGCACCTGATATACTTTATATAGTAAAAATTTAAGCAAAATAATGACACAATCAGACATACCATACCTCTACGAAAATACACATACTGACACCGTCGAAGATCATTTGCTTATATATGTCCCTCTCTCAAAAAAAGGCCTTACCGTTTTGACGAATGCCGCAGCATATTTATTCAAGCTCATAGATAATAAGAAGACTCTTGGAGATATATATGAATCTGCGAAAAAAATAGATCCTCGATTGTCATTCACCCAGATAGAAAAAATATTTGAAGAATTCTACAACTTAGATATTGTGTACATAAACCAACCCAAACTTAAAAAGGAAGGTATTTTTGAAAAGTCAAAAGTACTTGCGATTTGGTTCCATATCACGAACCAATGCAATCTGAGATGTACCTACTGCTTTGTGAAAAAAACCCCTGAAAAGATGACAAAGGAAATAGCCGAACAGTCGATAAAGAAAATACTCAATGACGGCAAGAAAAATGGATACAGCGAGATACGGGTGTTTTTCTCAGGTGGAGAATGTTTGCTTGAGCTTGGGTTACTTTTACATACTGTGGAGATAGGAAGAGCACTTGCGAAAGAGCTCAACATCAAGGTTGGCTTCTCTATTTCAACGAACGGGACCCTTATCACAAGAGAGAATGCACGCATATTAAAGGAAAATCACATTACCGTTGGAGTATCGCTTGATGGGCTGGAAAATTCAAATGATAAGCAGAGAATATATAGAAATGGATCGGGAACATTTAAGCATGTCCTGAGAGGGATAAAACACCTTCAAAGTGAAAAGACATCATTCAACGTCATGGTGACAATAACCGCTAATAATGTCAAAGATCTCCCCAAGCTTGTTAAGTATTTTTTTAAAGAGAATATTCATTTTCGCCTTAACTTCTTTCAGGAAAATTTATACTCACCCGACAAGCTAAAAGCAGATAATAAGGTCATGATTTCATATCTCAAAAAGACATATAAATATATATATGACAATATCCCGAATTATTATATTATTAACGATCTGCTGGACAGAGTGAGTTTTATGACTCCTCGATTATCAGCTTGTGCAATTGGCAAGGATTATATGACGATTACCCAAGATGGGAAAGTCAGTTCATGCCCCATGACACTCAAACGGATAATTGGGTCGGTGAAGGATGACGATATCATACAAACGATGAAAAATGGAACGTTTGTCACTCCAAAGAACCTTACCGTGGAAGGGAAAAAAACCTGCAATCAATGTCAATGGAAATACATTTGCTGCGGCGGCTGTCCTCTGTTGACGAGCGCCCATAAGGGAACATATGAGGCAAACTCACCGAATTGCCAAATATACAAAGCGCTCATTCCGGAAGCATTTAAGCTTGAAGCTAAAAGATTGATAAGATATGGATTGCACCATTAATTTGGTGCACTTTTTCAAGTTTGTGAAGCTCCCATCTTCTGCAGGCACTGTATTAAATCGTGTTTGTTTTCTTTACTAAAGTAAAGCTCATGATTTTTTTCGAAATCGGAACAAGCTTCAAACAAGAATTTCATCTTGATATTCGCATATTCGTGCAACTCTGTCCTTATTTGCTCTGCAATTTTTCTTAAAAAGTCTAGTTTATTCTTTGGGGATGTGAACCTACACTGCCTTGCTTTATGAAGAATGCATATGGATCCAAGGATATATCCTTTCGAACCTTTCTTAAAATCATTATTTTTTTCCACGAAAGGTGTTTGGTAAAAGTATAAATTACCTTTTTCTTTTTTTACTATACCAAGATCATCTGCCAATCTTTTATGTGGTGGACTGATGAGCTGTACTATCGTCGACTTTCCGGCGCCTGATTGACCGATAAACACATAGGCTCTCTTCCCTACCAGACTTGCTGAACAATGAATGATGAAGCCATTTTTCCCCAGTAACGAATCAATAATATGTCGTATCAAGAGGAGAAACTGACTTTTTTGTATATAATAATTAACCACGATTGTCTTTTTGTTTTTTTCTTCATATAAGTAGAGGAATACACTTTTGTCTTTTTTAAAGATCATTGACCCATGCCCACCTTTAAATTCAAGTGTGAAGTCAACTTTGGCGGGTGTTTTTTTTACGATAAAGCTTTGGATGCATTGAATTATCTCTTCCTTGAGATTATTTCTGATGGTGGGATTTTTGGTCTTATGAAAAGCAAGCCTTATAGTAAAGCCCGCAATATATAAATAGATATTTTTCATGCTCCAATTCTAACATACGGGGTTATTTTCAAATACGATTTGAGGTGGGTAGCACTGTTTAGAAAATTATCTAGGTACTTGCGGTTTCAATCTTTATCCGTTATTCTAACAATAGAGTAAACTATAGGTATTATTGGGCTAATTATGACTAGGAATATCGAGCACAAGAACAGGATGATCCCTCTGACGATTGCATTATCGTTTGTCGCTCTTGCTCTAATATCCCAAGTGTGGAACCGCACGGGAGGTGGAGGCGACCCAGCCATCACATCAACCCCTACCTCGGTTTTGCAGGCATATTTTGATGCTGTATCGACGGATACGAGTAGGTATGGAGGAGAATGTCAAGTAAATCCAGATTGTATGCCACCCGATGTCTGTGTGGGTACACTGCAAGGGGACGTGATGATAGGATCATGCGTCTCCCCTCAAACACCAACCCCACCTGTATTTACCCCGCCAAGACGGAAATGACGTATTTTGTATAATGTTCTTCACTATGGAGGGTCTATCTACATTTTTATCTATTGCAGGCTACACCATCAAGCTGCAGTTCCATACATCGATTACAGTGAATGGAAAGCGTTCCCCGGCAGAGGTAAGAGCATCAATGTTAGAGCACAATGAGGGTTTTATTCTCAAAAACCCTCCCACATCATATGATTTTCTTATTCAGTTTGTTGAACGAGGTTCCCATATTTATCACAAAGATGGAAAGAATGTTACCGTTGACGTGTTCCGGGAAGTGACTAAACGAAAAATAATAGCAAATACACATATCAGCAGGAGCCACTTCGTCTATCTCTTGCGATATGCTGTCAATAAGCTTATAGCCCGTGATGGTTTTGTCTTGCACAGCTCTGCAAACCTCATTAGAGGGAAGGCTTCAATTTATTTTGGGCCGTCAGGAGCCGGAAAATCAACAACCGTTAGTCTATTACGGGATACGTTTCCCACACTGTCCGATGATGAATGTTACATTAAAAGAGAGGGTGATACATTCTTCTATTACCAAGGCCCATTTTTGGAGAAAAAATATAATTATGATAAAACTTATAAAAAATATCGTATTGTTCATCTCTTCATACTCCACAAATCGAAACAGTGTGCGATCATCATAAACGATGAAATCAGTAAGGTTGTTACAAAATTATCAAGACAGATTTGGATTGGTAATAAGGAGTACACCACAGAAGCCCTGAAAAATCTTACCCTGCTTGCCACGCAGATTCCTTGCGCTGACTTATATTTCCCTAAAGATGCACATTTATTGAGGAGAAGTATTGCCCTGCATCTTAAAATAAGATAGGAATCTTCCTTCTATTTTCAATAAATCCGGGATGAGCGCCATATATGTGTCACAGTGGGGAGGGGTTTTTGCATTGCTTCGAGTAAAGGCGATAGGACACCCTCCAGCGCACACATTTTTCCACTTGCAGGTAATGCATTTTGGCACGCTATTAATAATAGGTTGCTGTTTGTAGAGAAAGCTTTTTCTTATCATTGTCTGAATGATATCCTTGTTTTTGATTGAACCGATTGGCTTCTCTTTCATTGACATAGGGCAAGAATAGATGAGACCGTAATGGGAAATTGTTATGTAAGAATTCCCAATCCCGCAAGCCCGCGTGCGTGATTCCGTAATCTTGACGCGATCAAGGATCCCGTTTACCATTCCGTAATAGTAGCCTATGTCTTTTGCTGTTGGGATACTGTTGTAGATCAGTTGATACGACTCTCTCAGGTACTTGATGAGCTCCGAATCTTCAGGGATCAAGTCAGACTGGGACGTTCCACATGGGTTTTTTTTGTAAAGATTAAAGATGAAGCGAATCTGATTGTCCAGACAATACTGCGTAAGTTGAGGGAGGTGTTTGATATTCTTTTTCGTTATCGTTATCTGGATTACGAATCTGATTTTGTTTAACTTCAATATCTGCATGCCTTTTTCAACATATTTGTATGTCCCTAGCCCATTTGCAAATACTCTTTGGGCATCATTGTACTTTCCGAGTCCATCAAGCGAGACGCCACAACTCATATTGAATTCTTTCAGAAATTGGGCAATCTCGTTTGTGACCAATATGCCATTGGTCACAATGCCGTATTCAATTTGTATTCCGATGTGCTTTGCCTGCTCAATACCATACAAAATAAGCTCCTTCATCTTCTTGAATTCAAGCAATGGTTCACCACCTGCAAAAGTTATCTTCACTGAAGTAAATTTGTTTTTTTTTGCATCAGTTAACAATTTGTCTATCGAGGCCTTCCCAATAGCATCGGTCATATTTTGTGAGGTCTTATGTATGAAACAATAGGTACATCTGAGGTTACATTGATTTGTCACGTGGAACCAAACATTGAGAGTCCTATTCTGTGGAGCTGCAAACTTAATAAAATCCTTAGTTACATACGCGACTTCAGAGATGACCAGGTCATGGATGATCTTTTCTATATTTGCATACGTGACCCTCTTGTCAATCTTTTGGGCCAACTTATGAATGTCTCCTACAGTTCTTTTTCCATCGATACAGTTGAATATATATGTTGAAGCTGGATTTAATACTGAAATGCCTGTCTGTGAATTTGGCTTATATATAAGAAGATTATTGTCTGTCGTGTCCGTATACAACTTTTCGTGCAGATAGACTATCGTCGATGGTTTGTACATATGCATTCTAACCAACACACGGAATGCAGGTTGAGGATGGGGGGCCCCAATAATTTTGGCAACCTGACATTAAGTTTGAATTACTAATTTCTGACTGAAAAAAATTAATTTTAATTTTGCTTAATTTTACCCGTGGCTTCATGTACTTCTGACCATTTTTATTTACCATATAGCATCATATGTGCCTAAAATATAAATCTCATACAATATTAGTATCATATAATGAATGGAAGAATGCAATAGAAAATAGGCAGATTGAATGAGTTTCGAATCGATTAGTTTTTTGGTTTGCAGAATTCACCTTCACCTCTGTACCATTCGCACATTGCACTAAAGACTAAACAGTCATCATGTGCATGTATCTTTCCGCAAACGGGTACCTGTTGAGGAAAGGATGATGTACTTCCAATAGAGTTCGTAACTGAGCCTGATTCAGGTTGGACTTGTGATGTATTAGTTATCCAATTTGAATAGTGTGTCGTTGACGTAAGGAAGCTACTAAGCCAAGCCGATTGCCCGGACATGATCACACCCGCAACATACGGACGGCTATTATAGTAGAGTATCCCTGGACCCCCAGAATCTCCGCTCAAAACAATCTCTCCGGTCGTTGCGTTCGGGGCTTTCAGTAATATTGTCCCGCTTGGCCTCATTAGGTAGTCGTCGATCGTTATTTCTGCCGTCATCAAATTAGGCGAAACATCTATATCGGTCTGTTGAAGTAATCCAGACCCAACAACCGTCATTTTTGTTCCCATATATATCTTTTCGGGATAATTGTTTATATTGGATTCAGGACGCGGGAATGAAATCGTTGGGACTCCAGTTGCCTTAACCTTTAATCTCAGTAGGGCTATATCGTAGGTATTTCGAACTAAATCCTTATAGTCTTCAATGAGGGTTGTCGTCGGACGGTAACTTTCATGGACATATATGTTCTTGTTGGCTGATGAGTGTTCTACTATCCCTGCATATTGCCCTAAATAGTTGCCAGAATAAGTATTAACGCCAATCAATACTCTTATCACTCCGCCATTTATCGATTCGTTATATACACAGTGTGCCGCAGTCAATACAAAGTTTTCGCTTATTAAGCTCCCTCCACACACACCGCCGTTAGGTAATATAATCCTTACGACATAAGGAAACCAATTGGTTCCGGCTACTTTACTATTGACTATGGGTAATACTGTCTTGGGTTGTATTGTTTTTTTTGGTTTTGCTGCTCTCGAATTTTGGGTGAAATTACGTCCAAGGAGTGATTCTGAATAGAGGCTGTACAACACAAATAAAAAAACAGTGAAGGTTACCAGGGACAGGAGAAAAACCATCTTCCGCTGAAGGCATATTTTTTCATTCATATCCAACCAGTGTAGAACAAATGGGAGGTTTTATCAAATAAAATATTATGTTTATGATATATCCATCTCTTGTGTATACTTGAAAATATGAAAAAAGCTATTTATAGAATAAATGCTGGTTTTGTTATGCAACAACTGGATGGGAAACTCGTCATGTTCGATGCAAATAATTCCACTCTTTATACGTTCAACGAAACGGCAGAGCTGATCTTTAAGAAGATCAAGTTGGGGTGGGATGAGGAAAGAATCATACTATTCCTTGAAAAACAGTATGATTCCAAGTCTCCCACTTTTAAAAACGATGTAAAAGAACTAATGAAGACTCTGCTGAAGAGCGGTATTATTATTAAAAAATAGCGTCTTCTCGCCCGTTAGGCCGTCAATATCTCGGATATGTGGCGGACTTCTTTCTTTGTTAGTCCGTGATATGAAGGAAGGAGCAATCCGTGAGTCGCAAAATAATCTGCATTGGGGAAAGCCACATGACTCAAAGTTTCGTGATAAATAGGCTGTCTATGTACAGGAATGAAAAACTCTCGCGTCTCGATGCCTTTTTTCTCAAGTCGATTTTTTGACTCTACTTTCTTTTTCGCTGATTCAAAAATAAATGCAGGAAACCAAAAATTAGGATTTTGCTGTGCTGGCACCGGCATAAGCTTTATATCGTTTCCTTTTACATACTCGTTGTACCATCTATATATCTGTCTGCGCTTTTCCACTAATCTATCAAATTTTTGTACTTGTGCACATCCCAACGCACCTTGAATGCCTGATAAAACGAGGTTATATCCAAAGAGAAGATGTTTAAAATGGGTTTTTTCGTTGAAGTCAAAAAAAGCGAGTTTTTTTATCAAAAGATATAGTTCTTTGTTGTTAGTACATACCATTCCACCGTTCCCAGTCGTGATTATCTTATTCGCGTATAACGAAAAACAGGAGAGAATACCAAAGCTCCCTGCTCGTTCACCATGATATTCTGATCCCATCGCCTCCGCTGCATCTTCAACTATATGAAGTTTATATTTTTCTGCAAGTGCTTGAAGTGGGTTCATATCGCAGACATATCCATATATGTGGACAGGCATTATCGCTTTTGTTTTGCTCGTGATCTTTCGCTCCACTTCTTGTATATCCATATTCCAATCCTGTCGTGAGACACAGTCGACAAGTACAGGAGTTGCACCCGTCCATACAACCGCATTCACCGTTGCGATCATCGTGAATGTAGGGAGTATTACTTCATCACCTGGTCCGATATTGAGGGCCTTGAGTGCAAGAAATAGTGCGGATGTCCCGCTATTGACCGAGGCAGCATATCGTGTCTTGGAAACATGTCTTGCGTATAGTTTTTCAAACTTGTCAATCCACGGGCTTTTGGATGAAATCCATGTCGAAGAAATGCAGCTCTTCGCTATCTTTAATTCGTCAGTTGAAAGATGTGGCTGAGAAAGAGGAATTTTATAATTCATGTTGTTGCCATTATACAATGACGCCTTAGTGCTTTTTCAAGCGTAATATGATTGCACAAAGGGTATAGGAAAAAATAAGGGAAAGCAGCTGTGATTTACTGTCCCCATATGTCCTTTTTTTATAGAATACTGGGATTTCCGAAATAACGTATCCTTTACTTTTCGCATACCATACAAGTCGCAGGTGATAATCCCCATATCCTTTATATATTGCGTCCATTCCAAGTTCCGCTAATGTATTCTTACGAATCGCATAAAAGCCGCTCATATTGTCCATTGTCGGAAAGCCAAGGATATATTTCAGGAATCTATTAAACAGGAGTGTTCCGACATATCTTCCCCACTCTTCCATTCCCCCCCCTTTGATAAATCGTGATGCAATAACTAAATCGGCTCTGCTTAGTGCCTGTATGAGATATGGGATACGTTCCGGAGGATGATTGAAGTCGGCATCCATACCAACTATTATTTCCCCTTTCGATTTACGAATTCCATGGAGAATAGCTGATGCAAGACCTCTCTCTTCCTTTCGGACATATACCTTCACCCGCTTATCCTGTCCAAATTGTCCCCTAATCGCATCGGCTGTCTGGTCGGGACTATTGTCATCAACTATCACTATTTCTGTTTCCATTTTTACATTGTTTGCCATTGCCAAAATGGACGGTATGAGGCGGCAGATGTTCTCGCGTTCGTTGTAGGTGGGAATAATGATTGAAATCATGAGTACGAAAAGTATAGAATATAGGTGTGTTCACATCAATGAAACAGTTAATGAAGCTCGCCTCAAAGTCTGACAAGGTCTGGATTATCCCTATTGTCTTATTCCTTATCATCATTGCACTTTTGGTTATCGCGTCCCAAATATCTCCTGTTCCCGTTTTCCTCTATCCAATACTGTAATTTGACATATAATACTCTCATGCTCACTTATCTGAGGATGTGTGTAAAAAAAGTCAATCTGTATTTCTCTTCTGTCATCTTGACGATTTTTTATCTCTTAATCATTCCTTTAGGTAAGCTTATTTACCTCATCGCGACTCACCGGGAAAAAAAAGATGGTGGTTCATTTTGGAGAGAGAAAAAATACCAAATTGATCCTAATTCACCGTATTAAATAGTCTATGTATACCCTAGGAATTTCGGCATATTACCACGATAGTGCTGCCGTCTTGGTAAAGGATGGTCACGTTGTGTGTGCTATAGAAGAGGAACGCTTTACTCGCATAAAGCATGATAACAATTTCCCCGATGCTGCCATCAAATGGTGCCTGAAAGAGGCTAACATAACAATCAATAACATCGACTATATCTCCTATTACGAAAAGCCCCTTCTGAAGTTTGAACGGGTGCTTGACATGTTCATCCAGACCTGGCCAAAGAGCCTTGTATCGTTCGTCAAGAACATGCCTGAGCTTCTCGGAGAAAAGCTTAACATCGAAAATACCATACGTACAAAGCTTGGATACAAAGGCATTATCGTATTTACACACCATCATCTCTCGCATGCTGCTGCAGCGTTTTATAGCTCTCCATTTACATCCTCTGCTATCCTCACGATTGACGGCGTAGGCGAATATCAGACAACCGCTCTATGGAAGGCTGACAAAGGAGGAATAAGACTCATCAAGGAATTGCAATTCCCCCATTCGCTCGGTCTTTTTTACTCGACATGTGCCGCATATCTCGGTTTCAAGGTGAACGAAGATGAATATAAACTCATGGGACTTGCAGCTTATGGTAAACCTGCTTTTTTGAAAAAGCTTGAAAAAATAATCACGGTAAAACAGGACGGAAGCTTTCGCTTGGACATGGATTATTTCTCCTTCAGGGAATCGCCACAAATGTGGTCCAAAAAACTGGAAAAGATGCTTGGACCTGCAAGAAAGCCAAACGAAAAGATAACAAAAAAACATGCTGATATCGCACAGAGTGTCCAAACGCTTACCGAACATATTTACATCCGCATACTTAATCACCTTTTCGAAAGCACACATGAAGAGAATGTCTGTGTTAGTGGAGGTGTAGCTCTTAACGCGCTGGCAAATGGCCTTATTCATGAAGAGACACCTTTTAAAAAATCCCATATATTTGGTCCTGCGGGGGACAGTGGGGCAGCGTTGGGATCCGCCCTTTTCACCTATTATGACAAGATGGGTATTTCAAAAAAAACACCGATTACCGATCTATCACTCGGAAGCAGCTATCCGGATAGCGCGATTGAGATCATCCTAAAGAAGAGGCGGTTAAACTTTGTGAAGATGACCCAAACCCAACTTATCAAGGATGCAGCGTCGAGCATAAATGACGGAAAGATCATCGGTTGGTTCCAAGGAAAGTGTGAACTTGGGCCTCGTGCACTTGGGAATAGGTCTATTCTTTGTCGCCCCTCTCCCCGAGGAATGAAAGCAAAGGTAAATATCATCAAGATCCGTGAACAATTCAGGCCATTTGCCGGATCAATACTCCAGAGCGAGGTTCACAACTACTTCGAAGTCCCTGAAAGCAATCACTTTTCTCCTTACATGAATTTTTGTTTTATCGTTAAGCGCGAAAAGAGGAAAGACCTTGGTGCCATAGTGCATAATGACAACACCTGTCGCATCCAGACCGTTTCAAAAGGAAATGGGCTCTATTTTAAACTCCTTACTGAATTTTATCGGGTGTCGGGCATACCGTGCGTACTAGACACCAGCTTCAATCTGAAGGGGGAACCGATAGTGGAGAGCCCTGAGCAGGCAGTTGATGATTTCATGAAGACAAAGATGGGTGAATTATATATCGGCTCCTATAAAGTAACAAAAGAATGAGAAAAAAGATTGTCCTTATCACTGGTTCATCGGGACATCTTGGATCTCAATTGGCATCCTTACTCCAACCCATATTCAACGTCATGACCCTCTCAAGAAGTGATAAAAAGGCCACGCTCCATGTGGATATCAGTAAGTTGTCCCAACCAGATATCGAATCTATCTATAAAAATTATCCGATTGATGCAGTTATCCACTGCGCTGGGATAACCAATCCGAAAACGGAGGAAGATGTCTCTTTCAATGCATATTCTTTCACTAAATTCCTTACCCAACCTCATGTTCGCCACGTCCTTATCGGTTCAGTATCCGAATATGGTTTTCCAAAAACGAAGACAATATCAGAAAAGACACCTGAACATCCTATCACCAGTTATGGTGTGTCAAAGTTGCTGCAGAAACGGGTAGCATCCTACTTCTATTTCACCCATAAGACGGATATCGTCTATTTTCGTGTCTCAAATATCATCATGCCCTATGGGAGACAGGATTCGTTGATTGAATCAATATTTAGGGCTTCACAAAAGCCTAAAGAGAAAGTTCAGATCAGTAGCCGTGCTGTATCACGCGACTTTATCGATATCCGTGATTTGAGCAATGCTATACAAATGGCAGTTTTGGCGCCTACACATGACTTCCTCTACAATCTCTGTTCAGGAAGACGGATGACATATGATACCTTTATAGATACGTTCCGCGAAGAATGGGAAAAGACGCAAAGATCTAGCTTTCCTTCAATCACATATACAGGAATGCCAGAGAATTATTACCCAGGACGATACAGCACACTCAAAATTAAAAAAACTTTTGGATGGAAGACTCACTACTCGCTCCGTGAGTCCCTCCACTGGCTCATTCAAAAACGCAATGGATAACACACTTATCATAGGGGCAGGTAAGGCATGTCGTCTCCTCCTTAAGAATAGTGCGATTACCAAACGTTTCCCTATAGTTGGTGTACTTGATGACAGTCATCCCAAGGGAATGGTTCTGGCCAAACGATATCCCATATTAGGAACACTTTCTGAAATCGAGGATATTATCACTACACACAAGGTCAAGACGGTTGTCATAGCACTCCCCTCCGAACGAGGAATTACCATACGGAAAGTCCTCCTTTCGCTGAGGAATCATTCTTACATCGAAATATATATCATTCCTCGCCTTCCTGAAGTCATTATCCGCAACTCGATAACTCTGGATGAAATAAAAAAAATTGAGCCCATTGACCTCATCGGAGGAAGGATCAACCTCGCGAACCAGACTTCTCTCATGGAGCATATTCGTGGAAAGACTATCCTTATCACCGGAGCTGGCGGGTTTATCGGATGCGAACTTTCACGTCAAATTTCACTTGGTAAACCAAAAAAAATGATCCTCATCGACAATTCAGAGAAAAATCTCTTTTACTTACAATATGTCCTCTCCCTTATCCGCCCTTCAAATCCTGAGACAAAAATCGATTATGTGTTGGGAGACATCAACAATGAAGCCCTCATGAAGCGTATCTATGAGAGTAGCCATATCCACACAGTATTCCATGCGGCTGCATATAAGCATGTACCTCTTCTTGAGGATCAAATCTATGAAGCAGTATCAAATAACGTCCATGCGACATACACCGTCGCTCGCCTCGCTTCCTACCATAAGGTCAAGAGATTTATACTTATCTCGACCGATAAAGCGGTTAAGCCCGACAGCGTCATGGGGACGACCAAATGTATCGCTGAGCATATCATGCACCACTTTGACTCCATCTCGACTACGATCTTTACCTCCGTACGATTCGGAAATGTATTCAACAGCAGCGGAAGCGTCATAGAGCTATTCTTGAAGCAGATCGAGCGCGATGAAAAGCTCACCATCACAAATCCAGATATGGAAAGATTCTTCATGAGCGTTTCTGAAGCTGTTCATTTGGTACTGAACGCATGGAAACATGCACAGAAAAAAACAACCTATATGTTTGAGATGGGAAGTAGTGTCCCGATAGTCGAATTGGCCAATTGTCTGCTCGTCATGCACCACAAGCAGGCGGATTATCCTGTAGCACTCATCGGAAACAGGAAGGGAGAAAAAATACATGAGCAGTTGTGGAACCCGGAAACAGAAATAAAAATGCATCACGTATATGATCAGGTGTTTGCTCTACAAAGGAAAGGGAGTTTTGACCAAAATTATTTTATCAGACATCTGAATATTCTTATGAAATGCCTTGATGAAGATCATGTTCGAAACCATTCGCCATATGGTACCCAAAAGCTTAGACGTATGCTTAAAAAGATACTTCATGTATAATGCCTTTTATGAAATATACAGGGGGTATTTCGATAGTGATACCAATCTACAATGAAAGCACACTCCTTTATCCAGCTATAACCAATCTTGTCCATGCGCTCAAAAAAAAGTATCTATTCGAGGTCATTCTGGTAGAAAACGGGAGCAAGGATAACACCTATGCCCTAGCAAAAAAGCTCTCACAGGAAAATAAAATGATACGTGTTTTTCACTTAAATACACCATGTTACGGTGCGGCATTGAAAAAGGGCATAATGAATGCTCGTTATCCTATCACCATCCAGTTTGACCTGGACTTAATTGATCTTATTTTCTTGAAAAATGCAGTCGCGCTCTTGACGGTAAATGATATCGTTGTAGGCTCCAAAATGCTTCCTGGGTCAAAAGATAATAGGGCACCTTTCAGGTATTTTGCCTCAAAGCTTACCAATTTTTTTCTTCAAGCGATTTTTCATTATGGTGGGACTGATACCCATGGAATTAAGGCGTATCATTCAAAAAAAATAGCTCTGATCACGAAAAACCTGAGGCCAACGCATCTTTTTTTTGATACGGAAATACTCCTGAATGCTGAGGCTCAAGGCTTGAGGATAGTGGAGTTGCCCGTATCTATTCATAACCTGAGGCCAACACGTTTCAATACGAAGATTATCCTGTTCCAACTCATAAAGGAATTCGCAAGTCTCGTTTCAAAAAAGAAGTCATTCAGTCAGAATAAGCCTTTTTTACCTATATCCGCCGATGATTTTAACCTGAATCCGTCTGTCAACAAGGCTATTCTGTCACTCATCCGAAAGGGTTCTATACGGACAGTGTCCATCCTCCCCAACACTGATTTGGACAAAAAAGCTCTCTCCATAAGAAAAGCTGTCCATTTGAACCTAGTTGAAGGAAGGAGCGTCCTTGCACCCCAAAAAATCCCTTCGCTTGTGGACAAACATGGGAACTTCCACCCTTTTCCTCTTCTCTATTTGCGATTATGCCTTAACCTTATTCGTTTTGATGAGATCCAAAATGAGCTTGATGCACAGATCCGGCTCGTGCAAAAAAAGTATGGCAGAATAGAGGAATTGAACTCCCATCAGCACACCCATCTTCTGTATCCTATTGACCAAATTGTGGCACAATTGGGACAAGAGCATTCCATCCCGGATATAAGAAAGTATGGTGAAATCATCCACTTTTCCTTCTTTGGACGATGTATGCATCTATTTGTTTCTTTCCTGGCGCTCTGTGAGCATTTGCTTTACGGGAAAATATTGTCACAGAGCCCCACATTAAAAAAAGGGGCTCTTCCTATTTCATTCATGAGTTGGGAAACAAAAGTGCATGCTGGCGACGAAGTAGAGCTCGTTGCCCATCCGGGTACATCGTATGATAGGAATTCCCAGTTCATGAAGGCGACAGACTAGAATCTATTTACATGTGATTGAATCGATGATTTTCCTATTCTGCCCTTCTTTGTCCAGTGGGGCAATTATTTCGAACTGATACCATTTCTGCTGTGAAATACAGTGAAAAAGAAGTAGATGGCTTTTATATTTTAGCTCATCTTTGAGACAGCTGCCTAATTGAAATCTCTCATTAAGATAGCCCTCAACATAAGTCATAGATGTATTATTCACAGTTATTCTTCCAATCTTAGGTCTATATTCTGCTCCACATTCTATCTCATTCGATAAAGCTCCCGGATAGGGTGATTTAGCAGTCTCATACAGGCTTTCGATATTCATAATCTTGATTTTGTCATAAGAAGCTGCTTCCTCTTTTGAAGTGTTTGTGTATGCTTCAATTCGTATGCGAGTATTGTTGTTTCGCACCATTACACGATACACTTTAGGAGAGTTTTCATATTCCTCCTCAAGTAAATAATCGTTTTTGCCGTTAAACGAAATGCATGAGTACTTTGCACATCTGAAGAAGTTCAAATAATAGTAGACAAATGCTCCTGATAAGACGACAAGGAGGATATATGGCCATATTTTCTTCATACGTATGATTATACTTAATGTACTATGGCCTTTTCTTCCCAAAAAAAAATCCTCATCAGCACTATTTTCATTCTTCTTTTGGTAAACATATATGTCATTTTGAGCGTGAAAGAGGTTAACATTCTTACATCCATACAAAATGCTAATTTTTCATTTTCCAACTTGATTTCCAAAAAGCCCAGTTGTAGGGATTGTAATATTATCCTTATATCCGTCGATACACTTGGTGCAAAGCATTTACCATGCTATGGATATACCCGTAATACGAGTCCAAACCTATGCAAATTTGGCCAAGAGAATATCTTTGTTCAGGATATGACTGCAAATTCCAGCTATACGCTTCCAAGTCATGTGTCAATCTTCACTGGCCTCTACCCACGGGAACATGGAGTCAATATCCCCAATGTCGACAGATTGGACAAAAAAATACCATTTTTACCTGAAGAACTGAAGAAAAATGGTTATGAGACCTATTTCTGCATGACTACCGTAGATCCACATCTATCGATCGATAAGATTTACAACAGAGGTATCGATAAGATTTACGGATCGTATAAGTTAGAAGACTGGAATGATTGTTTAAAGAAATTAAGTGAAAATAACAAAAAAAACAAAAAAACGTTCATTTTTTTACACACATATAGAGTTCATTCCCCTTATGTTGCCAGCCCCAAGAATCCTTACCTATCAAAACTCAGTACGAAGAAAATTCCTTCGATTCCCGAAACAACGGAAGACCTCTCACTCATAAAATATGAGGATGAATTTTTTCGCTTCTTCATAAAAAAGTTAGAGGAAGACTTAAGAGATAAGTTTTGGGGAGATGATAAAAAAGCCATAAATTACCACACAAATCTACTGAGTATGGCAAAGGGGGCAATAACCCGAGAGGACAGACATTTGTTACTTGATGACGAAAAAAACGAATTTACCATCTTCGATTATTTATATTCATATTATTCCTATAGAAGCAATCTTCTGCCTAAAAACCAAGTTGCGCGTTTATCGGATATGTATGACGTTGCCATAATGGAACTAGATGTGTTTTTAGGAAAGATGCTTGGTGCGCTGCGTAAGACCAAATTGTGGGACAACACCATCGTCCTAGTGACCTCAGATCATGGTGAGGAGTTTATGGAACATGAACGGGTTGTTGGCCACGGAGCAAATCTATATAACACGACAACGAAAATCCCCCTCATGATGCATATTCCTAATACACACAAAAAACGCATTACGGTGCCAGCGGAAAGTGTCGATATATTTCCAACCCTCCTTAATCTTGTAGGAATTAAGAACACAATACGGTTTTCAGGCTCCGATATGTTCGGTATCAAGAACGGGATTCAAAAAAGCGATCTTTTTTACAGTGATTACTATGTGCGGACAATTAGAGATAAGGACTGGAAACTCATCATCAAGAGAGAAAATAGCGCATACTCAGGGCGCGAATTATATGATATTTCGATTGACCAGGATGAAAAGACAAATCGGATATTTGAGAATCCCTCCAAATCGAGCATATTGTTGAAGATATTTCGCGAGAATGAATTAAGAATTCTAAATAAACAAGGCCCCTTATTAAGGGACCAATAGATTCTTTTCAATTAAGAATTGAAAAATTGCTTGGGTTATCGATTGGTGCCCTGCCTCATTAGGGTGACCGTCTGGGAATGTCGTGTTTTTATCTAAGTTTGGTAGTTGCTTCAAGATCACTTTATCATCGCTCTTAACCCATTTCTGCAGCATCTCCAAATGTTTCACCTTCAGGGGTAAATATACAATGACTATATTGCCGTCATAATATTCTCTCAATAATCGTAATTTTTTATATTGATATTCATATATATTTTTAATTCCGCCAGATGCTTCCAAAAACCTATTCAAGGCTCTTTCTATAAAGATAGGGTCTGAGTGTCCCTGTTTGGGGATAAAAAGTTCTTTATGTTCCCTCATCTCCTGCATTTCAAACAACTTTTGTTCTTCTTCGATAATGGGTGTCAGTCGTTCTGCGATACTTACAAAATCATCATCCTTCAGGAACCAAATGACCAATTTCGGATTATACTTTGGACCTCTGATTCGAAAGCGCTCGACTGAATACTCAATATCATATCCAGGCACTCCAAGATTGACAACTGATACGTCATGCGTACGTTGCACCTCCTTTTCCAATAACCTCACCCAACTGTTCTTACCATCTACATATTGTCCATATGTGAACGAGTCGCCTATCGTCATGATTGTTGCCGGAGCTGAACCAGGAACAGTTGTTGGATTATTGAGTGTATCGTTATTTATGGTTGTTGAAATTACTTTACTTGTGTCCCATGGACGGACCTCACTAACCGTGGTGTTCGCTATGGGTTCGTAGAAATACTTCAATGTACTGTTTGGGTTCTTTTTTACTGCTTCCCCCACCCCGCCGTCAACATTGATAGAAACCCCAAGTGTATTTGCCTTATCTATATATATTTTTTTCCCAAGGAATAGGATTGCTATGAGTTGAGCGACGATTAATAGAATGAACAGGTATCTTTTTTCCATATTGTCCCTAATAAGTATAGCGAGTTATCACAGGAACAAATCGTACTTATCCGTACTTCAAATCGGTATACTTAGATAATGAAGTATAGAGGCCAAAACAGAATATTTCTTCTTTTGTTCATTATTGTCCCATGTATCCTCATTGTTACTTTAGTCGTGACGCGGATAAGAGTGAACCATCATAAAACACCTATCTGCAAAGATTGTAATGTGGTATTGATTTCACTGGATACGCTGAGCGCAAATCATTTACCTTGCTATGGGTATGAGCGTGATACGGCGCCATTTCTCTGTTCATTTGCCAAGAAAAATATCATGTTCAAGAATATGTTCTCAAACTCCAATACGACTCTCCCCAGCCATGTGTCAATGCTTACCGGATTATATCCAAGCAGTCATAAAGTGAATCTTGCAAATGTAGACAGCCTCTCTCCTACGATGCCCTTCTTGCCGAAAATCCTCCAGGATAACGGCTATCTCACCCATTTTTACTTTACGTTATCTGATCCTTCCAATCTTCCTGTCGATAAAGTATTTTATAGAGGCATCAACACCATTACTTCAGTCGACCATCCTCGTGATTGGAAGCGGGGGTTAGACTTATTAGATGCAAACAATACCAAAGGAGAGAAAACATTTCTCTTCCTGCATAGCTATTGGGTACATAGTCCCTATATCCTTGAGAACAAGGATAACTTGGTATTTGGAAAGAGTATGGATAAAGGGAGAATACCTAGTACATGGAATACTCTGACAAGTTGTACTCCTGAGTATCTTTCCTATCTGGAAGATGCAATAAAGGAAGATATAGATAATGTCTATTGGGGAGGAGAGAATGATTCCTTATATATTGATCTATACAAAGATCTCTCAGAAATAAATAGGGACGACCCCGTTGAAGCAAGTAAGCTATGTGCCGAAGATCGATACGCCTTGGCCTTTTCTCTCTATTTCCGGTCATACTATAGTTATCTCCTGCGCTCTATGGACATGAAGGATGCTCTCTTCATGACCAATCTGTATGATTCAAAAATAAAAGAGCTTGACGGATACATACAGGAGACAGTTTCACATATTCTTAACTCCAAACTCAAGAAGAATACCGTAATCATAATTACGTCAGATCATGGAGAAGAGTTCATGGAACATGGCCTGTGGGAACATGGGAAAAATCTCTATGATACCTCCGTCAAGGTTCCGCTCATCCTTTTTATACCAGGATATACAACTGCAGAAACGGATATCCTCGCACAAAGCGTCGATATTGTCCCCACAATCCTTAAGATTATAGGTATTCCTAATCCCTCAATGACCGATGGGAAGGATCTTTTCTCAAAGCAACCTCGTGAACTGTACGTGATTGCTGAAAAAACGATTGATTCCATAAAAACAATCAGAGACAGTCAATGGAAACTACATATCAGTACTAAAACAGGAGATAATATCCCCTATGAACTGTATGATATTATCCGTGACCCGAATGAAATGAATAATGTAATATTCTTACATCCCAATATTGTCAAAAAACTGATTGATGCGTTGTCAAAAATAGAATCAAGATGAAAAAGAAGATACTTTTACTCAACCCTCCCTATCCATCTCCTATCATCCGTGATAATTATTGTTGTTTTACCTCGAAATCAGGTTATCAATGGGCACCGACTGACCTCCTCTATCTTTCAGGTATCCTCAATGGGAATAGGGACTTTGCCGTATCCGTCATCGATGCGCCAGGCGAGAAGGCCTCACCTGCCACTGTAGAGGCAAAAATACTCCAGATAAAGCCCGATATCATCTGTTGTCTTACCGGCACGGTCAGCTTTGAAGAGGATATGGCTTTCATGAAAGAGATAATGGATAAATCAGAAAAAAAAATCAAACTTTTCGTATTGGGGAACACTCCGTGCTTTGCTCCTCTACGATTCCTAAAGCAGTTTCCCTTTGTGAGGGGTGTTCTCCATAATTTCATGGACAAGGCAGTTGTTTCTGTCTTCAAAGGAAGACCTCATCACTGCAAGACATGTTCTTATCGATCTCATGGGAAAACTGGGAAAACCATCATCGGCTCCATCAATTTTGATACCAAGCGTATTATTGATGGGATAGCACCCCCCTTGTATCACTTATTCCCTCTGAATAATTATTCTTCACCGACGATAAAATCCAAACCCTTCGTGACCGCTATGACTGCATTTGGTTGCCCATTTACCTGCAGCTTTTGCATAGCGAGCCGTTTGACGTATCATGCGCGAGATATACATGAGATAGAAAAGGAATTCAAAGCAATGAAAAAGGCTGGTATCAAAGAAATTTTCTTCATCGATTCCACGTTCAATGCAAATCCTCCTTTCGTGGACATTGTTTTAAAGATGATGATCAAGAATAAATTTCAGTTCTCATGGAGTGCGCAAATCCACAGTTTCCGCGCAACGCCTGAATTCATTCGCCTGATGAAAAAAGCAGGATGTCACACGGTACAGATTGGCGTTGAATCCGGCAATCCGCACATTCTGAAAGAATACGCACCAAGCAAGGTTAAGGAAAAAATAACAGACGCAGTCCGAGTCTGTAAGGAGGAAGGGTTGCGTGTACTTGGGTATTTCATTGTGGGTTTTCCTCATGAATCAAAGAAACAAGCGCTTGAAACGATACGGTACGCAAAGGAGCTTAATCCTGATTTTGCTTCATTTTCGACCATGACTCCTGATTATGGGACAAAGATATATGATGATGCTCTTAAGGCAAATTCATTTACTGATAAGGAGACAGCGCCTCTTAGCGCGTTTGATTCCAGTGGGAAAGCTATTTTACATAATGCATACCTCACCCCGAAAGAACAGGATACACTTGCAAAAAAGGCCTATATTGAATTCTATCTGACACCTAAGAAGCTCTTTTCGTTCTTGTCGGACGTTCCCCGCATTGGACTCTATCTGAGAAACGGTATGTTCTTGATTATAAAAAAGATACTCGGATGAAAGAAATTATAAAAAAGAAATTTTTTCCATTCCCGCTTTGGAATGCATATTTTTCGATAAGGGAACAGCTGTTCCTGTTCATCCTTGTCCTTGTGGGAATGACTCTGAGGATAATTAACGCTATATATACGCCCTTTTGGAGAGATGAAATCTATATTTTCTATACCGCCCATACAAATACACTTTGGCAACTCATAACACAACAACACTGGGATACAGCACACCCTCCCCTTCATTCCATATTTCTCCATTTTTGGCAGCTTATCTCCATAGAGCCGTTGTGGCTTCGCCTTCCGAGCCTCATCACTTCCTTCTTTATCCTCTATCATCTTCCCATACTTGTAATTTCCGTTAGCCGTAAGTTTAAATCTCTCCCTTTTATCTTTCTATTCTTATTTGCTATTTCACATACGCAAATATCCCTCAATATGGTTTCTCGACCATATCCATTTGTTTCTTTTTTGACAATCCTATCCCTCATATTCGCTTTACGATTACATAGCCAAAAGAATGTTCAGATCAAAGATACTGTTCCCTTTATATGTGTCAATGTTCTCGGCTTCTGCATCGATTACAGTTTTATATGGCTTTTCATGACTTATTTTTTCGTTTTTATTGTTTTTTTAATAAAAGATAAGGAAAGAAAAAATATTTTTATTATGGGACGAGCGCTCGTTATAACTCAAATTATATTAATACCGCTCTATCTTATCCTTTATGCTAATTTGTCCCAATCGCTTCATCTCGAGTCTGGTGCACGTATGAAATTCGAGTCCGTACCACATACCAATATCGGTGTTGGAAAACAGTTAAATATCGACTTGTTCCTTAGCAAAAAGACTGCCAATATGCATGTAAAAAATGCAACAAACACACTATCAAAAAATCAAGGATCTTGGGTAAATCCACTCCTGAAGAATACACAGTATCTGGGGTTTGACCTTCCTCCCATGTCGGGAATGATAGTCACCGAACTCTCATATTGTGCCACTCCTGGTCCTACAAAGTGTGAATTAGACAATTATCTGCACAAATTCCGAGTGTCACACCTTAGATTGGTTCTTTCCAGACGTATCGGTCCGCTCATATTCCTCTTCAACTTTCAAACAAAAGAGTGGCAAAGCTTTCTATTTCCAGTCGCAAATAATCAGTCTACGCAACGTACTATGATAAGAACTTCATTCATCCCACTCGGGCAGGACCCATCACCTGAAGTTGTATTTGCCACCTCACACAAGAACAATCTTATTTATCTTGACCCCGATGAGGTTGACTCACTCATACGAGTGAAAAGCAGAAATTTCCAATATGAAGTTTCATTCTATAAAACAGTCAGAGGATTGAAAAATGCCATTCTTAGTAGTTTTACATTCATCGATAAATTTGGGAACGATTTCTTATTCTTTTCTGGCTTGCCCAGTTTTGACAAATACAGCTACTCCCATTTTGGAATCCTCCTTATTCTTATCTCCATAATCACCCTTTTACTTTTCCTGAAAAAAAATAAAACATTCGGGTTTGTCCTTCTGTTATCGCTTTTTTTTATCCCGTTACTTGCGTCTTATGTAATCAGTATTTATATATCCCCCATATTCGTCGCTCGCAATCTCTATGCCGCCACTTTTTCATACATATTTGGAATTGCACTCTTAATCTCGGCTATCACTCATGAGTATGATATAAAAAAACAGATAATCGGCTATGGCCTCCTCATTTTCTTCATATATGTGCTATGCATCAAATTTCCCTTTCTTCATTATGTAGATCCTCCTTTTGGAGTTGATACAATGGTCCATAGGATATTAAATGGAGATAGGCAGAAAAAGAAGATAATCGTCATAGACAACTCAAGTCACTATGAGCCTTTGCTTTACCACCAACTTCTCATGGCAAACAATAAGGGAACCACAATAGCCGTCGTCACTCTCAGCTCATTTAAGGAAATCCTTAGGACCCTGACTATCGATGTCGAACAGAAAAAAAACTACGAATATTACTTCATCCGATTCAACCAAGATGTCAACAATTTTAAAGAGACAGCAAAATTTTTGGGTTGCAAAATCGACAAGATCAAGACGCCTTATGCGTTTTTTGCCCATTGCCACCATTGAACGCTTCGACGCTATCACCTTCACTTATTAGTGGTAAAATACCTTTAGCTTATTATGAACATACGACGACTGCCTCAGTTATTGCTCTACAGTACACTATTTCTTTTCAGAATCCCTAATTTATATATCCTCCCTTTTATCCACAACTCATTTTTAACAACTCAAGGGATCGGAAGGATTATCCTTCTTCTGTTCGTCATTTCCGCCTTATATTTCCGAAAATATAAAGTGAATTCCTCGTTGAATGTAGAAAATATTCTAGTTATCTTGCTTCTTTTGGTGCAGACAGCGTCCATTGTTGTAGCTATAAATATTCCTGCATTTCTCATGAGATATAAGGATATTGTCATAGCGGTAATGCTTTTCTTTGCTGTAAAGACGATAAAGATTGATATACGTATGGTAGTCAAGATCATCGTTATGACGGCTATTATAAACTCACTCTATGCTGTTGTTGTTATCTATTTTCCCGCTATCCATCCTCTTTTTAAAGCTGTCACTTACGAAAGATACTTCAACCTTGTCCTTTCGGATATCGAACGGGGACGATATTATGCAACATCTTATGATGAGGTCATTCTCCCTCTTCTGTTGAGTGAGGGAAGACTGTTCCTTGCCGCCTTGATAAGCGCTATCACTTTGATTGGCAATTTCCGTACTAAGATCCTTTCTTTATTTTTCGTGTTTTTTTCCTATCTGCTACTTATAAAAGATGAACGCATAAAAAAGCATATGATGAAAATCGTTCTGGGGGTTATTATTGTTGGTGCGCTTGCAGCCATATTCTCGATATCGAGGGAAAGCTATCTGGAACGGTTCAATATCGGAGATAATGAGCAAATTGAGACGATAACGTCTCGAGCAGACCAGATCGCCGTTGGATTGAATTTGGGACGAATGCCGCTTGGGGTAGGTTTAGGAAACTATTACGATTATCTTCCCACCCAAGACAAAAAAAATATCCTCACCTCCAAGAATGAACAAATCAGGATGAGGGAGGTGCACGACAGCATCCATAATAATTTTGCTTCGGTATTGGCAGAAAGTGGGTATCTTGCGCTTTTTATCTATACTGCGCTCATCCTAAATTTTCTAAGACAAGATATTCTAGCTCTACTACAAAAGGAGGGCCGTAAGAAGATATTCATCTTGATGTTTTGGGGCATCTTTATCTATGGATTCCTGAACCCTGGAGTGGCCCTGAGTTATCAATTCCAATATTGGTTCTATAGAGGACTCATAAGTAATGAAAATATTAATTGACGGACACATGGTTGGACAGAATGAGGGAGGGAATGAGAGGTATACAAAAAACCTCACCTTTTCCCTTTCAAAAAAGGCTTCAGTCGGCATACTGCTTTATAAGAAAATTCAATTGTCTTACTCACTCCGCCATCATGTTCTCCCGTCCAATAATTTATTCCGTCTTTTTATCACTCCCATTATTTTGTTATTTTTTCATTACGACGTGCTACACACCAACTACTTTCTTCCCTTTTGGAAACCATTAGGTACAAAGTATGTGATAACTGTCCATGATCTGTTTTTTCTACGGCAACCATCTCGATACTCTTTAAGGGACCGCTTGGTTTTCCGCATTCTACTTCCATATTCTTTATGGCTTTGTGATGCGATAATCGTTCCAAGCAAATTTATAAAAAATGAGTTTGCTTTGTTGTATCCTCATTATCTAAAAAAAGTCTATGTCACATATGAAGGTGTTGATCCCGTTTTCCGTAGGCTAAAAAAAAAGGGGAAGAAGAAACGACTTTTTCTCCTTACAATCGCAAGCAAAAACACCAGAAAAAATATTGATTCAATCTGTTCTGCGTTCCTCAGTGCCTCTTTAAAGAATACTTATTTATACATTGTCGGATCACTCCCAACAGAGACTAAGCTTGTCCAGGACAAATCCATTCGTTTTCTTGGGTATGTGGATGACCACAAGCTCAACGAGCTATATAATAATGCCGTGGCATTGCTATACCTTTCATCATATGAAGGGTTCGGACTTCCCGTTATTGAAGCGCTTGCTTGTGGTACTCCGGTTATCGCATCTGATATCCCCTGCTTGAGGGAAATTGGAGGTAAAAACGTACGTTACATAAAGCCTGCCAAACTTGTTGAAGAGTTAAGGAAGCCTCATAAACATAAAGTTGTATCCATACCTTACACATGGAAAAATACTGCCACAAGAACGCTTGCGGTATATCAGTCGCTTATTAAGTAGAAAGAATCTTTTCATATGCGAGAACGATATTCTTCCATCCATATATAGTTTGAGCTCTTTTTTTGGTAGCAAGACGTAATTTCCGTAAGTTAACTTTGTTCTTTGGGTTCAAAATACTATTCATTCTTTGAGTAAGGCTTGCCGCGCCTTTCTGTTGACTGTAAAAAAGCGCGGTTTCCCCCAAGACTTCCTTATTCGCTGTGCAATCATCCGAAATAATGAGGGTTCCAACGCTCATCGCCTCGACAAGCGAGGGATGTGTCCCGCCAGAACGTTTCGTTTCGATATATGCGTATGCATTTCGAACCAAGGTCTCGGCAACCGAATGTGGCAAGAAGCCGGGAAAGATTATCCGTTTATCTGGATGAGCTAATGCATGAAGCGCTTCTTTGTATTCGCTTTTATATAAATCGTCTCCTAGGATAAGACACTTAAATGATGTTTGCACTTTCCTGTATGCATTCACTAATTCATCAATGTGGTTATCTGGCACAATTCTTCCGTTCCAGATGAAATAAGCCCCTTTTTTGAGGGAATATTTTTTCAGGATTTTTGCATCATTTGAAGCATCCCCGATAAAGCCACCGTAGGGAATATAATAAGATTCTTTCTGATATTTTTCGGTGTAATACGATTTTATGAAGTGCGAATCGGTGACTATGGCATTTGGAAGTATGGTTGCAAGATATTCCGAATAGTTGAGAAATTTCTTTGCGAACCAACCCCATTTTTTTCTTTTCCAGTCCATGCCATCCACGTTCACGACGGTCCTTATCCCGAGTAATCGCGGAAAGATGCTAAAAATACTGTTCCCTACGCTTAAGAAGAGGATTGCATCATATCGATAGAAGCAGGCATGTATGGTGGATATGAAGCTATGAATGATGGTATCGAAATTCTTTGAAACGAATGTGGGAAGGGTGATGAGTCGCACTCCCTTATGCCATTTCTTTGATGGATCTACGTACGCTCCTCGGCAGTACACCGTAACCGCATGTCCTTTTTTTACCAACTCGGTTGAGATGATTTCGCTGAATGTCTCATACCCGCTATAAACGACCGGTATGCCACGGATTCCGATAAGTGCTACTTTCATAATGGAATATGCTTGAATGTCTCGATATTGTAATACTTCTTATCAGAAAATTGAACTGAGGAAGGGATATTATCAATTATGTTGTTGATCATCATGTCGAGTGTTATGTTGGGCTTGTATCCTAACTGGGTTTTGCTTTTCACGAGTGAAACTTTGTAGTTGCGCAGTATTTTTTCTTTTTTATAGACTATTGTGATTTTCTTATGAAGTTTTTTCTCTAAGAGGAGTTGTGCCCGTTTTGCTATGGTCCCCACCTGGTAATTGCCAGATGCAATATTGAATATTCCGTTTATTTTGGCTGGCGCACTTATAGATAGTTTATATGCTTGTACCACGTCTTGGATGCTGCAGATTGGCCTCCATATGAGTGCGTTATTGACGATAATTTTTCCCTCCGTGAGAGAGGACTTGATCATTGCGTTTATAACTAAGTCAAATCGCATACGAGGACTATAACCACAAACCGTTCCTTGTCTCAGTATTATTGTCGAGAAGTCTTTTGATTGATTTTGCATTACCCCAATCTCACCTTGCAGTTTTGAGATACCGTAAGGCTCGACCGTCCCAGGTGTCATTGATTCCGTACACAAGCGTGTCGTATTTCCATAGATAGAACAAGAAGATCCATATATATATCTTTTAATACCTGCTTTTTTTGCCTCAAATGCCAAGTAGGCAGGAAGTGCTGCATTATATTGGAAATTGAGTCGTGGATTAAAATGTGCCATTGGGTCATTAGAGATACCTGCCAAGAAGATAAGACAGTCGTATTGCTGCAACTCATTATGCGTCATCTTGAGGAGGTCTTTGCGTATCAGTCTCACACCCTTAGGAAGATAGTTCCCAAACCAAAGCAAATCAACAACTGTCACATCATAACCGTCTTTTACAAGTTCTGGCACAAGTGCTGAACCAATATACCCAGCTCCCCCCCCTACAATTATTTTTCTTATTTTCATCTCTTTTCAATTAATTTCTCATATTTATCGGTATTGAGGGAGGTATCCTTCGGCACTTCAAAGCCAACTTTACTTCTGGAGATTGGAGATATGTCATTCTTACTCTCCAGTGAAATTGCATAGTCAAAAACAGTCCTACGGATCCCTCCGACATGATATGTCCCAACAGCTTGGGAGAGTATGATCCTCTTTATTTTTTTTGCGATTTCATGAACCGATTCCCTACTTGTCCACTGATCGGTAAATGCCTGTTTATATGGAAAAGGGGTAGCGCCGAAACTTGTGCGGATGATGAGATGGTTGTCGTACAATCTCACAGCGCATTCCCCACCCAATTTTGACCAGGCGTATTTATTTACTGGATAGACAGCGTCTTCTTCGGAATATTTTTGTTTATCCCCTTTAAAAACATAATCCGTTGAGATATAGATTATCTTTTTTGCATGTGTAATACATGCGCTGACAATGTTGGCGGTCCCCATGATGTTTACCATAAGCGCTCGGGACGGGTCTTTATCAATGCGTGGTGGAGAAGTAAACGCTGCCAAATGGACCATATCATCAAACACATTTTGTTGGAAATAGGCTGTAATCGATGCCGTATCCGTTATATCAAGTTCATGGTGTGTGGGAAACAATGCGTCTGGAAAATACTTTTGTAGTTCTTTTCCAAGCAATCCGCTTCCACCCGTAAATGCTAGTCTTTTCATTTGCTGATTTGAAACTGCTTTGCGTTTGGGTTGATTATCCACTCTGCAAGCGATATCCCTTTTTTATCTTTCGGTGACATGATCGCATCCTGCTTGATATGGGAAAACTGCTCATAGAGGCTTTTTTCCGACAGGCTCCAATCGATATCTGCCGAATATGGATAGATTCCCACTTCACCTTGAGGATTATATGTACCAGTACAGAAATATTGGATAAGAGTATTCTCGAGGAATAGATTTCCATGCGCAAACCCTGGAGGAATCCACAGGAGTTGGTCTGTTTCTGACTCCTGACTACCCGGCATATCTACCATTATGCCTTTCCCATAGGTTTTTGAGTCTGGTCGGATGTCAAGGACTAGGTCAATCATATGTCCATATGCCGTTCGAATAAGCTTACCCATGAATGGATTCCATTGGAAATGGAGTCCTCTGACCACGTTTTTTTTAGAAAAGCTTTCATTTGATTGCAAAAGTTCAGGAACAATGTCTGTGCCGTTGGATAGATGAAGTTCTTTTTTGTTATAAATCTCAGAAAAATACCCTCTTTCATCCTTGAAACGAGAATAAGAGAAAAGTACAACGCCCGGCAACAGTGTTTGCGCTTTTGATAGTATTTTCATTTTGTGAACTTATTCTATCACACCCGTGGTATTTCACGTTTTTTGAAAGAAAAGATAAATGCGGATATCTTTTGCGTAATCACCCATATAAGGGAAATCATCGCATCAGGATGTATGAATAGGAACGCTTTTTTCCATATTGGTTCAGGTGATAACAGGAAAATAAGTATGAAGCGCAAGACTCCGCCACGCAGACGAGTATCTTCACTGAAGATGTCCGTATTCCTTAACGAAAAATCAACAATCTTCTTCTTATACCCATACAGCTTCAATTGCCTCATTACATTTGTAGGGATCGATGTCTTGAAATATTTCTTCATGAGAAGAAGTGTTGGGTAGATATATGTTCCCAATGAAAATTGTTTGACTGTATGGATAAACTCATCCCATTTTATTTTTTTCTTATTGGTCCGAAGTAATTCATGTATGAAATAGAGGCGGATTATATCTGTGTAATTATGATGAAAGAAATGAAGTGCGAGATAAATTATCTGATCTGTGATGGAGCATGTAGGATACTTTTCACCTTTTTCAAAAAGAATCCAATCTCTCTGCTCAATGAAATGGGTACCTAATTGTTTTCTTAATGAATCCTTATAAAGTAATCCCATTCCGCTTACTTTCGTCATGAGAAAAACCGGTTCAAGATGCACATCAAAGTAAACGGGTGTCGTATCAATCATTTTATAAAAATCTCCTTCGAATTTGGGCGTTGCATCTCTTGATTTGATGATGACAGACTGTTGATTTTGCAGGAACTCATAACCTGCCTCCTCGAAAATATGCCTAACCTTCCGAAAATCTTCTCTATGTATGAGTAGATCACAGTCTGCATATATCCTTTGGGGAAGTTTCCCGTTGTGTTTAAGCGATGTCATGACCCCCTTAATAAATACATGTGGAATATTATTTATCTGTAGCTTTTTTGATATCTTCTTGACCTCTTTCAGATAATATAATGACTGTGCGATATATTGCTCTTCTATAGTATGCCAGGCACCATTCCTTTTAAATCTTGACACCTTCCCCATTATGTTGTTTGGATATATTTTCCCGTCTGCCTTCTTATTGTTGTCTCCTCGCGTAATGATGTATTCGTTTGTTTTATATGTAACCCGATGGGTCATGAAGACATCTCCTTTATAGGTGAGGACTATGTCGTTTATCCTTATTTTGGGGAATGATATTCTTTTATACTCGATGATGTCTCCTGTGTAAAGCAACGGCAGCATACTGCTCCCTTCGGCTTTGATGCTGAATGTATTCTTAGGAAGATTAGTCCTCGATCTTGGAGACGACATAATCATTAAACGTGAATCCGTTAGTAACAAAGCCAAGGCTCCTTCCCGGAGATACTATGATTTCATCTCCATAGAAAATCTGTCCTCCATCTTCCCGTACTCGCATCTTAATCTTTAATGAAATATATCTATATTCTTCTGTCTCATTAGAGACTAGCCTTCCTCCTTCGTTCACTATAATCTCGTTGGTTTCACCTTTTGCTTTATCAAGGATTTCAATAACGTTTGCGTTCCCGTCATTGAAGTAATCGCCTACCTGGATAGCATCATATTCCCACGGGTAAGTATACTTCTTTGAGAGATATACAATCTTGTTCTTCGTTACGGGAACGATCGGTTCTTCGCTCATCGCAACAATCGTTCCAGCGAATTGGACGTTCTCGAATTCAAAGTCAACTGGACTACTGACGCCGATTGTTTCGCGCTTAAAACTATATGCTCCAGTTTTCCCAATCTTTGTAACCTTCAAGCGTAAGGTTACAAAGATGTCAAATGAATTGGATCCATACCATGGGTAGTATGCCACCCGCATGACCGTAGCGAGCGGTTCCCCTAATACGTCCTTTTCTTCTTTTGCCTGCTGTATTGCTTTGATATACCACATGTTTGGTTTTTGTGTTGTTGCCCACCAATACCCCTGTCCCACCTTGACCTTCACATAGATAAACTGTGTCTTCTGTATATATAACCTATACACGGAAACTGCTCCGACGATACCAATACAAATCAATATCATAAACACGACAACATTCTTCTTGAAGAGGTTGACGAGAAAGGAAAATGTCTTGTTTTTTTTGGTGTGTTTACTCATGTGGCTTATTATAGCATGCATGGATGTAGGTGCAGGAATTTGCTCATTACAGGTGGATCTGTTGTACAATTTAGTAAATCAGTATGAAAAAAATTACGATTAATAAGTCAATCATTTTCCAAAAAATTGATAATAAGCTCGTGGGGTTTGATATAGATAAATCTGCCCTCTATACACTCAATGAAACGGCTGAGTATATCTATAAAAAACTGAAGGCGGGGACCGAAGAAATAGCGATTTCCAAACAACTAGCAAAAAAATATAACGTTGAAGAAAAAACCGTTCTCAAGGATGTGATCACAATTGTAAAGGATCTTAAAAAAAATGGAATTTTGCTCCCGTAAGAAGCTGTTATCCCTATAACAGCTTTACTATCTTCATGGCATCAAGATTATTTTCAGGATTCGTAAAGAAATTGATTGTTGAGGTTATGGATACAAAATCTCCAGCTTTGATATCTGCAAGCGCTATTTCCACTTCTTCATTCCCCATGGCCTGGTAGACTTCTATTTTCTCTATCTCTTCTTGCCCTAACAAATAAGAGCGCTCTTTCATTTCCTTATTCTCTAGGTTTGAGATGTGTATTTCATAGACAAATTTATACATTTTGCCATTTGAGTCCTTACGAGCCACATCTATTTTCCCGATTTTGGTCACGACACTTTTATATGTTTCGGTTATCAATAGCTCCTTTAGGACACCTGTTTTATAGAGGGGTTTAATGGTGTCCATATAAACGTTTATCGACCCGAATATCACCTTGGCATCTTCATCAGAGGCAGGTTTATATAATCCCGCCAACCCATTTATCGTAGCGGCAGATGTTTCATTTATCTTCTTTTCTGAGTCCTGTTGATTTTTCTTGTAAACGAATAGGAATAATAATTCCGCAACAAGCACGAAGAATAAAACAATGGAGATAATGAGCAGTGGAAGTTGAATTTGCTTCTTCATGATTTCATTATATCTGTATTCTGAGAACTTTTGTCAAGATGTCAGCGAGATATAATTCTTCCTCATTGATTCACGGATGAACTCATCCACATCACCTTCTAGCTTGTCTTTGCTGATGTGGGGATACTCCTTATGGAGGATACGATACAACTCACCAACACTTGTGCCTTTTGCGCTACTGAGAGCTCCCCATATGATTTCAGCGGTTTCATTGAGCTTCTCTATATATCCATTTTTTTTCTCAAATCTATAGAGAGTGTTGTTTATTTTTTTTGAATACACATCCTGGGAAATATGAATGACAGACGCAGGGCCAAATAATGGAATAGCTTTCTTTTTATTGAGTTGTTTTTTTATCGTCCTAACTACTATTTTGGGGATAGTCTTCATCTTTTGGAATATGCCTGAAGATGAGTATGTTGTTTTGTCATGTACTTTAATGTTTTTGAATGTCTGTTTTCTGACTGAACAGCTGATGCAATAACCACATTGTTTTGCCAGTCCGCTGTCACAAGACCACGTTCTATATATATCCAGATTGTGGGCGACAGCATAACGTGCAAGATCTTCCTTAGAGAGATAAAATCTCAGAGATCTATCGATGGGGGCAATGAACCTGTATCCATACTCGCCCAATACAAGAGAGACGAACAAATTGATTGTCATAACGACGCTCAATGTCGATTCTCGTGTTACTTTATCGTTTCCGACAAAACCCACAAATATAGCTTCAATATTAGTGTTTTTATTGAATTTTTCTTCCATCAGAACGTTATGTGCGGCAATAATATAATGGAGCAATCTAAACGGCGTACTAAGGAGAGTGTTTTGGACTATGCCTTTGGCGGACAAAAAAAGATGAGGTGCCAGAATTTCGAGAGGGTTGACCTTGTTCATTGACGTTGACCTGAAGGTAAATTTGCTGTTTATGGGGATTTTTTTTAGGTTGTGAGAATTATGGGGAAATAAATTGCGAAACAGTTTTGAATAATGGTCTGCAGCGGCTTCTTCATTTTTTTTTCTATTTTTTTTATCAATACAGTAGAGTGGATATACCTCATATCCATAATGGTCCAAGAGATAAAACCAAAGAGCAACGGAATCAAAGCCCCCGGAAACTAAAAGTGCGACTTTTGCACCCTTTGGTGGGAGTGTTTCTATATTTTTATGCGCCTTCTTTTTCAAAAATCCTTTTATAAATCTCACGACAGATTTTTCCTGAATGAGGTCGTGTTGCCAATGTTTTTTGCTTCTTGACAGGGTTTCCATAAACGCCTATATTATAACCATAACGTATTCATTAATAGTATGAAGCAAAAAGCAAAATCAAAGAAACAGTATATAAAGCCCGCTTCAAAAGGAAGTGCGGTTCAGTTATATTCAAAAAAGGCTCCCATGTTTGAAATGCTGCTTGCCGTCCAAACAGAGTAAGCGGACATTAATATCCATCTGCAGTATGAGGCAAAAAATCAAAAAAAGGAAATATACAAAACCAGGTTCAAAGGGAAGTAGAGTTCAGCTATATTCCAAAAAAGTTCCTGAGTTTGAAATGCTGCTTGCCGTTATGACTGAATAATGTAGGCCTGTTATTCATTCATCTGGAATGCCAAACAGGGACCAGGACATTTTTCTCCTCCGAATCCATAAAAGGGACATTTAAGACAGACTTCTTTTTTCAATCGTGCCCAGAGTTTCATCCGTTCTTTGATGAGCTCGCTGTTTGCTTTCGCATACCCCATGGTCTTTAAGTCAACTCGTTTATGCTCAGAAAGCGGAAAACAATGGAATGCGCTCATATCAACCGCCACATCCATGCTGCTTTCTTTCCCGAAACAGCTCCATCCTATCTGCTTAACTTCCTTTTTCATATGGGCGAACTGCTCTTCGGAAAACATACATCGCGTAAAACCACAGTTCATCGTGAACTCTCCCTTAAAGCCATGTTGTCGCGCCTGCTGCATGAACTGAACCATAATTCCTCCCATTTTGGGGAAGTCTGAGAACGAATACCAGTTCTTATTTCCGGCTATTGGGTTTGAAAAGCCAATCCTGATAGAGTGCAATAGCGGAAACACCTGCTTTGCCAGATTCATAAATGTATCTATCCTAAAAAACGGGTCAATGGTAACCGATGTCGTTATTTGGCTTTTTTCGCTGAGACCCTTCATGTTCTCTATCACTTTTTCACGAGTCTTCTTGTTGAATTGAAAACCGGGAGTGACGCAGTTGAATGTATATCCTACTTTTTTTTCGTAGCGCTCCAGCTTTTTACTTGTTTCTGACTGCATGACACCATTCGTAAAGATCTGGACCATAAGATTCTCTTGCATTGCAATGTCGAGCATCTCAAAAAGATGGGAGTGCAATGTTGGCTCGCCTCCAAGGAGTTTTACTGCATTATAGTTGCCGCTCCTTTTGATTTTTTGAAGTACGACTCTATAGTCATGGAGGCTCATTTCTTTATCAAGGGTTTTTGACTTCATTTCTCTACTTGCGAAACAGAAGGGACAGCTTTGATTGCAGTAATTTGTGATAAGTAGGTTGGCAGGATAAATCATCTCCTATTATTCTACTGGTAAATAGCAATTTTTCCTTGTGATTAATACAGAGTGGGGACTTAGTAGGAGGTGAGAGTGACGATTTGTGAGAGCTTCTTTACCTCTAGAATCGGTGCTAGGTAAGCTCCATTGTGTGCCTGAGTCGCCTTCTTTTCTGGGATTTTTTTTCCTTTTCTCATAGGTTTATGATTTGTATTTAATATACACCACACTCTTACTGTATTCAAATTGTAGACATATGTCAAGTATTCTTACTGGACTCGCTCAAAATAGCTTTTAAATACTTTCTCTGCTATTGGCGCCGCTATGTCGGACCCTTGACCTCCTTCTTCAACAAGGACGGTAATTGCTATTTCAGGCTTGTCAAAAGGGGCATATGCATAGAACCAAGCATGAGGTGTTCCAGACTTTGCATGCGACTCTGCCGTACCTGTTTTACATGCGGTTTGAATAGCTGTAAAATTTGCCGGATCCCGGTCAAGAGCGGCTTCCATTGATGCTTTTTTGTCTTCAGAAACTTCCCTCAATTTTTTTTGTCTTACCTCTTCATTTTTGACCTTGAAGTTGAAAAGGGGCCACCCTGTCCCTCCGGGAGAGCATGCAACCTTCATCCCTTCCTGGATTGTTGCGAGTGTTGATTTTTTAAGTGTAACTTCTTTACAATCTGGTTTTCCCGACTTGAGGAGTTGAGGTTTGCATACCCGTCCATCATTCGCAAAGGCATTTAGTGAATATGCCATCTGAAGTGGCGTCGTAAGTAGATATCCTTGTCCGATGGAATAATTGTAAGTATCTCCCAAGTACCAATTTTCTTTCAATGTTTCCTTTTTCCAAAACGGAGAAGGGAGAGTCCCTTCGCCTTCCGGGAAACCAATATCGATTGGACTTCCCAACCCAAACCGTTCAGCCCATTTCTGTATCCTTTCCGGCCCCATCTTTTCGCCGAGTTTATAGAAATAGGTGTCATTTGACCTTCCAAGCGCCTTTACCATGTCTACTGGTCCTTCCGTTTTTCCATACTGTAAGTAATACCAGTTACCGAAGCGCAGAGTCCCCGCCATAACAAACCCATCATCTTGGACCAGTGTGTCGGGAGTGAAAATTGCATCCTCAAGGGCTCCTGCTGCCACTATCGGCTTGAAAATGGAACCTGGGGGGTAGACTCCTTCCGTTGCCCTATTTAATAGAGGTTTATCTTCACTTTCCATTATGCCCTTTACCTTAAGGTCTCCCGTTTCAAATAAGGATGGGTCAAATGATGGACTTGATACAAATGCCAATATCTCTCCTGTCTGCGGATGCATGGCGATAACAACACCCCTTCTCCCATGCAGGGCACTATAGGCAGCCTTTTGGAGCTCAATATCTATTGCAAGCTGGATATCTTTTCCGTCAACCGGCGGGATGACCGCAACGACGCCTTCCTTTTTGCCTGACGCATTCACCTCAATCAATTTCTTGCCCGGAACCCCTCGTAAGTCACAGTCCCACAGTTTTTCAACTCCCTTTTTCCCGACGCGCTCACCAGGGATAAGCTTGCGGGCACAATAATCGTTCTTCAGGTCATTCTCATCGGCAATTTGTCTATACCCTATGAGGTGGGCTGTTTCTTCAGGAAAGTAATAACTTCTATCTGCTCGTATAAAGTCACCTGTCGCTGATAAATCAGTTTTATGATTTTCGGCTAAAACAAATCCTTTTCTGTCACGGATAGCCCCATATGCTGGTTCTATGAGGATTTCCCTCATCCTGTTTGATTCTGACAGTCTTTTGTAATACCACCCCTTTACGACGGTCAAGTGAAATAATCGGATGAGGAGCGTAATAAAAAAAATACTTATGCCGAACATGAAAAGGAGAAACATCGTCTTGCGACCCGGATCTTGTTCTCCCCTGAACTGGATATCTCCCAAATGCATCTTCTGCAGGGGAGAAAGTTTGTTATGGAATATTCTTTTCATTGTATGCGCTATTGATTATAATCTATGTACGTTATAAGCTTCTCAATAAACACCTATGTATAAAGTCGTCATTGTCCGTCATGGCCTGTCACTTTGGCCCGATAAGTTCACCGGATGGACCGATATCGATTTGGCACCTGTTGGAATCGAGGCGACGTATTCATATGGAAAAAAACTGAAAGAACTAGGATATGTGTTCGATTTAGGATTTGCTTCCGTATTGAAGCGCGGTATCAAGACACTATGGACTGTTCTTGATGCGATGGATCTTAACTGGATCCCAATTACGACTGCATGGCAATTGAATGAACGACACTATGGAGCCTTACAAGGCCTAAACAAGGCGGAAACAGTTGAAAAATATGGAAAAGAACAGGTTCAACTGTGGCGACGCAGCTATTCCGTAAGACCACCTCAGGTGTTGCCATCCGACCCAAAGCATCCATCCCAAGACATCCGGTATGCCAAAGTTGACCCGTCCCTCCTTCCTGCAGGTGAGTGCCTTGCGGATACATTCAATCGTGCAGTTCCTTATTGGAATGACGTGATAGTCCCAGAGATTAAAAAAGGAAAAAAGATCATTATCTCTGCACACGGCAACTCTATACGTGCGATCATGAAACATCTTGATTCGCTGTCCGAAGAAGCTATCATGGAGGTTAATATTCCATACTGTATCCCGCTCGTATATGAATTTGACGACGCGATGAAACCAATACGTCATTATTATCTGGCTACTGATGAAGAAGTACAGCAAGTTATTGACAGCATTAAAAACCAAACGAAAAAATGAATGTAGTTCCGGCACTTCTAGAACAAGATGTTGAAGTGCAGAAAAAGCAGTTGTTAAGTCTATCTCGGCACTATTCGCGTTTCCAGATAGACATTGCGGACAACATATTTGTCCCGAATAAAACAACCCAGGTAGATGAACTTTTGAATTCATCCTTCTTCAATATAGCAGGAGGAGTACTTTTTGATTTCCATCTTATGGTTGCGGACCCCATCAAGCATATTGATGCCATCAAACTCCTTCCCAAAAAACGCGTCGGCACAATCCTTATCCATTACGCCGTGTTTCCGCAGTACTCAGACCTAAAAAGGCTTTATCCAACATTGCGGTTTGGATTGGTCTTAAACCCTAAAGATGAAGTTGATGCTATACCGGAAGAGCTTATATCCCGTCTTCCCTCTCTCCAAATTATGACAATAACACCTGGATTTCAGGGAAGCTCCTTTATTGAAAAATTGCTCATAAAAATTGAACAGGCTAGAAAACGGGGATATAGGGGTGAAATTTTGATTGATGGATCGGTAAATGAAAAAACAATACCCATTATCCTTTCCAAGGAATATAAACCGGACATCTTAGGTATTGGAAGTTTTCTTACCAAGGCATCACCCAAAGCGCTCAGAGAAAGAGTGGACTATCTCACCTCTCTCACCGGCTAGTCCCTTCCCTCCATGGGATAAATCGGAGCAAGAATGCAGGCTTCAGCAAGGTGGTTTTTATGTCGTTGAAGTCCCATTTGCCATTCCCGTCTGCATCAAAAGGAAGAAGTCGTTTTATCGTTACCTCATTGGCACCTTTGCTTAAGGTCAGTATTGCTTGACGTGGTATGTATGGATACCCTAAAAGAACCACCCGATATCTTTCTCCTGGAATGACATCTGAAACCGTATCGACCTTAATAATCCCTTTGCGAAGGGCGAGTCCTTTCTTTGAAAATATAAGTTCCTCTTCCTTATTGAAAAGTTGGACTTCCAGATTGTCCTCATTCGCTACGAATTTCGGAAAAAGGGACGTTTTGATGACAAGCTCAGGAAACGGTTCTATGGTGATTGTATGGTATTTTGTGGAAATGATAGATGACCCACTCCTATTGAGGCTCAATGCAACCTTCATTGTTTTGGGCTGAGGAGGTGTTTTTATTGTTATCCCAATCTTATCTTCTTCAAATGGCCGTATTTGTTGTATGGCGGATGCAAGAGTCTTTACTTCTTCGCTGTCGCTATTCACGGAAAGTTCATACCCCTCCTCCTCACTCCAAATAGCCTGTCCTTCATTTTTCAGATACACGGGAAAGTGATATGTAGACCGAGCAATAAGTGTTTTGGGGAGATCTATCTCAACCGTTCCTTTTTGAATCTGTTCACCTTCACCTTTTTGCTTAGGGATATCCTTCACTGCGTCGTATTGAAGGGTGTTACGGGAGTCTTTTTTCCAGGAAAATCCGATGAACGGCTCGGCAAGATATTTAAATACAAAAGGAGTCACTGCTTGGATACGATCATCTTTACCCCAGATCTGATTGAATGCCACATAATAATTTTCAGCTATCTGTGCTTCGGAAACCTTCCCTTCAATCCATCCCGTCTCTGTAATGAATATGGGTAAATTCTTTCTTATCCCTAATTCCTTAAGCAGATCAAGCTCATACTCGTATCCCCGTACAGTTTTCTTGCCTGTGTCCCATACCGATCCACTAAATGCCGGATTCGGATAGGAATGGGTTGACCACGCATCAATATATTTTTCCAGTTCTATATCTTTCACTTCAAACATCCTTCGTATGAATATCCCTGAATCCTCATATTGTGTGGGGTATGAAGGAGCAGCTGCATCCATCCCTGCAAGCATGACTACATAGTTACCATTTGATTCTTTTATGGCTTTGGCGAACCGATAAGATATTTTTGCATATCCTTCAGGATCAACCTCCCCTCCCCATTCGCTTGCATGGTTTGGCTCGTTAAAAAGAACTATGTACCGCCTCTTTATAACCCAGTTCAGTTTATTTAAAAACTCCACCCAACTTGCCACATCTTTTTCTTCAGGCCGCCTCCATACTTCACCCTGCGGACTTGTCGCAAGGCGGACTATCGGAATAAGATGGACGCTGCGTAACTGTTCGAATAGGTCTTGCCATTTCCTGACATCCCGGTCATTCTCTTGGATAACAAGCGTTATATAGCCCCAATCTCCCGTCTCTCCATTGATCAGCTTGGCGGCATCTTGTATATCGTCCGATGTGGGTTGCAGAAGCGAGATGCCGAACTTATTGTTTTCTGCTGCCTGCAGTGGGACAGAAAGGAAAAAAATGAAAAGCGCTAAGAGAATAAAAAAACAGAGCGAATTTTTTGTCATGTAAGGGTAAGAAATGATAGATATATCCCTTATTTAGTATACCGTCTAATCTTCACTCCGGCTTCCTTTAATAGCTGTTCTCCAAAATTGTCTGAGTGTGCCGCATCGTAGACAACCTCCACGATTCCTGCGTTGATGAGTGCTTTTGCGCATGAGATACATGGAGAGACAGTTGCATACAATGTTGTTCCTTTTGTAGATATACCATGATTAGCTGCCTGAAGAAGTGCATTGTGCTCTGCGTGAACACAGATACAGAGATCCTTTCTTTCTCCCTCATTCAATTTTCCCTGCTCCCGCTCTAAACATCTCTTGCATCCGCCATCGCTACAATCAGTGACTCCGGACGGGGTGCCATTATATCCTGTGGTGATTATGCGTTTTTCTTTTGTGATTATTGCTCCAACCGATCCGCGTATACAGTTTGATCGTGTCTGCACGATGTGGGAGACAGCGATAAAATAAGCGTCCCAACTTGGTCTCGTTTGGATTGTCATAGAAGTGTATTATACCAAAATAACCGAGTCTAAATCTATGTCGGGCTTGCCCGGCGAAGTCCGCCTTCGTTACAACTTTGGCGGACGAAGTCGGGACGGCGAGACTTGAACTCGCGACCTTGCGACCCCCAGCCGCACGTTCTAGCCATCTGAACTACGTCCCGAATATGAATGACCTTATTGTACCAAACAAATACCCCGCTCTCCTTGAAAGTGAGAAAAGGAGTGGTAATGGATTATATCTGTTTATGGAGACTTCTTTATTTTGCATATTCTTATGTGATGCATACGTATAGAGAGCCCTAATCCGAGGAGCGCCCCTCCATCTCCTGAACAATGTCTCAAATGCCCATCCAAGCTTGAACTGAGATTTAATCGCATGCGATATGGTGTGGGCATACATATGTTTTACAATCATTTTTTCTTCCGACAGTATCGGCACTTTCTTTATATATGCCTGAAATGCGAAGTCCATGTCTTCCAACCAAAATTGTTGTGGATCATACATGATTTTTTTCTTTATCGCGACACTTCTGTCGATTGCGCAGTTTTTTGGATCCATCAGATATGACTTGATACGTCCTCCTTTTGTTTTCGTCTTATACATCGAAAAAAATCTTTCTGTCTGTTCATGAAGAGTCCTTGAAACAAGTGTGTCATTTGTCATGTCTCTCAGGCACTTTCCGGCAACGAGAGGGTGTTTAGTGCTAAGTGCACGCAGAGCATGATAAGACCAATCCCTATCCACTGTGCAATCATCATCGGTGAAAAGCAGATAGTCATACCGTGCGGTTTCCATGGCTTTTTTTCTCCCCTTTGCGATATGTGCGTTCTCGGTAAAAATATAGGTGAATCGTATGTCTTTGTTTCGCACACCATATCGGAAAATCTCTTTTCTCAGTCTGTCTGTTGGGTTTTGATCAATAACCAATATCTCATTGGGTCTCACTCTCATCTTTAATAGCGAGTCAATGCACACCTTCAACATCGCATCTCTGTGGTGAGTGAGAACTGAAACCGTATATTTTTTCATGTCTGTATTTTTATGAATTGTTCGCTCGTTATCCGTTTATTGAAGGACAGTCTTCGTATTATCGACCTCAACAGAAGAAATGCTTTTTTTATGGCCATTTCCTGCAACTCACTCTTCAGCGCGGGATTCCGTGCAACATCTTTCTGTACCGAGAACATATATGCATTCATGTTTTGGACCAAAAGTTCCATCTTTTCATGTAAAAGAAGCAACCCTATCGTATTTATCTTTGCTTTTTTGAGAGAATAAAAATGGACCTTGCGTAGTGCAATTATCTTCTCTCTTACCTTTCCATATGTTTTTTTATCGAAAGGGGACGGATACAATACGTCTACGGATCCCTTGTTATTTTTCATGAGTACTATCGTATCGTTACTTGTCACTATCTTTGGGTCAAGCCGTTTAAGTATCGTCGTCTTCCCGCTTCCCGATGTCCCCAGAAAAATATGAAGATTCTTCTTCTCTACAAATGAGGATGCATGCATAAAGAAAATATCCATCTCGCTCAAACACATCTCGATCATCCCCTGCAGTATAAACTCCTTATAGGGAGTGCCGCTTGCACGCGCTATATTTACCTTCTTCTTGAGGTGTCCATCTTTTCTAAAAGTAAAAGTTATTCCGGAGGTAGAAGGTTGCACTGATAAGGATATCCCTTTGTCTGCATTCCCAGTAGTCTCATGATATATATATTCTTTTTCTATGAATATGATGAGGTCTTCATCATTGATTTCAAGTAGAATGTGATTGTCCCCAAATTTTAATTTCCCACGAAAAATTTTCACAACCCTATTATAATCGAACCATGAAAAAAACCGCCTTTGCTATCTTTGCACACCCAGATGACGAGTCGTTCGGCCCTGGGGGAACAATTGCCCTTTTGGCAAAAACCCACAACGTCTATCTTCTCTGCGCTACAAAAGGTGAGGCGGGTGAGGATCACTCAGAAGGAACTGACGAACTACCTATCAAACGGGAAAAGGAGTTAAGAGCTGCAGCAAAAATTCTGGGAATACAAAACGTATTCTTCTTGGGTTTCGTGGATGGCGAACTGAAAAATAATAATTACCATGCCGTTGCCCAGAAAATAGAAGAGCTCGCCAACACCTATAAGCCTGAACTGTTCTTGACGTATGAAAATAGAGGTATCTCTGGCCATATGGACCATGTTGCCATCTCCCTCATCTCAAGTTATGTATTCCATAAGCTAGCTTTCATCAAGGAAATCCACTACTTCTGCCTCGATCAGGAACAAAGAGGGATTGGACAAACATATTTCGTTTACTTCCCACCAGGATATCCTGAAAATGAGATATCAAGACGTGTCGACATAAGAAGTGTCCTTCAACAAAAAATAGCGGCAATCAAGGAACATAAGTCGCAGATTAAGGATGTGGAGGTCATGTTGCAAAAACATAAGGAAAAAAGGATAGAAGAATGCTTTATCATTGTTAAAAAATAAATACGATATACTAGGATATGAATTATCACAGAGTAACCTGGAAAAACCTGCATTCTCTCACCCATCGCCTTGCGAAGAAAATACAAAAGAAACACCAAGATATCGATGTGATTGTCGGAATAGCCCGCGGTGGCCTCACCATATCCCATCTTCTTTCCGACTTTCTCCAACTACCTGTCGCCTCATTCACTATTTCAAGCTATAAAGACCTACAGCGGGGCGAGCTTTCGGAGATTTCCTATCCGATAGGAGATGGACTCCTGAATAAGAACATCCTTCTCCTAGATGATGTGTCCGATACTGGAAAAACATTTGTCCGCGGTATTGAACACCTGAAGGAGCTTGGCGCAAAACACATCATAACTGCATCGGTCTACATAAAACCTTGGACAGAGTTCATGCCGGACTATTATGCGCAAAGCGTCAATGACTGGATCGTCTTCCCTTTTGACATGAGAGATACTGTTGAGGATGTGTCCGGTTTCCTGAAAAAAGAGGGGAAAACAACAGAGGAGATAATCGCCAAACTGAAAGAATTAAAAATTCCATCGACCTATATCAAGACATATTTAAAATGAAAACTCTCACCGAATCCTACCAAACCGTTTCCAAAAAAGTCCCATCATTTCCTACCACCGTCATCATCCTCGGGTCCGGGTGGAACAAGATCCTTGACGACATGAAGATTGACGTGCGTATTTCATATGAAGAATTATTTGACGTGAAGACATCTGTTCCTGGACATAGCGGCGAATTACTTATCGGTTCCATCGGAAAAAAAAGGGTTGCCTGTATGTCGGGAAGGTTCCATATGTATGAGGGATTTTCAGGATATGAAGCAACTGCCCCTATCCGTTTATTCGCTAAATTAGGCGTGAAAAATCTTGTTTTGACCGCAGCTTGTGGAGCTCTTAACGAAAAATATAAGGTGGGCGATTTCGTCATCCTTTCAGATATGGTGACGCTCTTTCTTGCACTCGATAATCCTATACGGGGAGCAAACTTCGTCGATGTATCGGAAGTATTCGACAAAGACTTAAGAGAAAAAGCTATCCAGATCTGTGCGAAAAATGGCATTCCTTTTCATGAGGGAACATATGTTTATTATCATGGCCCCAACTACGAAACGCCAGCCGATAAGATGGCCCTTCGTTTCCTGGGAGCGGATGTCGTTGGGATGAGTACGGTTCCAGAGACTCTTGTCGCGCGATCGCTCAACATAAATGTGTTGGGACTGTCATTCGTGACAAATCTTGCATTCGTCAAGCACAATCATAAAGAAGTCGTCGCAGAAGCAAATAAGGCAAGTGAAAAAATGAAGGTCTTGTTGAACAATCTTGTATCTTAATTTTATTTCTGTGTTCCTGCTAAGAAAGCGTCTACTTGTTGGCGTGTCTGTACAAAAATCTCGCTTGCCAAATGTTCCAAATCCCTGTCTTCCGTCTGATAAAACATACCATGAGGCACGTGTCCTTGTAACGGATCAGCAGATGTCTGAAGAAGTGAAAATTCAACTGGAGCGACTTCTGGTTTATCTTGTCCAGGAAAATATCCTCGTTGTATTGATTGCCAAACTAAGGGAGAGGCTGAGGACTTTGCTCCAAGGGCATGAGCTGCACCATTGTTGAGCGCACCATTTAGAAATCCATCGACTGCGGAACTGTAGGAGCGAACAACAGCATCAGGTCCAAGTACTTCCCTGATGAGAGGGGCGGTGTTTGTCGTGACGCATTCACACATAGGACATGGTTCAAGAGTACCCGCCATAATTATCCCTGACCTTGATTTTCCCATGTCGAAAGGGAGCTTCATAACGTCCATTTTAACCACCTGTATCGGTCCTTTTGATTCATCCCCTCCAACATACGCCATAACACCTTTTAATCCATTTGTCTCTGCGTGTCCTGTTAGTCTTTGCTCGGGGCTACCGGTTATCATGGTGTTTGATCCTTCAAAGATGGCGGCGACCTCATCTTGAACAACCATGACTGCCGCCCCAATGCCATAATTTGATCCATTATCTGATCCAACGAGCGCTCTACGTGCAGAGCTGAGTGCAAGACGGGCACCGAATTCCAACTGATGAGGAGCATACTTTCCTTCTGTTTCGGCCAAATATCTATCTACTTCCATAACAATAGGGAGCCTTTCTCTTTCCAGTCTAAGAAGTGGGTTTGGAGCTATTATATTTGGACGTCTATTTACCATCCATGCTGGTAACTCTGCCATAGTTTTGGGTATTATAGCAATCCAATATGAATATTTCAACAAAGTGACATGTTATCTCTTGCAAATAAAAAAACGCCTGCTACAATGGAATATGGAAAGGTCTAAACAAAAAAATAGCTCTTCAGAACCCCGCCGAAATGGCGGGCTTTTTTGTAATCTGGCAGATTTGCATGTGCACCTTGGGGCAACAACCAGCCCTCACTTTTTGTGGGAACTTGCACATATGCAGGGATTAAGGTTACCCGAGAAAAATTATTATGCATTCATCGAAAGCATTACCCTTTCCAGAAAGTCAGGACACAAACAATATCTCAAAAAAATAGGCAAACAAGCAGACGAGTCAAAACATTCTCCATTCAATATTACCCATACCATCCAGTCATCTCCCGTTGCCGTTGAAGAATGTGTGCATACAGCGATAGCCGGCGCATACAGAAAAACAGGAATCACCCGTATTGAACTCAGGTTCAATCCTATGTTCCGCAATAAAAATGGTGAACACGACCTTGATAAGATAGTGCTAAGCGCTGTCATGGGTATGAAGAGAGCTACAATTGAATACCCTGTCCAAGCGGGAATCATATTTGAAACCGACAGGCAATTCACCGCAGAACAACATCTTATCATCGTACAAAAGGCCATACAGTTCAGGAACTTCGGAATAGTAGGATTGGATGTCTCAGGACCAAATCCACCAAACTTTAATATAGACCCATTCATAAAAGCATATGCTCTTGCAAGAAAGAACGGGCTAAAGACCACTATCCATACCGGTGAGTTTACCGATGCCGAAGAGATGTGGGAAGTCTTAAGAAAGTTGAAACCCAATAGGATTGGGCATGGGATAAAGGCAACCGACGATCCAAAACTCGTAAAATACCTGGCGAGTCACTCCATTCCTCTTGAGCTGTGCCCAACCTCTAATATCCTCACCGGCATCGTTTCTGGATGGGATGAGCTATCCGAAAGAATTCAGATATTGAAAAAAGCGGGGGTAATTCTGACTGTCAACTCAGACGGTCCAGAATTCATGCAGACGGACGTAAGGCGAGAGCTTGAACTTCTTGTTGAACATAAAGCAATCACTTTGGATGATATTCCCTCAATCATTAATAATTCACACACCCATTCATTCATATGATAAAAAAATTTATTGAAGGACTCACTTTTGATGATCTTCTTCTTCGTCCTGGTTACAGTTTTTTCAAGCGGCAGGACATATCCCTTGAAACTCAGCTGACAAAAAAGATTACTCTTCGCCTCCCCTTTACCTCAGCTCCCATGGACACCGTGACGGAAAGCCAACTGGCGATCGCTCTTGCAACCCTTGGTGGAATTGGTTTTATCCATCGTAACCTATCAATAGAGGATCAGGCAAAAGAAGTTGGCCTCGTAAAGAAAGAGGGATTGTTAGTTGGGGCTGCAATAGGCTCTGAAGGATATACTGATCGCATAGAGAAACTCATCCACGCCGGAGTAGACGTCATCATCGTCGACTCCGCACATGGATATGCAAAACCCATAATTGCTGCCATATCAGAGATAAAAAATAAGTATAAAAACCTTGAGGTAATCGGAGGCAACATTGCAACGAAAGAAGGGGCGCTTGCCCTTATCAAAGCAGGGGCAGACGGATTGAGGGTCGGGATGGGGCCCGGCGCAATTTGCACCACCCGCATCGTATCTGGTATGGGAATACCACAGATGACGGCACTCCTTGAGATTGCTCCTGTATCAAAAAGACATAGTGTTCCAATGATTGCCGACGGAGGCATCACCTACTCAGGGGACATGGTAAAGGCCCTTGCTGCCGGAGCATCCTCACTGATGATGGGGAGCTTTTTTGCATCATGTGAAGAAGCGCCAGGAAAAAAGGTGTTACTCAAAAAAGAACATGTCCCTTTGCGTTTCAAGGATATTTTACGGATAGAAAAAGAGGAATATATGTTTAAGTCATATCGAGGAATGGGTTCTGTTGGCGCGATGAAACAGGGAGCCAAGATAAAGTCGGAGGGAGAATTCCATGGCAAATCATATTCTGATAGGGCACTTGTTGCCGAGGGAGTAGAGGGACTTGTCCCTATCAAGGGAACGGTTGAAACGCTTTTGGAGCAGGCGCTTGGTGGCATACGGTCAGGAATGTATTATGTGGGAGCACCAACCATTCCACTCCTTCACAAAGGAGCTCAATTTGTGAGAATTTCGCAAGCGTCTCTCAAAGAAAGCCATCCGCATGATATTCTTGTTACAAATCCGGGTAAAAGTTATCAATAATTTTTTTTCATATGATTCTCATTGTTGATTTCGGATCACAAACAGCTCATCTAATCGGACGTAGACTGCGGGATATGGGTATCAAAATCCATATCTCAACACCAGAAGAAGCGACGAAAGATGTTAAACACTATAAGCCTGCCGGCATCATCCTTTCAGGAGGACCTTCCTCAGTTTATGAAAAAGGGGCTCCTACACTTCCTAAAGCATTCTTTAATATAGGCTCGCCTATGCTTGGTATATGTTATGGTTGGCAGTTGATGGCTCATCTGCTAGGCGGCAGCGTTCGTCCCAGTAGGAAAGAGTATGGCCCTGCTCAATTGGAAATTGAAGTTACCGCTCCATTATTTACCGGGGTTGACTCCTATTCAACCGTCTGGATGAGCCATGGCGACAGCGTGGTTGCGGCACCAAGTGGATTTGAGGTCTTGGGGAAGACGCCACAAGTGCAGTTTGGGGCTGTGGTAAACCACAAAAAAAAGATGTATGGTATTCAGTTCCATCCCGAGGTTGATCACACCACATTCGGCACCCAAATACTATATAACTTCGTTTCTGTCATATGCGGTCTCAAGATAAAAAAAACATCCATTGATATCGACAGCCTCATCGAGGACATAAGGACTGAGGTGGGAGATGGAAACGTCATATGTGCAGTGTCAGGTGGAGTTGACTCAACGGTTGCAGCAGCTCTCATTTCGAAAGCGATAGGAAAGAAGTTTTATCCCGTTTATGTAGAGAGTGGACTCATGAGGGTAGGGACAGCTGAAGAAGTCAAGACACTGTTTAAGAAACATATCGGCATCAATCCCATCATTGTTGACGCGCGGGCATTATTTCTGTCCAAGCTAAAGGGAGTAAACGATTCTGAAACAAAACGAAAGATAATCGGCGGCCTCTACATCCAGGTTTTTGAAGAAGAACTAAAAAAATTGAAAGGTATCACCCATCTTGCTCAGGGGACAATCTATTCGGATGTCATCGAAAGCAAGGGGACCAAGCACGCTGCAAAGATAAAGTCACACCATAATGTAGGTGGTCTTCCTGCAGAAATGAAACTCAAATTGCTAGAGCCTCTGCGCCATTTTTATAAGGACCAGGTGCGCACCATCGGAACGACGATCGGCCTTCCACCAGAAGCAGTACACAAACAGGTGTTTCCAGGACCTGGACAAGCTATCCGCATAATGGGAGAGGTCACTGAAAAGCGCCTTGCCCAACAACAACAAGCAGATGCGATAGTTGTTGAAGAGATAAAAAAGGCAGGACTATATGGAAAGGTTTATATGAGTTTCTCCATTATGTCCGGCACATATAGTACCGCAGTTAAAGGGGATGGAAGATCATTTATGGAGGTGGTGGCGTTGCGCATAATCGAATCAAGAGATGTGATGACGACCAACTGGGCACGCATACCATACGACGTGTTACAGACCATATCCTCACGTATTGTAAATGAGGTTCCAGAGGTTTCCCGTGTCGTCTATGATATCACCACAAAGCCCCCCGCAACAATGGAGTGGGAATGAGGTGCGTGGTAGAATAACATATGATCCTCATGTATGCACTTGTCGCCTTTGTCGCACAACGCTTCGTCCCTTATTTGGGGTTTTTTCCTTATAAGGAATTGCTTGTCGAATACAATCTCCCCACATGGATATCCTCCTTCGCAAACTTTGATGGTATCCATTATTTACTTATCGCAAAACAAAACTACTCGCAGTGGGAGCAGGCGTTCTTCCCTCTGTTTCCCCTCCTTATCCATTTTATCTTTTTCATTATCCCGAATTATCTAGTCGCAGCTCTACTTCTATCAAATGGTGCATTTATTGTGGGACTTTTCTTTTTCAAGAAGCTTCTCCATATGTGGGGAATAAAAACAATCTCTCCCCTTTTGTATTTACTAGCCTTCCCAACCGCCTTTTTCTTTGGAGCGGTCTATACCGAAAGTCTTTTTTTCATGCTTTTTGTACTATCTCTCTATTTTCTCTATAAGAAAAATTATTATCTTGCGGGGTTGTTTGCCGGACTCTCTTCAGCAACGCGTCTTATCGGGGTATTCCTTATGATTCCCTTCCTGTTCCATTTTCTGGAACTCAAAAAGAGAAAGGTCGCATTTAACTGGGTTATTCTGTCCCCCCTTGTCGGGCTTTTCACCTACATGGCATATCTTTTTTTTACGACAGGTGACCCTCTCTTTTTCTTTAATTCACAGCCAATATTTGGGGCCAATCGCTCAACCCATCTCATCACTCTTCCACAGGTTTATTTCCGATACTTCAAGATCCTGTTTCTTGCTGCCCACGACTTCCAATGGTATTTATCACTCTTTGAGATGATAGTGTTCACTCTCGTATTCGTTGTGCTCATTTTGGAGCTTTATAGAAGCATAAAACGTCTCCAAATGGCCTCCGGCCACCTCCGGGGTGGCCAGCGGCTTGGGATGGTGTTGTTTTCGCTTGTCAACATCCTCCTTCCAACCCTCACCGGCACATTTTCTTCCATTCCTCGCTATGCCCTCTTTTCCCTATCGTTCTTTATTGTCTTGGGAGAAATAAAAAGTGCTGTGTTGCGCACGCTCATCTTCATCTTTTTTATCGTTTCCCAAATTGTTTTATTGTCCCTCTTCGTTCAAGGATATTTCATCGGTTAGATTTGCCAGTGCGGGAAGGGGGATTGTGTTTTATAATAGTAGGGTTCGTTTTGGGCTCGTAGCGTAACGGCTATCGCGCTTCCATGGCATGGAAGAGACTAGGGGTTCAAATCCCCTCGGGTCCACAAAAAGGGAGTTACTTGCGTATTTCAAATCCTTCAAACATTTCTTTTGCCTCTTGAGGATATACTTCAACATCATCAACTCTGCTTACGGGTGGCCCTTCTTTGATTTTGCTGATCATTTCTTCCATTTCGGCTTCTTCACCTTGGATGGTCGCCTCAACTCCACCCCCTGGGCCAAACCGGTCAGGATGGATATAGACATTGCGCACCCACCCTTGAATACCTATTATCTTAGCCTGTATTTTCATCCATGCGCGAAACCCAACACCGATGACGTCTCCCTTTATATATACGTGTGCTTGCTTCATATTTTTCATTATACTCTTCTGGCCAATTGGTCAACTGATAATTCTTTATGAGGGTAAAAGTTCGGTATACTTACCGTATGAAAAAAAATATTCTTTATATTTTTATTCTTATTTCTTCCCTTCTCTTTATCTCTCGCTTTGTCGTGTTTGTTGCTACACAAGATGTCGGAATAGAACATGATAGTGGTTGGTATCTAAGCGTCGTGCGCAACGTCGCCCAAAAAGGAATATATGCCTCTTCGGTAAATACAATTGGAACATCAGAAAAAACAGGAGATCATCCAAGTATTCATAACCGATTTTCGGTGCAGGATAAAGAGGGGTACTCCTATTTCCCTGCGGGGGTTACTGTGGGGCCGGGTTTTATCCTAACAGAAGCTCTCATCGTCAAGTTATTTGGGGCAGGGTGGGTGCAATATCGCACGTGGTCTTTTGTCTGTTTTTTTCTCCTCATCACCCTTCTCTTTTATATTACATATTCGCTTGGAGGAATTGTTGGCCTTATCTTTTTCCAAATCTGGTTGTGGTTCTATCCGCAGATATGGATAAACCAAAGCTTTGAGGCGTTCAGCGAACAAATAGCCCTTCTTTATTTGTTGAGTGGATTAATTCTTATCTCAATCAAAAAACCATCTATGCTGATGATCGTCTGCGGCGGCCTTCTTATCGGGTTATCCATCCAGACAAAAAACCTTTTTCTCCTACCGGCCCCCCTCATAGTCATCCTATTTTTTTTAATAAAGAAAAATGTGAAACTGACTTTTTTCCTTCTCCTTAGCATCGCTGTCCCAACAGTTCTTTTTGAAGCATATCGGTTCTTCTATCTTATTTCTCGCTTCGGAATGAGTTCATATCTTGCAATAAATAAAGATGTCTATCTTACGATGAAAACAGGAGGAAGTGGTCTTTCCATCTTTTCCAGAAAAGAACCATTGCTTTTTATCTTAAATAAACTTGCTGTTTGGAAGCATGTTGGATCATCTCTTTTGCTCATACTCATCCCATTTGCGTTTTTAAAGAAAACATATGGGTCCCTCCCACCCCTCTTTCTTTACTTATGTGCCAGTTGCGCTTCTGTTTTTGGATGGTACATTGCACTTTCCCAAACAGGATGGTTTCGACATGCTTTTCCGGCTGTGGTCATGGGGATGATGATCGTGCCCTCCCTTTATTTCCGAGCGGTGGAATATTTTTGGCAAAAAAAAATAACATCCATCTTGGTTGTTCTGTTGGGGATATTTTTTATCCTTCTTCTTACTGTCGTCACCAATTCACTTGCTCATGGAGATTTTTTTCTTACCCGAAAATTATTTTATTCTGATAAATCTATTCCTGTTAACTCGCTGCAGGGACCACTTTTTGTTCCCGTCTTTTCACGAGCCGACCAGGACTCCATCAGCACATTCATATCCCGATCTGTGCCGAAAGAAAAGAGGCTCTGTTATGAGGGGTGGTTTTTGGTGGCGGAGCTGCCTGTCATAATGAATAGGATAATATTCCCGTTGCCTCGCTGTACAAGTGGAGACCTTTTGGTTATCGGTCCTTATCAGCGAGGAATATATAGTCTGGTTGGAGAAAGCGCCTATTCTGTTTCAATGGTAAAAAGCAAATGCAACAAAACGGTCTATAAAAATGACTCGTATCTGCTATGTAAGATTAAGTGATGGTCAATATTTTCCCTGCCGGTTGTTTCTTATAATTGAAAAGAGCTCAACGAGGGAAATGAAGATGTCTTGAGGAAACCTCACTTTTGTGTAGGGGTCGTTTTTCCATGTAACGGGAAGTTCACCAATCGTATATCCATATTTTTTTGCTAGAAATAGTGCTTCTGCATCAAAGGACCATCTTTTTATCAGCTGTTTTGCGAAGATTTGTTGTGCGCTCTTTGTAGTGAAGCATTTAAAGCCACATGTAAAATCCGTGACAGAGACGTTAAGAAGTGTCTGAGACAAAAAAGTAAACCCTTTCCCCATCCATTCCCGCAGGAGGGGTTGTCTTTTTTTTAGATGTGCGCTCTTGTTTTTTCTTGTTCCGATAACGATGTCATATGAACCGAATTGTTTAACCGCTTTCTCTATCATGGTGAGAGGAGTTGAAAGATCGATGTCAATAAAAATAACATGTGTCCCTTTGGCCGATAAGATTCCCTTTTTTATCGCATATCCTTTTCCTTGGTTTTTTCTGTATGAAACAATTGAAGTCTTACTCTTATATTTGGAACCCTTGATAATTTTCATCGTTTCATCTGTGCTTCCATCGTTTACGATAATTATTTCCTTTATCTGCTTGTTTCTCTCAGCATACTCGTCAATCGCCTTTAGGTTGTGTATTCTCTTTTCTTCGTTGAAGACGGGAACAATGAGGGAGATGGTTATTTTTTTTGTATTACGCATAGCAGTGATGTGCCAAATGGCATATCATAACGCGTCACAATCATTTGTTCAAGAAGAGAAATGAAGTGAAGTATTTTGTTGACGAATGGATTCATCAGTTGAAAGTCAGATGAGTACTCCTTTTTTTGTTTCGATTTGATCATCCTGATTAGGAGTGTGGGGACTACTAAGAATGAGTGGATATATGTTGTTTTTTTGACGTCCCATTTATTTTTGTCGAAGAGTGAAAGGAGTGTTTCTTTTGTATATCTTTTTTTATGTCCTAATACCTCATCCCATTTGCTCCAAAGCCAGGAAAATGCCGGGACAGTGATTATCGCCACCCCTCTCTTTTTAAGGACTCTTTCCATTTCCGCCACTGCTTTTATATCGTCCACATGTTCCAGTACGTCTAATATCGTGACAACGTCGAACTGACCACTTTCATATGAAATCCTTTCGGCAAGCCCTTTTTTTAGATTGGACAAGCCTCTTTTTTCACAAAAACCAAGAGCCTCATCGGATGAATCGACTCCAAATACTGTTCCCATTTTTGACAGCTCTTCCATGTTTTTTCCTGTTCCACATCCAATATCCAATATATTCTTCTCATCCTTTTTTGCGTACTCTCTGATCATCTTTCCAACATATTCACGTTTCGCTTTGTGCCAAAAATGGTGGGACTCTGTCTTATACATGTCCTCATATAGGTCTCTTCTCATTTATATGGAGGGATCAATTTGTCGCGCCTTATGGAGATATTCGTTTGCCTTTTGGGTATTGCCGTTTTCTGAATAGAGCAGATATAGATTGTAGTAGAGCTCCGGAGAATATGGATGAGATTGGGTAATTTTTTCCATCATGACTATTCTTTGGGCGTTTTGCGTTTGGATTTTTTCCCATTCTTGAAGTATTGTGAAATTTTTTTCATCTTCAAATGCCTTCATTTCCATACTGAAAAGAGGGGTTCCCCATATGTGTTTCAGATAGGTGAGCGTATCTTCTTTATTTCTTTCCATAAATCCATACATATGTTCATCATATTTCTGTGAGGCAAGTATATTTATCCCAACTAACAAGATGCATGCCAAAATACCTATAAAATACCGGGTATTTTTGGATTCAAATTTACGAAAAAAGACTGCGTGTGCGAGCATGATATATAGTATATAATTTTTTTATGGATATCGTGGCGTTTCAAACCATCTCCGAAAGACTTATTACGCTTGGAATTGCCCTTCTTGCCGCAGGACTTGCGGGAGTTGCAACTCTATTATTTTTTTATGCAGCAGTTTTATACTCACGACTAAAAAAAAGGGAGCAAATGTCCCTTGAGATGGTTACCCTTGAAATACGCGTCTCAAAGGACAATGAGGTAAAGATCGACGCAGCCGAGCAGATGTTTGCGTCCTTAAGCACGCTAAAGAAGGGTGGATTCTTTTCGTTCCTCGATGTTGACGATGTTGTTTGTTTTGAAATTGTGGGAACGCAGTCTGAAATACGTTTTTACATCTCTGCGCCCTCAAAAATCATTGACCTGGTCGAAAAGACGGTGTATGGATATTATCCAAACGCCGATATCCGCAAAGTAGATGAACCAAATATTTTTTCCGAAGAAGGAAAGGTTGTGAGTGGCTCATTGGTACAAAAGGACTTTGCCTACATGCCTCTTAAGACATATCGGGACATCCCAAACGACACACTTGCCTCAATAACCTCAGCACTTTCAAAAATCAGTGAGGGGGAAGGCGCCATCATACAGATACTTATCCGTCCAGCTGAGGGAAAATGGAAAAAATCTGGAAAGTCATATGTTTCCTCCACCAAAAAAAATGAGGCTAACCCTGAAAAAGCCACATTCAGTAGCGACCCTAAGGTCCTTGAAAAAATCGAAGATAAGTGTGCCCGTTCGGGGTTTGATACGACGATCCGTTATGTCGTATCAGCAAAAACAAAAGACATGGCCGGTGTTCATGCGCGAAACATTGGTTCTGCCCTCGCCCAGTTCAACTCCGACCAGAATTCTCTTAAGAAATCCAAAATCCTATTTCAGGGCGGTTTCATGATTAACTTCATCTATAAATTTTTTCCTGTTTTCGAACTTCCCTGGTATAAATCAATTTCGATACTCAGTCCTGATGAGCTCGCTTCCCTCTTCCACTTTCCGAATAAGACAATAGAGACCCCACATATACAATGGTTGAAGGCTAAAACAGCTCCTGTTGCGTCCGAAGTGCCAACGGCAGGAGGGACGTTCATGGGGTTTGGATACTATAGAGGCGTAAAAAGACCCGTATGCGTCTCCCCTAAAGACCGCGCGAGACATACCTATATCATCGGAAAAACCGGTGTGGGAAAGTCTGTCCTTTTGCAAGATATGGCTGTTCAAGATATTAAGGCAGGGCATGGTGTATGTGTTATGGATCCTCACGGAGACTTGATCGATGATATTGTGCGTCGTATTCCTCCAGAGCGAGCAGAGGATGTTATCTATTTCGACCCTTCAGACGGCGATCGACCGATGGGGCTCAATCTTCTTGAGGCAAAAAATGAGGAGCAAAAACACTTCATCACATCCGCTATCATCAACCTCATGTACAAGTTGTATGACCCTCAAAGAACGGGTATTATCGGCCCACGGTTTGAACACGCGGTGCGAAACGCCATGTTGACCATCATGTGTGAACCCGGCGCCACATTTGTTGAAATAGTCCGCGTATTGACGGATCAAAAATATGTGCAAGAACTCCTTCCTAAGGTAAGTGACCCAATCGTACGAAGATATTGGACAGACCAAATAGCCCAAACCTCCGACTTCCATAAATCTGAGGTTCTTGACTATATCGTCTCAAAGTTCGGACGCTTTATCACCAATAAGACGATGAGAAACATCATCGGACAATCAAAGTCGTCCTTTGATTTCAGAGAGATAATGGACACAGGCAAGATCCTCCTCATCAATCTCTCAAAGGGAAAGATGGGCGAAGAGAACTCAAGCTTTTTGGGTTTGGTCCTTATTCCCCGTATCCTTATCGCCGCCATGAGCCGTCAAGAAATACCTGAGGCAGAGCGTCGGGATTTTTTCCTCTATGTCGATGAGTTCCAAAACTTTGCCACCCCGGACTTTGCCACCATCCTTTCTGAGGCAAGAAAGTACCATCTTAGCTTGACTGTTGCAAACCAGTTTATCGGACAGATGGATGAAGAGGTAAAAAATGCCGTGTTCGGTAACGTGGGTAGTCTTATCTCATTCCGTGTTGGTGTCACTGACGCCTCATATATTCAACGGGAATACCAACCAACATTCGGAGAGTCAGATCTTATCAATGTCGAACGGTTCCACGCCTATATGAAGACAATCGTCGATAACGAACCGGTTCCACCATTCTCAATCGACATGACAAAAGATTTTTCTGAATATAAAAAAGGTGCTAATGAAAAATTGGCACAAGCCATTATTCAGCTTTCTCGATTAAAGTATGGAAAACCGAAGGAATTGGTTGAAGCAGAAATAAATCAAAGATCTCATTTATAATATACCTTCCTTATGAAAAACCTTAAAGCCACACTCATGTCCAAACAATACGTATCAGACGATGTGTGTTCTTTTTCTTTTCGCGCAAATGAGGGTTTTGATTTTGTCCCCGGCCAATATGTCATTCTCACCATCCCCGGCACTCCAGCAGCAAAACGTCTTTATTCGTTTGCAGGCAAATCGAATTCTGACAATCAATTTGAGTTGCTTATAAAAATAGTTGAAGGTGGAGTCGGCACACAGTATCTAAAAAGGCTCCGTGTGGGCGACACAGTGGACGCAAGCGGACCAGCTGGACTCTTCCGCCAGCAACAGACACCAGGGCGCAAAATATATATGGTAACTGGTACGGGATATGCGCCTATCCGCAGCTTCTTTCTCTCCTCTACCGGGAGCCTCTCCAATCATCTCCTGTTTTGGGGAATGAGGACGCTTGATGAAACATATCTCTTTGATGAACTCCTTTCTCTTCATAAAGAGCGCGGGCTATCTTTTTATTACTGCCTCTCTCGAGAGAGCTCCTTTGAATCAATTCCCGCATATTTACTGCAACATTACCGCACAGGTCACATTCCAGACGTCTGGCAGTCAATATCTCCTGACATAGCCACAAATGACGAGTATTATCTGTGTGGATCACGCACCGTTGTTGAGTCCTTGCGGGTACTTCTTCTCTCTCGTGGAGTCCCCAAGGAGAACCTCTTCTTTGAAAAATATTAAGCCACGCTAACTACCCATAGTTTCATAAAATAAGCCTGTTCTACTTGCATTTTACTCGTACATGTGTTATATTATAGGACCATGGAATTTACAGCTATTAGAACTCTCATCGCAGAGTTCATACAACACCTTTCCTCACAAGGGAAATCATCTTTTACTCTTATTGCTTACAAGAAAGATCTTGAGCAATTTGTCGGGTTTCTGTCCAGCGTCGAGAAAAACGATGTGAGAGAGATCAAAAAAGAGGATATTGATGGATTCATCGCAAAACTCATTAAGGATGGATACACAAAAAAATCAGCTTCCCGCAAGCTCAATTCCATCAGGACATTCTTCCGCTTCCTTAAAAACAACCAAAAAATTGATCAGAATCCTTCACTTGATGTATCCCATCCGAAATATACACAATCGGCCCCTCGCATACTCAGCAAGCAGGAATATCATGCATTAAGAGACTTTGCAAAAGATGACCCAAGAACCTACGCTCTTATCGAGGTACTTCTCCAGACAGGAATTAAAATAGGAGAATTGGCTGGATTGAAGCTTGGAGATATAACCGATGGAGATATACACATCCGTGTTTATGGAAAAACCCCAGAAAGAAACATTCCTCTTAATAAGTCGGTGAAGAGAGCTGTTGTAGAATACATAAAGGCTCGTGGGGAAGGGAAACCAGAAGACCCACTCTTCATCACCAGAAGCGGAAAATCTATTCTCATAAGAAACATCCGACAGATAATCAATCGTTGTTTCAGAGAGGTGGAAATACAGAAGGCAACGGTAAATGATTTGAGAAACACATTTATCGCTCAACAGATCTTAAGTGGAGCGTCCCTTGAATATATCGCAAAAATCGTCGGACACAGAAGACTCTCTTCGACCGAAAGATTCCTCACCCTAGTAAGGGAGGAAACCAAGAAAAAAGAACAGCTTGGTGAGCTATAATATAACTCATGCGAATAACAATTCATACGGATGGAGGAGCCCTCAACAACCCAGGACCAGCCGCAAGCGCTTATATAATCTCCAAGGAAGATGGATCCGTCATAGAAAAGGGTTCCTTTTTTTTAGGTAGTCAAACCAACAACGTAGCCGAATATACCGCAGTAAGAAATGCACTCATTGCAGCGCTGAAGTTGAAGAAAAAAACACCTCTTACCTCAATATCTTTCATATCTGACTCTCTGCTTTTGGTAAACCAATTAAACGGGTTGTATAAGGTTAAGAATGAAAGAATACGAGAATTTGTCTTTGAAATACGCTCCCTGGAACAAGAACTAAATCTTCCCATCACGTATAAACACGTGCTTCGTGAAAGGAATCAAGACGCAGACGCTCTCGTCAAAGAGTGCCTTGCCCCTCATTACTCCTGAATGCGCACAGGCATTATGATGTGAGTGTATTCCTTTTCTTTCGTCCTTAAGACAACTGGGGCATCCGACCTCAAAAGCTCAAGGGTTATCTTTTCATCGCTTGTGGAGTTTAAGAAATCGAGAAGGAACTTGAAATTAAAGGCCACTTTCATATCCTCTCCCTCAAACTCACAGTCCTGGGTTGTTGAGCTCTCTCCTCCCCCTTCTGTTTTTGGGGAAAGGGTTAATCCATTTTTGTCGAACTTACACACAACGATATTTGAGAAGTCTCTTGCAAATACAGAGATAAGTTTTACGTTCCTAATGAGGTCTTCTCGGTCTATTTGTACCGTTGTTTTCTTTTCTTTTGGGATGACCCTCTCATAAGGGGGAAAGTCTCCTTCTATCAGGCGGGTAAAATATTCATCATCATCTGTCTTAAAGAATATCATCTTCTCCTTGTCAAGGTAACTCATCAATATCTCCTTTTTCTCTTTTATGTTCCTTGATAACTCAAGTAGGAATTCCGCTGGGACAAGAGACGATCTGAGCTTCAAGTCGTTTTTTATATGGAAGAGAGAAAGTCTAAAGCCGTCTGTTGATACTACGTCCATCTCTCCCTCTTTTTCGACAAAATTGACCCCACTTAAGACCGGACGGGATAAGTCTTTTGATGCAGAGAACAAAACAAGAGATATTATCTTTTCAAACGTCTTAACGTCTATCTTCTGGGAATCTCCCTCAAGTTTTGGGGGTGTTGGGAAATCTGACCCAGAAAGAAAGGGAAAGGAACCTCTTGATTTCTTTTGGAGAATGGTTATCTTGTCTTTTTCAACATGTAGCTTCGCCTCCCCTGGTGAGAGGTAGGAGAGAAACTCAACAACCTTGCGGGTATCTAAAAGAAATCGACACTCCTCCACGACATCTGATGAAAGGGAGGTGTGGAAGAATGTGCTAAGATCTGTCGAATAAAGATGAAGGCGTTTTTCCTTATTAAGGAATAATATTCCTTGTAGTCCCGCAGAAGATCCAACGCGCGCTGATGTGAAGCGAGATGCTTGGTTAATGCTATTGAGCAGAAAGTCTTTGTTTATTGTTAGTTCCATATTTAGTTATATATAAATTAGTAGTAGTAGAGTGTGTGCATAAGTGTATAAAATGGGAAAGGTCTTTTCAACACAAGACAAACCGAAACAATCGCATGTGAAATCAATGTGGTATTCATGGGGTTAAGAAAGGGATTGGGTTATCTTATCAATCTCCGCCTTGATCTGGGCATCCTTCATATAGAGGGCACTTACCTTTTCAAAGGCATACATCACTGTGGTATGATCTTTCCTTTTAAGCGTCATAGCAATCTCTTCAAGGCGCATATGGAGCTCCTTCCTTAGAAGGTACATGATGACCTGTCTGGGGAAAGCGATAGACTCTGTCCTTGTCGGGCTTTTTATAACATTCGGCTTGATTCCATAATAAAGACACACAACCTTGATTATGTCTTGGGGAGAGATGCGACGGACAGTGACCGCTGAGGTGTTCTTAAAATATAGGTCAACCTCTTCAAGATCTATCTGGTCCTTCTTCCCTATCGTCCTTGCATAGAGCGACAACAGCGCACCCTCAAGCGCTCGAGAGTCAATTATTTGTTCTGCCACAACCTTTGCCGCATCCATCTGTATTTGTATGTTTTTCTCCTTCGCTTTTATGAGGAGAATTGCCGTTCTAAGCTCAAAATCCGGCGGTTGGAGATCCACTATCAACCCCCCGGAAAAACGCGACCGTAACCGGTCTTCTAGATTTTTTATTTCATGAGGTGGTCTATCCGAAGTCAGTATGACCTGGCCACCCGCTCCGACTATAGTGTTAAACGTGTGAAAAAACTCCTCTTGGACGGTCTGTTTGCCGGCAATGAACTGGATATCGTCCACGATTAAGAGATCAAGACGCCTATATTTCTTCCTAAAAGCCTGGGTTGTTTTGTTTTGTATGGATTCTATAAGTTCATTTGTGAACCTGTCCCCTGGGCAAAACAACACCTTTCCCTCTTGGTTCTTCTCAAGCACGGTTCGGGCGACAGCCTGCGCAAGGTGGGTCTTTCCCACCCCTACCCCACCGTAAAAAAACAGAGGGTTATACGACTTGCCCGGGTTTTGAGAAACGGCTTGGGCCGCTGCAAAAGCTACATTATTACTTGAAGATACTGCGAAATTTTCAAATGTGTATTTTAGGTTCAGCCCAGAGCGGGAGAACAAATCTTCCATAGGAGGTTCATAGGTGAGAAGGGGCTGTTCTGTTTTTGGAGCCTTCTGCTTAGAAATAAACTCCACATGCATACTCTTCTTGAAGTATGCCGAAAGATGGACCTCTATCTCAAGCTTTTTACTTACAAGGTAGAAAGTCATACCCGCACTGTCGGTGAGGACCACTGCCCGCTCATCGGTCACCTCTTGAAGACTTGACTGGCTGAGGAGGGAATAAATAACGGACTTTTCAGGTACTGAGCTTTTTAGATATTCTAAAAATCCTTTCCAGGTGGATTGTAACATGGGGCCGTGTATAATTTGTGGATAACTTATCCACAAATAATAAACATCTTCACATCAAATAGCAAGGGGCAAAAAAATGGACCAAACTAGTACAATGTATATAGATCACTACTATGTGTGACATCTTCTCTTTTCTTTTTCCATCTTTTTGTATTGGTTGTGGGGCACTTGGCAACTATTTTTGTCCAACCTGTAGAAGTCTTCTTAAGACAAATAAAAGACACAATTGCTTTTACTGCGAAAAAAGGAGTGCTCTTGGTTTAACTCATGTTGGGTGTAGAAAGAAGGGGTGTGTGGACGGGTGTGGATCCATTTATCGATATGACAGGCTTTTCAAGAAAATAATAATTGACTCAAAGTACAAAAGTGCACATCTTATCTTGGGGGATCTCCTGAAACAGGACGAGATCTTGTTATATAAGACCATCTGGAAGTGGAAGAATCTTTTTGACCTCGTAATAGCTCCAGTTCCGCTCAACGCAAAAAGACAAGACGAGCGAGGGTTTAATCAATCCGAGATAATTGCCAAACACATATCTTCCCGAACGGGGGTGCCATATAAAGAACTTCTCCTGAGGGAGAAAGACACCCCGCACCTTGCCCGAATAAAAACACCAAACGAAAGAAAAAGGGCTATTAGGCATGCATTTCGCTATATGGGGAGGTCGGCACCCCACTCTGTACTTCTTATAGACGACGTCATCACGACAGGGGCAACCATAGGGGAGTGTGCCCGGGTTTTGAAAGGGGTCGGAGTAAAGAATGTTTTAGCCTTCTCGCTTGCGAAATAACGAGCTTGCGTGGTATGATGGAATCATGGATAAACAGCTTCCAAAAATAGAGATATCTATAAAAACAATCTTGATAGGAATAGGGGCAGTTTTCTTGATGAGATTTGCTTGGGACATGAGAGACCTTCTTCTTTCACTCTTTATTGCATATATAGTGATGAGCGCCGCAAAGCAACCGGTTGAGTGGCTTACCAAGAAGGGAGCATCAAGGGGTATTGCGGTCTTAGCGGTATTTCTTCTTTTTTTTGTCGGCGTGGGCTTCATTATTTCTTGGATAATCCCCCCCTTCATAACTGAAACCGCCCTATTTATCAAACACTTTCCCAACATCGTAGAAAGCGTAAAAAAGGCAACCCCGATTAATTTCGGCAACTTTTCCGTTCTTCAGTATGTGCCGTCGGTCACCAACAACTTCCTTACGGTTGTGGGTTCTGTTTTCTCAAATGCCTCATTCTTCATCTCGACTATTTTTTTCAGCATCTATCTTACTCTTGATTCCCAGCTTATTAATAAAGCAATAACCCACGTCGCACCAAAAAGCAGCGTAAAGAAAGTGCTAGAGGTGGAGTTGGAGATAGAAAAACGACTAGGGAGATGGCTCGTAGGTCAGCTGTTCCTCATGATAATAATAGGGTCAACGACATATGTCGGCCTTTTACTACTCGGCGTAAGATATGCTCTACCGCTTGGCATCATCGCAGGACTACTTGAGGCAATTCCTACGATTGGACCAACAATCGCGGCAGTGCCCGCTTTTTTTGTCGGATTTTCCCAAGCCCCCATTTTGGGGATCTTTACATTGCTCCTTGCCGTTGTTATTCAGCAGTTTGAAAATCACATAATCGTACCGCTTGTTATGAGGCGTGTGGTGGGGCTTCATCCCATCCTTACCCTCATCGCCCTGGTTATCGGAGGGCGCTATGCAGGCGTGTTAGGAATGCTTTTTTCCATCCCCATAGCTCTTGTTGCGGGAACCATTATCTCCCACAGCAACAAAGAATAGCGGAGAATGTTCGGTAATAATGCAGTAATTATGAAAATAGCAATTCTCGGAGGAGGGTTAACCGGTCTTACTGCCGCATATCATCTATCAAAAAAAGGTCACACAGTAGTCGTGTATGAGGGGGCAGAGCGATTGGGAGGTCTTGCTCAGGGATTCCATAGGGAAGGGTGGGAGTGGGAGTTGGAGAGGACCTATCACCACATTTTCAATAATGATCACGAAATCCTCAACCTTGCACACGAAATAGGCTATTTTGGGTTCAAATTCAAGACCCCGCTTACAGCCTCACTCTTCGGAGAGGTAAATAATTACCGCATATTTCCCGTAGATTCACCGAAAGACTTTCTCTTGTTGCCAGAGTTGTCTCTTATAGCGAAGCTGAGGGCGGGAGTTACCCTTGTGTTTTTGAAGTTGTCTCCATTCTTGCCATTTTATGAAAAAATCACTTCAAGCTCATTTTTGCGTATGACGATGGGAAATGAGGTCTGGAAAGTATTGTGGGAACAACTCTTTCGGAAAAAATTCGGTATATTTGCGGAAAAAATACTAGCTTCATTCATCTGGGCGCGGGTCACCAAAAGAACGCAAAGCTTAGGGTATCCTGATGGGGGATTCCAAACATTCATCGACGCGCTTGCAGTAAAAGATAAAGAGTTGGGGGTAGCAATCAACAAGTCATCCATCATTACGGAAATACACAAAACCGGGAACGGGTATGAGGTTGTGGGGAAAAAAGAGGGGAGCGATTTTTGCGAGGCGGTGGACACAATCATTTCCACTCTCCCATATCCAACAACCCTCAAGGTCATGTCGGACCTATTGGGGGAGGAGTATTGCGCAAAGCAGAGAAAAAGAAAATATTTATTCGCCATCAACCTCATCCTGAAGACAGACAAACCCCTACTTAATACGGCGTACTGGCTGAACGTAGGGGCAAAAGACATTCCTTTCATGTGTGTGGTTCAACATACGAACTTTGTCGACAAAAAACATTATGAGAACAAACATATTGCCTATATCGCTTGGTATGTGGAAGGGTCAAGCGATCTCATGAAGAAGAACGAAGAAGAGATGTTGGCATTCGTCCTTCCATATCTGAAGAATATGCAGCCAAATTTAACGGCCGACCCTGAAGTGGTCGCACTCATTAAAGCTCCATACGCACAACCTATCTTTGATGCAGAATTTACAACAATCCCACGGACATTTACCACAAGGGAAAAGCGCATACTTATCGCAAACTTAGATATGACGTATCCCTATGACAGGGGTACAAATTATGCAGTACAATTAGGGAAGGAAGTTAGTAATTATTTTTTAAATCAGCCATGAATACAAAAAATATCGTGATTACAGTCGCGTCCGTCATAGCAGGTCTTTTCATCATAAAAATCCTCAACATAGGATATCCTCTCCATGTTTCGGTCAGCAACACCACAAGTGAGCTTGCAGTGGTGGGAGAAGGACGGGTGGATGTGGTTCCTGATGTCGCCTACGTCGATGTGGGGGTAACTGTCAATAATGCCGCAACGGTTGAAGAGGCGAGAAAAAAAATCGACAAGATAAATTCCGATTTGGTTGCCGCAGTAAAGAAGCTTGGAATTTCATCCAAAGAGATAAAGACGACCAACTATTCCGTGTATCCTTCATACACCTATGAAAACAACACAAACAGAATTACGGGATATGACGGAAACGCAACGGTAACCATAAAAACAAAAAAAATCGAGTCAACAACGCTGGTTATCGAAGCTGCCACGAAAGCAGGAGCGAACCAGATTAACAATACCCGATTCGCAGTCGACAATCCTGCGAAATATAGGGAAGAAGCGAGAGAAAGCGCCATAAAAAACGCGAAGGAACAGGCACAAAAATTAGCAGGATCTTTAGGAATAAAGCTTGGAAAAGTAATAAATGTGGTTGAATCGTTGAATGACGGATCGTCCCCAGTCGTTCCTATGTATCAGAAATTTGAAGGAGGAGGCGGAGGGTCTGGACTGTCACTTGAGGCTGGATCAGAGACCATCACATCGACCGTTACGCTCTATTTTGAAAAACGATAAGAATAAATCGTCCTTAATCTGGTACAATACATATTCAGTCGGAGCGTAGTTCAGATGGCTAGAACGTGCGCTTTGGGAGCGCAAGGTCGCGAGTTCAAGTCTCGCCGCTCCGACCAGTTTCTCCTTTCACAAACTCCTGTATAATAAATTTCTATGAATATCCAAAAAAAGCCATATATAATCGTGCCTTATTTGATTGAGCAGTCCACATGGGGAGGAACATATATCTGCGAGAAGAAAGGATGGACAGGAAAGCAGGGGATAACCGGTAAAAAAATAGGACAAAGTTATGAGTTATATAGTGAGACCAAACTTGCGCTTAACCTGAAAACAACAAATGACCCCTCTTTTGGACCAGAATATTCTGATGTAATCGACATAAACATATTCAAGGAGAGTCGTCCATTTCCCCTTATCAAATTTACCCAAGCGAAAGGGAATTCATTCCAACTTCATATTCGCCCTTCCCAAAAGGATCCTCACTGGCAACCAAAGGCAGAGTCCTGGTATTACTTCGAAAACGGAAAGATAACCTTCGGCATAAAAAAAGGAGCAGACATAGAAGCATACAAAAAAACATGTCATGCGATTAACGAGAAGATGAAGGAGTTGAGTCGCGCTGTCATTGAAAAAAAGATGGGCCAACAAGAGGCATCCCAAGAAGCGCAGGAATATATAAAGATATCGAACCCTTGGCAATATGTGAATGTACACAATACCAAGGCGGGAGACGTTGTCGATCTCAGCGGAGGAGGACTTCATCATTCATGGGAAGAGGACTCTGTGGCGTGCCCACTGGGAAATATCGTATATGAAGTCCAACAAGACGTCATGGATCCATACTGCACCATCCGATCGTTTGATCAAGGGAAGTTGAAGGGTGACGGAACGATCCGCACGATCCAAATAGATGACTATTTTAAGTATCTCGACCTAGATGAAAAAAGAAACACCCTTAATATCGAAAAAAAAGAAAACGGCATTTTATTCGATACCCCACTTTATTCATTGTCTTCGCTCTTGGTTGTGGGGGAGATGAAAATGGAAAGTAAAAGTTCATTCCACCATTTATTCGTAAAAGAGGGGGAAGTGTCGGTAGTCGACAGTAACAACAATAAAATATCGGTTGGCAGAGGTCACTCCTGTTTTATTCCAAATGGAATTTTATATACAATTCAAACAGGCGCGCAAGCTGAATTGTTATTAACATATTTAAGATAATCACATCTATGAAATTCATTAGCACAAACAACTCAGGAATAGAAGAATCAACGATGAATGAATTAAGGAAGGAAGTATCAGCATATGTAGAAGATTGTAGAGAGATTGCAGCGCAGCATGATTATGAGAAGGAAGAGGCATCTTTGTGCCTTGTGGATGATGTCGGTCTCGTGGCGCAGGTGGAAAAGATAGTGGCTGCAAAAAAGACAGATAAGTTGAAATACATAATAGATGTCGGTATCGGAGGTTCAAACTTAGGAACAAAGGCAATCTATGATGCTGTATATGGAGCAACCGACATATTGCAACCCGATAGACGCCCACGAATGATTTTTTTGGACACGACCGATCCTGAATATTTATTTCACTTCACGCAGTTCTTCAAGACACAGTCCTTCAAGGAAGGAGAGGTTGTTGTCAACATAATCAGCAAATCCGGAGGGACGACAGAGACAGCGGTCAATGGGGAACTTGTCATAGACCTCTTGAAGGGAGTTTCGGACTCCTGGAAAAATATGTGTGTCGTCACGACAGACAAAGGATCGAAGCTGTATGAAAACGCACTCGCTCTTGGAATAGATGTATTGGAAATCCCAAAAAAGGTGGGAGGACGATATTCCGTATTTTCCGCAGTCGGGCTTTTCCCATTGGCTTTATGCGGAATAGACATAAGAAGCATGTTGAAAAGTGCGACAGCCATGAGAGATATGTGTCTATCACTTGGCACAGACAACATTGCGGTTACCTCTGCAGCGATATTGTATGCGCACATGAAAAAGGGAATTTCAATCAACGACAATTTTTATTTCCATACGGAGCTGGAGTCTATGGGAAAGTGGTATCGCCAACTGATGGGAGAAAGCACAGGGAAAAATGGCATGGGTCTTACCCCAACCGTATCCATGGGATCGGTGGATTTGCACTCAGTGGTCCAGTTGTATCTTGGTGGTCCCAAGAACAAATACACGTCATTCGTGTATACAAACATCTTCAAAGAGGTTCAGATTCCTCTCTTCAACACCCTCACGCACATAAAAGAAATAGAGGGAAGACCAGTTGGGGAGATAATGAGGGCAATCCAACAGGGGACGATCGCCGCTTATAAAAATCTAAACCTACCGTATTCAGAAACTGTTTTAGAAGGGGTAAGCGCAGATGAAGTCGCGGCCTATATGCAGTTCAAGATGCTTGAAATGATGTTTTTGGGGAAGATGATGAAGGTCAATACATTTGACCAGCCGCAGGTCGAGTTGTACAAAATAGAAACAAAGAAGATACTTGCAAAAAAATAATCTATAATGCAATCAATGCACGGAATGACTAAAACGATAAAGGTCTTCGCGCGAGCGATGCGGGTAAATCAATGGATAAAGAATCTCATTGTATTTACCGCAGTTATTTTTGCCGGGAAACTGTTTGATGTAGCTGTCGTTTGGCAGGCATTTCTTTCATTTTGCATATTCTGTTTATTGTCTTCCACCTCCTACCTCCTGAACGATATTATCGATTATCCGTATGACAAAAAACATCCGGTAAAGAGATATCGTCCTATCGCAGCAGGGGAAATAAGCATGCAACAGGCGACGTTCACGGTATTCATCCTGACGATCCTTTCATTATTGTTCTCGCTTCTCTTTTCATCCGCGTTCTTTTTCCTGGCGCTTATATTTATCCTGCTTCACTTCTTCTATTCCCTCTATCTGAAAAAATTCCCGACAGTCGATATCTTTTCCATATCCTTTTCGTTCATGATCCGTGCCATAGGAGGAGAGGTTGTGACGGGGTATCATATCCCGATTTGGTTACTTCTCACCATATTCTTCGTTTCACTTTTCATGGCAACCGTCAAACGTCATGCGGAACTCATCACTCATGGGCGAGAGACGAGAGAATCACTTTACAGATATCAGGAGCATTACCTGGACTTTCTGACAACAACATTCGCCACAAGCACCATAATCGCATATGCAACATACACATATGTTGAAAAAATCCCACAGGTAAATACGATATTTTCAGTGGCAATGAGCAGCTATCTCCCTGGATTTGAGGCAAGAAAATGGATGATGGTAACGATTCCGCTTGTCGTATACGGCATTGCGCGCTATGCACAGCTCCTGTATGAGAAAGTAGAAGGAGAGCGTCCTGAGAACATAATCACGAAAGACATCCCACTTGTCACAACCATTCTGTTATGGGTCGGGACAATAGTTATGCTTATGTATGTGTTATAGGCCTTGACTTATAGAGCTTTTATCAACTAGAATAAGCACATATGAAAAAAATCAATATTCTCGCACTCAGCATATTATCATTATTGGCTCCAGAGGTATACGCAGCCGCAGGAGACGTGTCAGGTGGACTTGGTTTTGCAGTTCCTAACTTGGCAAAAGTCATCTCATTCATGGTGCGATTCCTCTTCTTCTTCGCAGGACTAGCAGCACTTCTTTATCTCTTGCTTGGCGCAATGGCATGGGTCACCTCATCAGGAGACAAGGAAAACGTAAAGAAAGCACAGGATAAAATCCAAGCAGCAGTCGTTGGTCTTGTCATCCTTGTTGCCGTACTCGTTATTCTTGCGACAATGGAACAATTGGTATTAAAAGGAGCCTTCTGTGTAGGACTTACAGATTGTAGTGTCCAAGACTCAATACCAAAATTGCTCAACTAATAAATGATTCCTTCCGTATTAGCAGCAGCACCAGGAGTGGGAGAATGGGATACCTGTGTTGTTGACGGCGTCCCTACGCTCAAGTGTTTTGAAGTAGTCTTCCAAAATATCCTTAACATGGCCTCAGGCCTTATCATCGTGGTGCTTTTCGTGATGTTCATCATGGGAGGCTTCAGCTATCTTACCTCACTTGGTAATCCTGAGAAGTTGAAAAAAGCCCAAGGGACCCTTCGCTATGCGGTCGTGGGACTTGTCATCTTCGTCGCCTCATTCCTTATCCTCACAGTCATAGACACACTCTTTTTGGGAGGAGAAGGAAAGCTCTTCAGATTTAGTATAGGAGAATAACGATTATTCCTCTTTCGTGTTCTGTCGCAGGATGACATTCTTATCCGAGCGTTCCACAGGAGAAACAAACTCTTTTTGCTTGGAAAAAAAAGACAAAAGGATGTAGCATAAAACACCGAACCCTATGCCAAGAAGAATGATTCCTATCTTTTTCATAGATTCACCGTTTCTTTGATGAGATATTGAGGACGTTTTTGTACTTCTTTATATATTTTGCTGATATATTCACCGATGATGCCGATCGTAAGTAGTTGTACTCCTCCGATGAACATAACGCCGACGAAAAGCGCGGTCCATCCCGTTACCCAGCCTGATGCATGGACAAGCTTACCGATTATCGCATAAATAGTGCCGAGAAACCCGATGCCTGCCGAAAAGAAACCTAAGTAGGAAGCAAGTCTTAATGGCTTGGTCGAAAAGGAGATAATTCCCTCCATCGCAAAATTCAACATTTTGGAAAGGGTATAGTGTGTTTCTCCGGAAAATCTTTTCTCTCTTTTGAAATACACATATTCTGCTGGATATCCGCCCCATGCAACCAATCCACGCAGGAAACGTGATTGTTCGGAGAGATTGTTCAGGAACTGTACGATTTCCTTATCCAAAAGCCTGAAATCCCCAACTTCATCCGGAATAGGCGTCTCAGAGAGGAAATTTATGAATTTATAGAACAAAGATGCCGTCTGTTTTTTAAAGTATGAGTCAACTTCGCGAGTCTTCCTTTTGGCATAGACGACCTTCGCCCCTTTTTGCCACAAAGCGATCATTTCATGGATAACCTCAGGAGGATCCTGAAGATCAGCGTCAATAGAGATGACACAATCACCCTTGGAGTATTTGTATCCGCAGGTAAGCGCCATCTGATGGCCGAAGTTGCGGTAGAAGTTGACATATTTTATCCGTTCATTCTTATGGGAGTGTTTTTTTATTTCCTCAGTTGTCTTGTCGGTCGAGCCATCGCTTACAAAAACGACTTCATAGTTGTATTTTTCGACAATGGGAAGGAGACGCTCAAGAAGAGGAGTGATATTGTGTTGTTCGTTGAAAACAGGAACAATAATCGAAAGAAGGAACGTGTTCATTGTTACGGGGCCAGGAGTCGAACCGTGGTCTAGAAGATTATGAGCCTTCTGTGCAACCGTACACTACCCCGTATTTTTTAACTATCTATCAGTAAGTATAGCAGAAATTATTCAAAAAATAGCCTTACCCACTGTCTGAAAGGGGCTTCAGTCGGTCCTATATATGGGAGTGGAGTGGGGGATGGAGACGGGATGATTATCATATATTCATTATCACGGATGAGACTCTGCTTATCCCTTAAATTCTTCTCGATTTCAAAGTCCGAGGAATTTGAGCGCTTGCGGATGGTGAGGGCCTTATTCTTTTCTTGTGCAGCCGTAAAGTTTACCTTCGTCTCATCATAAAACGTCAGATTTTTGTTATAGTCCCCCACGTTACGGATGAGTGACACTATAAGGAAGAGAAGAACGATGATAAAGAGAATTTTTCTCATACAGGCAAAATCTGTTTGAGAGCTGCCAAGATGCGGGCTGAATCAGCCTTACTTTTTAGCTCTTTCATGCAGATTCCAATACTTGCCTTTTGGTTTTTGGCGATCGCATCCTTGTTTTTTTCAAGAAGTGCCGTTATTTGGCTCTTCAACTCCTCATCGCTTATCTCAGCAGGGAGATAGGAGACGACTATGGCAAGTTGTTTTTTGGTTTCTTCAACCAAATCGGCGCGTCCACCCTTTTCGAATGATTCAACCGATTCGAGGATTTCTTTCTTTATTTTCTTGATGACCTCAAGGACTTCTTCGTCAACTAACGGGCCACCTTTGTCGATTTCCTTGTTTTTTATCTTTGAGATTATTTCCCGGATAGTCTGTAATTTCAGGACCTCTTTTGCCTTCATGGCAGTTATTTGTTCAGCTTGCAATTGTTCGTATAGCATATAATAATTATACTCTATGAAAAAAAGAGAATCGACACACGACATGCTGAGGCTCTTTAAAAGCTTTAAGAAAAATGTATTGGACAATAAACCGGGACATGCCCAAATGATTTCGGAGGTACGTATGATGAAATTCAAGGTGCGCCCATTGCAAGGTGACATCTCAAAACTGAACTTCTCCAATCAGGTCTTTGTCGAAACCATATGGCAATTAGGGAAGATGGATGACTTCATCGAAAAGCACAGCACGAAAATCGACAAGCAGCAGGAGCATGCATTCTTCCATTATTTTGAAGGGATGTATCAACAGCTACAAGATAAGTTGAGCAGCCTCCACTTCGGGACGGGTGCCGCAGAAATCCAGACAAAACGGAACTTTGTTGAGATGGAAATATATAAGGAACGAGGGAAAGGAAAACTCATCAACTAACGGTTGACATCTTACTATGAAAAAATTCCCGATAATCATTGATTTGGAAACGAAACACACGTTCCGCGAATTTAGCGAGCATGAAAAGCTCGGTGTCTCCGTCATGGCCCTTTATGATTATGGGACTGGCAAGGGCGTTGTCTTTGAAGAAAAGGAACTGAGCAAATCATTTCCTATCCTTGAGAATGCATCCTACGTTATTGGCTATAACAGTAATGGGTTTGATCTTCCCGTCCTACAGGCATACTATCCGGGAGCACTCCTTTCGCTTTCCACATTCGACCTTTTGGAAGACATCCGCGCAAAAATCGGCCGCCGCCTGGCGCTTAATGACATGGCCGCCGCAACGCTTGGCAAGAAAAAGACAGGGCACGGGCTCATGGCGATCGATTATTACAAGGAAGGTAAAATTGAAGAACTGAAAAAATATTGCCTGGATGACGTCATGATAACGAAGGAGCTTTTTGACTTCGGCGTGAAATATGGGGAAGTGTATTATGTGAATGAAATCGGCCGTAACATCATCCGTGTCGATTGGAAACGATATATGGACGGTAATGGAAATGCACAAACCGAACTTACGCTACCCTTCTAATTTCACTTCCACTCTGCGATCGGTATCTGCTGTTGGATCATTAATCCACACCCGTTTTGGAGTGAGCTTGTAGAACAGATACGTCTTATTTTCCAGAAGTTTCTTTAGTCCCTCCATGAATTCATTACTGACATTCCCGTACGGATACTTTCTTCCGTAATACAGACTCAAAACACGTTCAGAATCGGCATCACTCACTACCTCTATTTTTCCTTCAATCTGCAGCCCTACTCCTGTCCCGAAGTCCTGATGGGAATCAAAGATGCTGAAGGACACATCGTTCCTTTTTTCAGCCTCTTTTGAGTGACGGGAGTCGGGGAGGGAGGCAAAGTAGAAAGTGAAGTTGTCATCATAGGTATAAGCGAGGATACTTACCCACGGAGCGCCAGTTTCCCCCACAGTAGCTAGGGTCAGATATTCATTTTGGGTAACGATTTGTTTGGCAAGGAGGGATAGTTCCATTATGTTCATTATAGTACATCATCAAACTAGTGCTTCAAAAATGACCTTTTGTTTGGTATGATATAGTTTGTTGCTCTTTTGAAATTAGCCCAAAATTCCCCTGTAGCTCAACGGTAGAGCAGGTCGCTGTTAACGACAAGGTTCCAAGTTCAAATCTTGGCGGGGGAGCATTGATGGATTTTGGAGGTGCAAAGAGTCAAAATGGATTGTCCTATTGCTCTGCGTTTGAGGTTCGAAGGTTGGCATAATCTCCGGCGCTTCTTTCTTTATAATTTCAAAGATTTCAAAAGGTTTCTCAAGGGTTAAGCTCAATACACCGCCCTGTAGCAAAAAGTTCGAACCAAGCGCCTGAAAGATCTCTTTTTTTCTCCCCACGTCTGCTTTATTGAACCAATAAGGCGCATATATAGCAAAGTTAAAGGTTTTTTCCGACAATTCGACCCACTCTTCAACACGGCCGTCAATTTCATTGATCGTTTTACTCAACCTCTCCTTCTCTTCCATGAGTGTTGTCTTTTGGCTCTTAAACTCTTCATCGCTGAGGAGACTTCCATCAGTATTATTAGGAGAGATTTTGAGTGATACTAGGTTGTCTATTCGCTTTACTACCTCTTTATAGGCCTCTTGATTGTTTTTAATTGCAACATTTCTTGTTCCAACCTCTTGTTCGTTGAGTTCATTGAGGTATTTGATGGCCCAATGTTTGAATTTTTCTGATATTTGTATTTTAGATAAGAGAGCGACTATTTGCTTATCAAGTTCATGTTCTTGGATTGCCGATTGTGTGCAGAGTTTATTTTTACACTTGGTACATCGATAGTATATGTAATGCCGCTTAGTTGGATTTTTCATGTCCTTTATTTGTGTTTTGCACTTTGGACACGAAGTCATGTGTTTTGAAGAGAATTTGAATCTGCAAATACTACATACCACTTGCCATTTCTCTTCTGCGGTTATCATACTATTGCATTCTCCGCAATAAATTATGCCTGTATAGCTGAATGGTCTGTTGTGCGGGCGGGGCCTTCCAGGGCGCCCAAGTAGTATTTGGACTCTATCGAACTCTTCCCTTGTAATCATAGGCTTATGTTGCCCTTGGTACCATATATTACTTTTTATTGGATACTCAAACTCTCCATAGTAAAAAGGATCGGTAAATACTTTATACAATTGGCTTCTATGCATTGGCTTTCCACCTATACGTCTATGAACTGGTGTTCTGTATCCCCATTCCCCATTTAATTTTTCCAAAACTTGCCCCACAGTGTAAGCTCCGGTCAGAAACATGTCCCACGCTTGTTTTATTACTGGGAATAGATTTGGGTCGGGTAGTATGGTTTTGCTTCCTTTTTCGGCATACTTATCGTTCATGTATCCGGATTTTGCACCGCTTGGAAGCCAGCCCTTTTCTGCTTTAGACTTCAACCCTCTCTTAACATCTACTGAGAGGTCGTTTATAAATTGGTTTGCCATCCCAAATTCCATATACAGCATCATACTATCGGCTTTTGTATAAGTTTTATTTGGAGTAACTATTTCAAGCCCCTTATCATTTACAAGCCAAATAATGTCTCCACCATCTTTTGCATTTCGTGCCAACCTGTTTAACTTCCAGCAAATTATTCCCTTAATTCCACCTTTCATAATTAAATCAATCATCTTGTTAAACTCAGGTCTTCCGGGAACTTTTGCACTTCTCGATTCACTAAATTTATGTCCAACAGGGAGCTTCAGTTTATTGTTTAATGTCTTGATTTCTTTATCTTGGTCCTCGATGGAAGCAGCCTGTCTGTCTTCAGCTTCACTCGATTTTCTAGCGTAGGTTATGTATTCCATATGATCAATAGACAACATATCGTAATAATTTATAAATAGCTATAGTTACTTAACTCTCAACATTAACTAGTAACCATATAGGAAAAACTTTATAGTTATTAGTAACAGTTACTATATAGTGATAATTACTATTCAGTAATTGTTACTAAAAGGGAACATCCTCTGGGTTAATGGTTTCATCTTTATTCTTTTGCTTACTTATTTCTATATAGGCAGAGTAAATGAGTTGTTCAATTTCATACCAATAATCATGATTTTCAAAAAATACAAGATAGATATATTTTCCAAAACTCGGTTTGGATGGAGGAACGATATTTATATGTTCTTGAAGACGAGCATTTAATAGCCTGCTTTTCCAAATTTGGAAACCCTTAATGTCGATTATGCCATAGTCCACAGTACGCACGGAAAGAGTGGCATTTGCAAGAAGGTTATTAACATTTTTAACTGTTATTTTTACTTTTACATTTTCCATATTCTTATGAATTTTATTTTTAATTTGTTTTTGAAACCGATTTATAAACTGATTTGAAAATTGTTAATAGTGAAACTGCTTTTTTTAGAGCCATATCATCGTCAAGTTTTTCTTTGTATTCTTCCTCATATATTTGCTTGAACTCATCGAGTGCTTTTTTGGATAACATGGTTTTATGAACCTGAATAGATTCGTGTTTTTAACTCATGGATTGCATCGACGATATTTCGAGTTGGCAGGACCAATTCTCTGTTCCAGTGTTTTCTTATGATTTCCTCAGCCTTTATGGGTGATATAGAAAAAACAAAAGTAACTATTTTCCCTGTTTCTTTTTGCAGTCTCAATAGAGATGCTCCTGCAGCGAGGATACAAACCCCGATGTAATAGTCTCTTGTCTTGTATTCGTTTTCTATAGCTGATCTCATATTGTTATAAATAATTAAAATTTGTAATAATCCGTCATTCTTTAGCCTCATGCACTTCATTATTTTTTTGTCTAAGTCGTTTGATGAGCGTATATAGCCCCTTAGCTTCAACTGGCCTTTCTTTCCACAAAGGACATCCGTAAGACTGGCAATGGAGTATTTCTTTTGGTTGGCAATTGGAACACTCAAGACATTTCATGAAGATGTGTACGCGAAGATCCTTTATCTGCTTTTTTAGTTCGACCTGTTTAGTTTTCATATTTAATATCAATATCTACCCACATAATAGGGCTATGCTATGTCTGATTCAGTTTCAAAAAGGGAGGGAGAGATTAAACTATTTTATGTTTGAAAGACGTTCTTTGAAGCGATAATACACGTTTTTAACATGACTTTCATCGTAATCTTGTTTGTTATTTGGTCGGTTGTTTAGCTCATCCATAATTTGGGAGAAAGACATTTTGTTTTCATCTTTCATACGAATTACCTCAATAGCAAGATCGATATTGTCCCACGACATGTAATCATGGGAAGGAAGTTGGAGACTTTTTTGCAAATACCTGATTGTCTCCGCATTTTTCTCAATAAAATCTATTATTTTATTTATGCTTACTTGTGTGGAAATGACGATGGAAAGCTCAGAATCTTGTTTGGATGGTATACCATCTTTTCTGATGATAGTGATAGTGTCCCCAGCGGAGGAAAGCAAGGTATCACCAACTTTTATATCGACACCATTTTCGAGGGGCAACTTAACATCCTTTTCATCTTTAATGAAAGTAAAAATGGGTTCAATCCATATAACTGGGAGTTTTGAAAGAAAAAGGAATTTTTGTATTCTACTTTTACACTCAGTAACCGCTCTATAATAATTATTACTTTCAGCTTGCCGTTTTAACAAGAGATCTCTTTCAATTTTGACGAATTCACGAAATGTCTGATCCAATAACAATTTAATAAATTGATTCCGCGCTTGATTTACGTTCTTTTTTCCATTTTTCATCTGTCTATATTTTACACCTCTCTATTATCTGTTCAGCCACAACTATGCTAAAATGTTGATAGTTCGTACAATTCGGTTGCCTACAACCCTCTGATAATGCAAGGGGCATGGCAACAAAAACACAGTCAAGGACAGGGAGCTCTCTGTCAGCCTCACTTGACTGTGTCATGGTTGGGAAACCGCCATGGGCAAATCCGCAAGGATGAGCCAGCTGATGGAGAGCTTTTGTCGTATATGGTATTTAGTTAAATTATCCAACAAATGAAAAAGGTTATAAATAAATTTATCCACAATCCATTTTTTGCTTTAGGTATATTTCTATTAAGCATAGCCTTTCTTTACTCCCTGTTTGTAAAAAAACCGCAAATCCCCATTCCTATATCAACCGATACAAACAATCTGACTATCTGCACCAGGAAGGAAATGTACACCATGCCCCCGGAATTTGTTCGTGCGATCAGCCTGATTGAACAACGAAGTGTACATTCCGACTATAGATTGATGGATAAATGTTTAGATGTTCAGTATGGTGATACGGGTGACTCTGAAGGTATTTTTTATTTTGATTCGGAGGCATCAAGCCTTGAACACTACATAATAAAAGTTAACGAAAGTTATAAACAAGTTGACGACCTGCTCACAGCTATTTTGCTTTCCCATGAGCTTCAACATGCTGAGCAGTATTATATGAAGGTGCATGACAATAAATCATTCGGTTGTGTTTGGAATGAAGTATCCGCCTTTTTTTGGCAATTCCAATTTGTCCGATCCTTAAACCTTGAAGAGAGGAAATCACTATCTGCAAGAATGAATACGTATTCAGGTACTCAAATGCATGTACAGATAAGGATATTAGAAGACCTTCTTGTTTTTCACAACCAAGCCAATCAATCGTGTTCATCTCAGAAGTATCCAAACGAAGACGATCAATGGAGTTGTTATGTTAAGGAGTTTAGAGGTAAACTGCAGAACTGGGTTGAGTCTAATCCGGCATATAAAAAGCAATGTGGTTTATGAAACAATATCTGTGGTCAGAAGTTGAGAAATGGTTTGTTGACTTCTTTCATTCAAAAAACAAGGCTGAAATGCTATTTGAACAAAGGGAGAGATTTAGAAAGGAGCTTATGGGGAAGATAAAACGTGATATGAAAAAAACGAAGGAGCTTATTAAGAACTGGCCCAAGGACCCTTAATAACTTTAATAACGAGTTAATAACTTAATTTAATAGGAATGCGGTTACGTTCAAATAATGACTTTAGCTTGACACTGTTTGATAAAGAGAATTTCATTCTCACTTTTGAACAGTTCCGATACTGGACAATAAAAACCTATTATGTAGTCTACGTTTGGTACGCCAAACAGATGACATATCTCACTAAATACTTCCCCTTTTCGCTTATTGGGCAAGATAAAACCTTTCATTATGAGAATAGAGACATTCGTACCCTAATGCAATTGGTGGTATCGGTAGCAAAAACATGCGGGCCCGAATTTATGGTCGAAGCAAGCCTGAAGGATGAGCACTTTTACTACGTGAGTGGGTATTACGTGAAGGGAAGAAAGCGAATAAACAACAGGGCCATGCTCAAAGAGCTCCAGAAACGGCTGAAACTCGCCCAAGGGGGCTTGTACATCCGGAAGCTGTCCAATGATCGGGTACGATTCCTCATCCCCCGAGAAACGGCGAACATTGCTATTTAACTCAGCTTCAACATTTCAAGTTTTTTCAAGTACCTTAGTCATAAAATCTTAAGTTTTATTAAGTATTATGCATTTTGAGATTTATAGCCTCATAATCTTATCTTTTCTTATCTAATTGGAAGGTTAAGATTTTAAGTTTTTTTAAGTCATTAAATTTAATCGTTAAATAGTGTTATTCAGAATAAATATCTCAAAAATAATAAAACATATATAATTAAACAGTTTTATTTATATGAAATATGTAGTTAATTATGAAGATAATTAAAGTAACAATTGAAAACTTTAAGAGTATTAAAAAATTGGAGTTTGCACCAAATCTAGGGCTGAATGCGTTTATCGGGGCAAACAGCACGGGGAAGAGTAATGTAATGGACGCAATCAACTGGTTATTGGGTCCTGTGTACCCATCATTCAATTCCACGAGAAGAGAAGATCATTTTTTAGGCGATGAAGATAATAAAATAAGGATCAAATTAGAATTCGATGATGATAATTATTTGGAGTTGGCAGAAAGCTGGACAGATGGACGTGGCTATGAGAAAAGCGGACTTAATTATAATGGGAGTTATGCAAATGGGGAAATAAGAGAGAAGTACTGTTGTGCATATTTAGGAGTTCAAAGAGAAATATCAGACTATCTGCCTTCTAATCGTTGGTCTCTGATGGGTCGAATTCTTCAAGAAGTCAACAAAAGATTCGCGACAGAATCCATAACTTATAAGGGTGAGACTAAGAGTAAAAAGGATCTACTCAAAGAATGGCTTTCAACTATTCGAGAAAAGCTGCTATTTTCTGTTAATGATGCCCAGAATGAAAATATCATGAAAAAATTTGTAGGCATATTAAGAGAAGAAACTGCCAGACAGCTCAACCGTCCTCTAACGGACTTTACAGTTGATCTTACGTTATACGATCCATGGAATTTTTATAAAACCCTCCAGCTTATTGTAAAAGAGCCAGATATGGATATGGAATTCCCCGCTTCCTCTTTAGGTATGGGCGTGCAAGCCTCTATTTCTGTAGCAATACTAAAGGCGTATTCAGAGCTTAACTTAGCTAATAATAGCCCTATTTTCATTGATGAACCAGAATTATATTTACATCCACAAGCACAAAACAACTTTTATAAAATTTTACGAGAGTTAGCAAGAAATAAATATGATGAAGAAGGGCGATTAATTAAAGAGGGCACTCAGGTATTTTATACTACCCATTCACCTAACTTTCTATCAGCCGGTTATTTTAACGAGATATTTGTTGTGCGAAAAACTATAGAACGTGGTACATATATAAGGCAGGCGAATACTGCAGACTTTGTTGCAGATCTCCAAGTTAGAAAAGGTATTACCTATGACGATGAAAGCGTGCTCACACGCTATAGAAATGCATACGAGAATACAGGAGATACCCAAAAAGCAAATGAGGCTTTTTTTGCCAAAAAAATAATACTTGTGGAGGGACAATCCGAAACTTTAGTTTTGCCATTGTTATTTCAGACTATCGACTTTGATTATGTGCAAGAAGGCATTTCAATTGTGAGGTGTGGATGTAAGGGTGAGATTGGTAGATTTTTTAGGCTATATACGGAATTTGGCATTCCATGCTATGTGATATTTGATGGCGATAAGCAATTAGATGGAACAGAAGAAATGAAGAACAACATTAAGGAGAATAAAGAGATTATATCTTTTTTTGAAGCCAATGCTGGAGATTATCCCGACAATATAGCCAAGGAAAATTATTTAGGTTTTGAATATGTTTTTGAGGATAATCTCAACATTAAAACGACAAAAAAGGGTTTGGGTCTCTATATTCAGATTAAACAGGTAATAAATAATAATGAATTAAGCACCCCGAGTTGGGTATCTGATATAAAGCAGAACTTAATATCATTAAATGATGAGACTATTCAAAGCGTTCTTAAAAGAAATGAAGGCTCTCAAGGAGAATCGATACCATTTTAGAAACTTAAATTGACTATACATCACTAAAAGCATTAAAGGTTATATTTGAAAATTTATCTCCACTCTTTCATTATTAGTGATTTTTTCAATCTCATTATCCAATTTATTTTTAAGCAACTTCATCGATCTGTCTATGTCATATATTCCCGCTAACTTATTCCAAGTAGAATCGGCACTTACAAAATTATCTATGGTCAAATCAGTACGATAACTATTGTTTGAATAAAAAAGTTTTGCTATCTCTTCTTGTATGGGAAGGGGGAAATTAGGAAATGGCATGTGTTCCCAGTATTTCATTGCAAGACTACCACCATTACCGCCAACCGCATAATAATCAATCAACCCATTCTTACGAAGATAGTCTAAAAAGCACTTAACAAACATTGATAGGGTAGAATCGCCACTCTTATGGTTGAGCGTAATTCCATGGATATTAGTAATTGTTCTATTTTGATCACTAAGTATCACAGCAGACCTTCCTTTTTCAAACCCTTCAGCGCCAAAGATTATATCTCCTTCTTTTAGAGTTTTTAACTTTCTTGAATTACCTAAGTACTCTTCTTTCAGTATCGTTCCATAAATAGAAAAATTTCTAGGCAATAAAAGAGTATAGAAATTAGGTCTTTTTGTTTTTAAATAAACACTTTTCCCAATAGCCGAAACCTGAAGATTTTGTCCACGACTAACGTCAAATCCCAGCTCGTAAACGTTACGATATCCATATTTATAGTTTTTTATTAAGTATTCTCTTTGTTTAAATTCATTAGAATAAAACGCAGCATTTATTCTTCCACTACTTTTAATATCGGATAGCTTTGGTTGTGAGTAGGCGTAGTTTTTAGACAATTTTTGATTGCTCTTAAGCTCAGAATCAATAATATGCAAAACTTGTTCATACTTATTTTTAATTTCAATCTCTTTATTAACCAACACTTCAACTAAGCTCCCAATATAGTTCACAATCTGATCTTCATCCTTTTGATTTGGAAAAGGTATTCCACATTCTAAAAACTTTTTACCCGCATGTCTAATTGTTACGCCTTTTGATACTTTTAGATCTAGCTGATTCTTAAACATATCACTTTTTAAGAATCCTAAAATGTAATACTTATTATTTGTTATTGGTAGCTTATATAATGCACCAGAAAGCATGAAGTTTGAATAATCCTTATCAAGGATTATAACTTCTCCTATATTTGAATCTTTAGAAATTAAAATGTCACCCTTTTGTAAATGATAATTCACAAAAGCATTTGGATTAATGGGCACATAACTTTCAGTTGAGAGAGTAGGTAGAAAACTATGTGATTGTAAACTTTTTGCCCTTATAAAATAATGAGATGAAGTAAACAAGTATTTATTCGATCCTATTTCTACACCGTTATCTGATTTTTTTAGTCTTCTATCTAATAAACTATCTAAAGAAAGAGTTTTCTTATTAGGTAATGCCAATATACTCAGTTGGTGGGGATCTAGGTTATATTTGCTATTAACAATATCATTATAAAAAGTACTTTTCATGTGAATGGCTATTTATCAGATATAAAAAGATTTTGTAGGGTTTTCTCTTGGCCATAGCACCAATTTTTAAATTCAACTACGGTTTCCGTAAATTGTTCATCAAGTTTTGGTGTTCCATCTTCGTTGACTTGGATCTCGAAATTATTTTCGTTAATGGAATATATTGGGTTAAAAAATTTAACTCTTTTTGCAGTTCTTACTTCATAGCCCACCTTTTTTATATCTTTAATGAATATATTATAATTTTCTTCCTTCAATTTTGACAATTCTCTAACGTTTGGTTTGTATGCTACTACAAGAGTAGTATTAACCCCCGTATCTGCAAAAACATTAGCAGGTAAGTCAAATAATGCCACAACTCTCATTTTTTCCATAAGCCACTGTCTTGCTTTTTCCCATCGATCAATTGAGGCGATAGAATTTGAAAGAATAATCCCAACCCGTCCATTTTCTTTTAGAATTCGATAAGCATTTTCTAAAAACACTAAACCAAGGTCGATCCAGTTTCCACTCCTAGCAATATCCCACAACTCATACATTTCAATAATCTCCTTATCTCTTTGATTTTTTGGTTCATATTTTCGATCTTCTCCGAAGGGTGGGTTTGTTAAGACCACATCAAACTTTTTAAGTTTAGTTTGGTCTTTCCAATTATCCCAATTACCACTTTTATGCAATTGAGGATTTAATTCTACTAACCCATCCCTATCGTCAAATTTCCAAAGAATTGACCCCTTATCAGGTTTATACTTCAGTATCGCGTTTCCATCGCCGTTTAATAACATATTTAGCTGTGCAAGCATAATCATTTGTTCGTCATTATCAAGACCATACATGTTTTTATCGTTGAGCTTACTGTTTGAATTGACGTAAGAGACTGATAGAAAATCCGCAATTCCTGCTGTAGGATCGATAACTCTCTCAACACTTCTAGGATTTACTATCCTTACTAAAAAGTCGATAAGAGGTAATGGGGTAATAAACTGGCCCTTATCCGCTTTTGAGAACTCATTAGCAAATTTGTAAAATACAATTTGATAAAGATCAGTCTTGTGTGATTTAACGAAGCTGTAATCTTGCAATTGCTCTACAACTTCACTAATAATTCGAATGTGGCCTTCATTCTTCCAACTTATTGTTTCAGTATCATCTCTCTTTAATATGAAATGATATATTTCTGAGGCTTCATTATATAGTGTACGCATTCTCTGAATAAACGCTTGAATAGTAGCATCGCCCAAGTTAGAAAAGTTTTTTTCCTGATCACTTATATAAAAAAGCAAGTCCAACCTTTCTTTTTCTGGATCGCTTTTATAAAAATCTAAATAATTTTGAGTTTTTGCACTTCTTTTTTCATCATAAATTTTTAAAGCTAATACTTGAATAAGAATCTCGTAACCTCTTTGACTTTTCATACCAACCTTATCCATCACTCGTAATATGTCTGAAATTCCATCAGTAAGCTGTTTACTATAAATACCAGTTACTATATCCAGATCATCTATAGTCCGCTTTGATCGATCAATTTTTACATTTGTTACTCTTTTTTGTAGTTGTTCAAATGAAGGTATTTTGTAATAAGCATCTGGTAAGTCGAGAGACAGATCCTTTGTCGAGCTCCTATCGCCCTTTAAGTTGTACGACTCATCAAGTCTTAAAAAATTACTATCTTTTTTCTGAAATAGGTATAATTTTTCAGTATCATAAAGTATCCCGAGGCAAAAGTCACCCTCTGCCTCTTTCATAGCTGGCTTAAGTTGTTGGTTATATACCGTTTCAGTATTCTTTGAGTTTTCTTTTTTAAACTCCATTACCCCTACAAGATGCTTCCTTAACCAATCAAGCGACTCTTGACTTCTTGTCTCTTGCCATTTCTTATAGAAATCAAACCAGCATGCTTCGTCAAAGATAGCGCCGTCAAATTTGATAGGAGCAGAATCTTTATTACCTTTTGGGAAATATACCTCTACCCCGATAAAGTCTTTCTGATATAGCCCAGAATATACTAGAGAGTAGAGGAATTGCCATTTATAGTATTCTTCATTTGGTTCATTTTTTAAACCTTTTATCTTAAACTCTTTTCTTAGACTAAGATTTACAGGTAAAAAAGCTAAGAATTCATGTTTATTTGAGAAGTTTCGATCAAATTCCTGTTTTGCTTGAAGAAAAGTTTGCATAATTCTAATTATTATAACGTTTTAGAAGACATCAATCACTGTTCTTTTATTATATACCGCATATTACTCTCAAATATGGGCTCTTTTTGTTCACATATAGCAACTTGTAAGTAAAAGAGGTGGGGAAGCTCCTCTACGCTCATAAAATAGTTTCTAAGTTCTGTCATGAGGTGGAGCACAGATAAATTTTGAACTTTCTATTTCTTTAATCCAAATCTTCCTGCAATGCTGGTGAAAAACGCTTTTCCTGTCGAAACAACTCCTGTCTGCTTTTCTTCCACAATCGGAAACCGCTCCTCATACATGGCACTAATCTTTTCTGCATATTGATACTTTTTATTTGCCATAATATCCGCTCCACTTGAGCCGCCCACCATTAATAAATCACTCAAATGCCGATGAAGAATCTTTGTCGATGCTGGATCGGCCACACCACGGTGTACCGCCTCGGCGGCAACTTCGTATTCGTGGGCAAGCTCTCGCTCGCTAGATATATCCCCCCTATCTTTATTAGGCTCTGCTGCCTCAGATTCATGGTACATCTTTGCAGCAACGAAATACGCTTCTACTCGTGAATCCAGTGTTATGTCATCATGGGGATTGGGAACTTCAAAATCTGGCACATCACTAGACCTTGGCATTGATCCTCCGTTTGCTGCAACATAGGCTTGCATAACAGGTTCAAAAATACTGTAGTGACACCTACCTTTTTGAAATAGGGTACGATCGCTTCTTACCTGTGGGGTAAGTCCATCTATTTCTTCTGTAGATAAAGGTTTCGTGACCTGAATTACGATTTTTTTTGATGGCACTGATATCTGTAATTTTGAATCTGATATTGTTTCTCCATTTTCACCCATGGAGCAATTATAGTACGAATTCAAATTTGAATCTTTCTTGCTTGACACTCTGATATGAACTGATACTATAAAAGTATAAGTTATTAATTCTCTTTTAATATTATGGGAAAATACGTAGACGGATTTGTGCTTGTAGTTCCAAAAGATAAAGTTGAAGAATATAAGAAAATGGCTGAAGATGGAAAGGCCACATGGATGAAGTTCGGTGCATTGGAATATTATGAGTGTCGAGGGAATGATTTGGTCCCGCAGGACATGGGCGGCCAAAAAGCGCGCGCATTCACCGAGATGGCCGGATCAAAAGATAATGAGACAGTCTGGTTTTCTTTTATCGTCTTTAAATCCAAAGAACATAGGGACGAGGTCAATGCTAAGGTAATGGAAGAAATGGGCAAGCAGATGGAAGGAAAGACAGATATGTCAATGCCTTTTGATATGAAGCGAATGGCATACGGTGGGTTTCAGGTTGAAGTAGAGGGGTAGGGAATGAATGACAGCCTTCCTTCCTCGCTGATATAATGAAGTTCATGGACACGATAAAACTTACCCTTGAAGGTTTGGGGTATGATGAATTCTTCCAGTCAAGCCAAAAGAATCTTGGATTAATGGATTATCCAGTAGCGAGAGTCGTTGCAGAATATAGAGGGGTATATAAGGTGAAGAACACCAAAGGGGAGCACCTCGCCAAGGTTACCGGAAAACACATGTTCAACGCGCTAACGAGGGAGGACTATCCTGCCGTTGGGGACTGGGTAGCGATCGAAGAGTTGCCGGAGAATAAAGCACTCATCAGAGGAATTTTGCCGAGAAAAACGATCCTTAAGAAAAAATACAGCAACAAACAGGAAAACCAAATAATCGCAACAAACATAGATACTGCTTTTATAGTTGAATCGATGGATAGGGATTATAATCTCAATCGCTTTGAAAGATTTTTTGTTCTTGCATCCGAAGCTAATATCACTCCCATTATGGTGCTTAATAAAATCGATTTGATATCAAAAGATGAATTAGATATGAGAGTCAAAAAGATACAAAACAGGTTTACTTTAGTCACCATTATCGCAACGAGCACCCTGATGAAAGAAGGGTTAGACGATTTGCGTAACCATATCGAAAAGGGAAAAACGTATTGCTTCTTGGGATCATCCGGAGTGGGGAAATCATCTCTCATAAATAGGCTTCTTAAAAAAGATGAAATAAAAACAAGAGAGATGGGCCTGGTTACCGGCAAGGGCAAACACACAACGACGACAAGAGAAATGTATTTTTTGGAAAATGGAGGGCTCGTTATTGACAACCCCGGAACACGAGAGGTGGGGGTAGCGGATTCAGAAGTAGGAATTGAAACGGTGTTTGATGAAATAAGTCACTTGGCAAAAGAATGCAGATATTCCGACTGCACACACATGCATGAGCCAGGATGTATTGTTTTGAAAGCGGTTGAGGATGAAAAACTCGATAAGGATAAATATACAAACTTCATAAAACTAAAGAAAGAAGCCCAATTTTATAAAATGACCAATATAGAAAAGCGAGAAAAAGACAGAAAGTTTGGAAAATTTATAAAGAAGGCAAAAGAATCATTAGAATAGAATGAGGTTTAAAGGTTTTGCTATAATCAAACCATGTCAAAAAATCCACTCATCAATGCAACAAGCGCTTCGGCTTATATCATATTGGTTGTCAGCATTATGACCTTCGTGACCAGTCCGCTTCGGAACAAGCCCGATACCTTTTTTGCCCCAATAACGATGTTATTCGTACTCACGCTCTCAGTAGCAGTGATGGCATACTTATTTTTCTATCAACCGCTCTTACTTCTGATTGACGGCAAGAAAAAGGCGGCGGTTGATCTTTTCGTCAAAACCGTAGGGATTTTCGCAGTAATTACAGCTATCGTTCTAGCCCTTCTTTTTTCGGGTGTGTTGTAACGCATAAAGTGAGAAAAAAATAATCCCCGCGAAGATATCCATAGAAGAAGCGTATACTCATGTCATGATTACACTAGAATACTTACGTCAATTTAAAGTTGGGCCATTTGCCATTTTCGATACGGTGATATCTTATGTTGGTATTCTAATCCTATCTCCTCTTTTAAGCTGGCTTATGTCCAGACTGCATCTTAAGATACCTGTTAGTTCTTGGCTGTGGTTTACCGTGCCTCTATCTGTGATTTTCCATATGATTTTCAATCAGCCCACACCCCTGATGAAAGTACTCACAAACCCCGGCCATTTTACATTTTATATTGCTCTCTTTGTACTCATCGCAATGACCTATATGGGCATTAGAGATATAAGCAAAATATAGTTGCTGATGGACACGATGGAGGATATGTTTAAAGAGAGAGTGAGACCGCCGCCTGAGAGAGCTTCCTGATATAATTTTTCATATGAAATCACACATCTTGAAAAAACCATCAACCTATTCGTTCGAAAAAGTGGGCATAAAAGGAAAAAAATTTGCTGTTGCGGAGATAACCTCAAAGACGGGAGTGTGCCAAATCGAAACGGAAAATGGGCATGAAACGATGATCATCGAGCATAAATGTGATTTCATTTATTATATTTTGGAAGGGGTGGGATATTTTGAGATAGACGGACAGAAAGAAGAATGTGCCGAAGAGGATTTGGTCGTGATTCCCGCCGATTCAAAATTCCGCTATGTAGGAAAACTGAAAATGTTACTCATAACCACTCCCGCCTTCTATCCTGAGCAGGAAGAAACTCTATGAAAATAAATCCAATCGCTATCGGAGACATAATAGCAAACGAGATAGTTTCCGAGGATATATTAATAAATAACGCAGATGATGCATTGGATATAATGGCGTCGACATCTTCAGATCATCTCATACTCCATAAACATAATTTCAAAAAGGAATTTTTTGATCTAAGCACTCGGATAGCGGGAGATATACTCCAGAAATTCACCAATTATCGTATCAAACTTGCAATAATTGGGGATTTCGGAAAGTTTGGAAGTAAAAGCCTGAAAGATTTTATATACGAAAGCAATAAAAATGGCGATTATCTATTTGTGGAATCAGTTGAGGAAGTAAAAAAAATCTGGGAAAATAAAAACATATGAAAAAAGAAGAAGTATGCTGCGAACGATTTGACCCTACCCCATGGGACGGAAAAACAGTTGAGTGGAAGGATAAGAAATTCATAAAAGACACAGTGTTTACCCTATTTTATATCCCGCTGAACTTTGGATCGGTCATGACGCGTCTTGTAAAAAAGGTCGATGATGCAAAAGCAAAAATGATGGAGGGATTGGTATTGTCGGATAGTACCTCCTTATGGAATATGGACTTATATCTAGCGGTAGATAAAGAAATAGATGGAGCGAAAAATGTAACTCTTAGCGGGAAGTTTTTCAGCAAGGTATATGAGGGCAGCTTCAAAGATACCGGTGTATGGATGAAAGATTTCGAGAGTTATTGTTCGCAAAAAGGCGTGCAAACGAAAAAAACATATATGTGGTATACCACGTGTCCCAAGTGCGCGGAAAAATACGGAAAGAATTATGTGGTAATCTTCGGGCAACTGAGCTAAATTGTCACTTGATATACTTTTATATATGGAAACAACAGGAATTCAAATAAGAAGAGCAACCATAAATGATCTATCATCTATCTGTGATTTAAGCCAACAACTTTTTGAATATGAACGACAATTTACCAATGAATATAATATGGATTGGTCCCATGCAAAAGAAGGACAAAAGTTTTTTTCAAAATGCCTAAAAAGCAGGAAGTCCTTTACCTTATTGGCACAAGATGGCGATAAATTGGTTGGATACATACTTGTCACCATCCATAAATTGGCTTGGCGTGCATTTAATCCAATCGCTGAGGTAGACAATCTTAGTATCTCACCTGAGTATAGAGGAAAGGGTATCGGGACAAAACTTATGTTGCAAGCAAAACAATTAGCAATGAAGCGTGGAGCGAAACGGATGAGTGTTTCTGCGTTGTCCGACAATGTACGCGCACTACATTTTTATCGTCAATATGGTTTTGAGAAATTCGTTACGTCACTTGTAATGAAGATGAATTAACCTACAAGATTATTGATACCTCTTTCCATATCTTTCCAAACTTTCACGAAATAATGTCCTTTGTCGAGGAGGTCGACATGGGTGTATCGACCCACAATCTCCTTGTCATCAGTGTATCCAAGGGATGTAAGAAGTGTCGGCGTCCAGCCCGTACGAGCATCTGTTCCAGGCTTTGCTGCTGCTAAATGTGACTGCGCCATATAGAGTGAATATACTATTCTAGCTGTAGAATGTCCGACACTTTTTAACAAGTCGGGAATGCGTTTTTCACTCCCAAGCGCAAGAGCCGTGCCGATCCCATTTCCCTCAAATCCTACATTCACTGCAACATCCGAATTTGATATAGCGACAGCTTCGGTGCCGTGCACTTTCGTCCTATTCATATTGAAGGCGACGTTCCCCAGCTCAAACATAGTGCTATCTCGGAACAGAATACTTGCACCTTCTTCATTGAAATCAAGAGCAAGGTTATATTCAAAATCCGTCGGCATCTTTGTATTGATAGACATCCCCTTGAACCGTATTACCGATGATGCATCCGTTCCCTTTTTGAATGGAGGGACTCTTAGTCTATCAAACGCATTTCCTAAGACCGCCATGTTATTTTTTCTTATTACCCCTCTTTCTGCACTTGACCAGAATTGCGGATTGTAGACTGGTCCTTCATATGGAGTATTTCCCATAGGACATTATAGAATATTTATGCACTATGAGTTGCTGCAGGCAGGCATGGCGCGTTGCATAGTGCTATAATAGCGGTATAAAATGTCCAACAGAACTTTGATCTATTTTCTCGACTTCGTGAAAAATACCCATAAACTGAAGCCTAAGGAGGCAGACATCCTGACACTTCGTCTGAAAAGGAAAAATCTCAAAGCAATTGGGAAGAAATATAAGGTGAGCTATGAAAGAATACGGCAAATCGAAAAAAACTCCCTCATAAAACTAAAGAAGGATGCTTACCAGGAAACGCTTTTTTGAATACTTGAGAATGGACGGATAATCAAGCTATAATCATCATATGAATACTAATACATGTAATGAAAAACACGGTGAATGTTGTGCACCTAAACATATGTTCAATAAGCACCACGGGTGCGGGAAAGGCGGGAATGATGCGATATACGGATTAGGAGTTGTGGGAGCGCTTTTTTACTTCCTTAAAGGTGCAACAACGTTTGGAGCAGTGATGATGGGTATCGGAAAAGCAATTTTTTGGCCAGCAGTCTTGATGTTTAGGCTTTTGACAGATTTGAAGGTGTAAAAGGTCTGCGGGATGTTTACTTTCTGGTAATAGTTAACTAGACTGATTGTATGGAACAGATACATTCAGAAGAACAAACCCAACCCACACCCACTGCATTTCGTGCAAACTCACCTCTCCGCATAGCTATTTTTATACTGGGAATTATCGCATTATTTTTTGGAGGCTATTATTACGGCCAAATGCAGAGTAAGCAAGCAACACAAAAATCAGAGAAAAGCATTACGAAAACAGGCAATACAGAAAAGGCGATTGGAACCGATACTGATGAGTGGAAGCTTTATGTCAATGAAGTCTATAACTACTCGATACGATACCCATCAGATTGGACAGTGCGAGAATTCCCTGATTCAAAAACAGGCGCTTCTTTTAGGCCAAACAACAAACCAAACGATTATCAATATGAATATATTTCTATCAATAAAAGTGGCAGGATCATGTCAGATGAACTCCCTAATCCGACCTTTGAAGAGTATGTAAAAATTGCAGGCAAAGAGATCCAGAACTACAACTCCCTTTCAACGATAAAAAAAGTAGAGACACTGTCTGGAATTGTCGGATATACTACAACATGGAAAGTATCACCGCTTAGTTCAATGGGGCGATCCTCTGCAAAGGAGGGAGAATCCCTTCCCAGAACATATTTTGAAATACCAGGAGATAATACGGCAACCATACAGGTAGAAATAACCAACGACGAGTATCGTGCCATATATGATCAAATGATTTCCACTTTTACGATAAAAAAAGGAGAGATAAAAAAGAAATCAGAGGATCCAAACTTGAAGGTGTATAGTTCTTCCAAAAATGGGATATCATTTTCATATCTTGAAAAGCAGAATTCACAGGAATTCATGGTGACCGAAAGCGGGAATAAGATATGTTTATCTTATAAGTTAAACGATTCCGAATGTGCTGCCGGACAATCGGTAGAGGTATTTGAGAAAGGGAAGTCCGAAACGCTCAAGGTCGCAATCGAACGGATATTCTTAAATGGCAAGGACCTGAATAGATGCATCGTATCGATTTCAGATCCGAACAATTATCCAGCCACTTTTGTTAAAGGAGAAATAACTTTTCCGAAAAGCGAAGACATAGACATGGAAAAGATGGCAGCAGATACGGAATATTGCTCCAGTGATTATTCTCAGACAAACGGCATACGCTATTTCCTTGAAGATAAACTTCACCCTACACAGTTCCTGTTTTTTAGCATAGGGCAATATGGGATTTCATCAGAAGGCAACAAGCCATGGCAAGATACAACAACCTTTGAATAGTCCCTGCGTCACTTGACAATACAAATACTAATTTAGTATAAGTATTGTGTATTTCCATTTACTCATTAATATGGTCTCTCCTATGAAAAAAATAATGCCCCATCTATGGTTTGATACACAAGCGAAAGAAGCGACAGCTCTCTATGCACAGCTATTCAAGGATTCACGAGTCGACAATATATCCCAAATAAAAGGAACCCCGTCTGGGGACTGCGACATCGTGAACTTCACGCTTGCAGGGCAACAGTTTATGGCGATAAGTGCCGGTCCGTATTTCAAGCTGAATCCTGCGATTTCACTTTTCACCGTATTCGATAACGAGGAAGAGATAGATAGGATATGGAAAACACTTATCACAGGCGGCAAGGCACTGATGCCTCTTGATAAATATCCATGGGCGCATAAGTATGGATGGCTTGAGGATAAATATGGACTCTCCTGGCAACTGTCTTTAAGCGACAACCACAAGATGGATCAGAAAATCACACCCATGCTCATGTTTACCCAAGACGTGGCTGGCAAAGCGAAAGAAGCGATTGAATCATATACACATATTTTCCCCGATTCAAAAATAGAAACGGTCGTCCCCTATGTGGAAGGGGACGAGGATAAGGTCGGATACATAAAACATTCACAGTTCAGGCTCAACGGGCAGCTATTCATGGCAATGGATAGTTCGTATAGCCATAAATTTACCTTTAACGAAAGCATTTCATTCATCGTGACATGCGACTCTCAAAAAGAGATAGATTACTACTGGGAAAAGCTGTCAGCAGTTCCTGATGCCGAACAGTGTGGATGGCTGAAGGATAAATTCGGTGTCTCTTGGCAAATAGTGCCAAGTGCCATGAACGACATGATGGAGAAGGGGACCGAAGAGCAGAAAAAAAAGGTCACCGAAGCATTCCTGAAAATGAAAAAATTTGACATTGCCACTTTGGAACGAGCATATAAAGGATAACTAGGGCTTGAATATATCCATGAAATAATCCATAGTGAAGATATGGACACAAAAGAAACAAACATAGACCCTGCGATAACCATAATGACCATCTTGTTGGTCGGATCCGTCCTTTTGGCGGTATACCAAAAAAACCTGACAAAAAAATTACCACACGGAGTGTATACAATGAATGTTCCACTTCAAAGTGCAGCCTCTTCCCTTCATATGGGAAAACTCGTGATAAATCCACTTGATCCCGCGATAGGAGCAGAACAGCGAATAACGGTTGCGATAAAAAGCTCAACGCCTATAAGGAAAGTGTTTGCCGTTCTAAAAACGGACAACAAGACTTCGCCAAAATACGAACTGTTGCCGGGAGACGGAACCAGTCTTGAAAGCGACTGGACAGGGTATTGGGTGATGAGCGACACATACAACAAGACATATGAACTCATCCTCCATGCAGAAAGCACAGAAGAAACAGTGGAAATAACCGTCCCCCTCAGAAAATAAGTAATTCATACTTGACAAAATGTAAAGTATATATTACATTTGTTGGTATGAACACACGGCAGTATCATCAAATCAGGAAGTTTACATCTGTATTCATTGGTGCAATAGTCTCCATCTCCGTCGTACAGAATAGTTATCTTTTGGCTACCGTTGGGGTATTAACAGGCATGCTGTTTCTTGTCCTTGTCCGTGCAAAAGCGAAAGTGATTGTTGATGAGCGGGAAAAGGCAGTAGGAGAAAAGGCGGCTCAGATGACATACGGTATTTTTGCGCCGACGATTGCAATCGCTTCATTTCTCATCATCATGTTCTCCCGAGGAGAGTTTTATTATCTAGAATTTTTAGGAATGGTTTTGGCATATCTGGCGCTCTTCCTTATTGCATTATATGCGCTTTCCTATCATTTCTTTAATCGTAAATACGGAGGAGGTAATGATGAAGAATAAATTGAAAGTTTATAGAGCCATGTACAACCTTACGCAGGAAGAGTTGGGTAACGCCATCGGGGTGACAAGGCAAACAGTGATTGCAATAGAAAGTGACAAATATCTTCCGTCTCTAGGGCTTGCGTTTAAGATCTCGCGATTATTCAAAGTGCAGGTTGAAGACCTTTTTATATATTCCAACGAAGATTGATTTCTTATGAATAAAAACCATCTCAGACAAACCATCTCACAGACCTTACTTTATGGCGGCGCGGTTAGCTTAAGCATTTGTTTTCTTGTTGTAGTCATAGCATATTCATGGTTAGGATTTGAAGTGAAAAGCAACTGCCAAGCTGCGAAACGTGCATATGGTGGGGATTGCATAGTCTCACTGTCTAAACTTTTGGCCGACTCAAATAGAAGTTATCGGGAGCGCAATTCTGCGACTTGGGCATTAGGGCAGATAGCGGATAAAAGGGCATTGCCCACATTGGAACGACTGTATACCGGCAACATTCCTGACAGGGAGCCATTGGATAAGACCTTGAGTCAATATGAGTTGAGAAAGGCCATCAAATGGTGCAAGGAAGGTAATGGGACCAGTTGGATATACAAAAACTACTAAGCTTATACATTAGCTATTAAGCAGTTCCGTCAGAAAACTGTCACTATTCTCAAACACATCAGTGATCCCAAAATTTTCCGCAACAGTCGCTGCGATATCGGTAAATGAACTTCGAAGGCCTAAGTTTATTGCTTTTTTGATGCGAGGGCTATAAATCATGATGGGGACATTTTCGTTCGTGTGATTGGTATGGAAGCTTTGGGTTGGGTCATTCCCATGGTCGGCAGTCAGTATCCATAAATCATTCGGTTTCATCATTCGTAATCCCTTGGCGACATAAGTGTCGATCATGGAAATGTGTCCACTATATTCCGTGGGTTTACGAGTATGTCCCCACAATTCATCGGTGCCGATAAGATTATCAAAGCTGAAATGGGGGATGAGGTTTTCTGACAAGTCGGTGAGTATTGCCTGTAATCGTTCTTCATCTGATCCTAACTTACGCACATTCTCCATCTTGAAACCATGGTAGTTGAGCATGCTCGCTGCTTTGCCTATTCCATATACAGGGATTTGGGCATTGCTCAAGTGATCGATAAGTGTTGGTCCATCAGGATCAACCCCATAATCCTTACGGTCCCCCGAAACACGTTTAAATTGACCGGCAAGAGGACCGCCAATAAATGGTCGGACGATGACGCGAGCAATCCTCAGTCCTAACTTATTGACAGCCGCACGGATTTTTTTTCCTATCTCCTCAATCTGTATTTGAGGGACGACTTCCTGGTGAAGCGCAATCTGTATAAGACTATCACTAGATGCATATATGGGTATGGCAAGTGGCCCCCCATTTGTATGGCTTGCGAAGTGTACATCTCCGATGCCGGGATGATTGATGAATTTGACACCGTTGATATCATCAGTTCCAGGATATCGTACGATATACGTCGGCCTCCTCAATACCTCAGATGCTATTGAATTCACGAGCTCTATGATGTGGGAAGGAAAACCCGTCTTATCGAAGTATAGATAGGGAGTAACAACGTTATATCCCATCAAAGCCTGATGTCCCTCAGGACTACCGTTTCCTGTATGGCGGGGAGACGCAGCTCCAAATGCCCCGATAACAGGAGATAGTTTTGATTGCACCATATTGAGCGTTTCAAGACCGGAAACAAGATGAAGTCCAAGTGAAGCAAACGTGGGGATATCAAGTGGTTTTGAGCTGGCTGCATGCAGGATGCTGTTCACATTTGCATCTTGTGGATAGTGGTCCTTCCTGCTTGCCGCTTCTCCACAACCGGCGCCGTCAATTATGGTTACCCGCACCCTATCAAACACTCTTTTATTCATAAGTATGAATAATTATAACCATAACTCACAGCAAGATATCTTGAAAATATTATATACCTATAGTATAATATATAGGCTATGTCAGAGAATAATCAGCCATCCGAACATGCGAGTAAAGCAGGCGCATATTTAGCAGCTATTGCCATGTTGGGAGTCAAATCATATCTTGCCTATTATTTCGGTCAGGAGTTTCCTATTCCTGATGATTTACTTCCGACTCTTTATGCAGTTGCAGGAGTCATTCATATTGCAGGAAGAGTGGCAGATGATGTCGCAACTATAAAAGTATTCAACAAACAACGCGATTTTGAAGAATCTACGGGAAAAAAGCTTGGCATAAAAGAACGTATGTCGCTTCTCCCTGCGAATCCGACAGCAAAAGACATTTTACATCCAGGAGTGCTCGCAATGGAAGTTGCGGAAATAATTCCAATAGTCATCAACCCTCTCTATGGAATAGGGAGAGGAATTACGTCCTTTATAGCTGCACACAATAATAATCGAATCAGCCGCTCAATCGATGAGGGAATGGGAAAGAGATAATCTATTCCTGTGGTTTCTTCGGGTAGCCTACTCCATCCCCATACCAATCCTTTATTTCGACTTGTGTTGATTTATCAGCTTTAACGACAACAGCAAGGGGGGAATGATCTTTACATTCAACCTTGAGACCACAGGCAACCGCAGGAGTAAATGAACCGCTTAAGTTGAACTCGTCTGAAACGGGCCATGCAAAAACATGATAGGTGTTTGTCGGGATATCCAAAAGGGTTACCTCTGCTTGATTAGTATCAGTCTTTACGCATTTCACAGGCGAACCGTATACCCCCTCTTTTTCCGGAAGGGAATAAGCACACACCTTAAGAGGAGGAATACCACCAGCGGGATAGCCCAACTGAGCGAGAATAGAACCATTTTTCTTCTCTTCCTTCTTATCATCAACCACATTCATAACAGGAACACTCGTGGCAGGGATCAGTGTTGGGGCCGGGGTAAGTGTTTGTTTTTGCGTTATCTGGATATCGAACGTATTTGAAATTATCACGCCCCCAATAAGGCCAACGATAAATACTATGATTAGTTTTGTCATAGTTAGAGTATAAACATAGTCATAGAAAGAAACAATAGATTTTTGTATTATGATAGCAATTAGTAATCATTTATATTTTTGTATGAACCATATTAAAAATAATGAACTCCTTAATTTATCGGGAAAAGTTGCCATCGTGACAGGTGGATCGGTGGGAATAGGATATGGCATCAGTGAACGGCTTGCAGAAGCGGGAGCGCATGTCGTTGTCGTATGTCGGGACAGTGCAGAAGGGGCAAGTACAGTCAGTGATTTGGCGGCTAAAGGATATAAAGCGACAACCATCCAAGGTGACGTTTCCCATGAAGAAGATGTAAAAAGAATTGTCCAGCAAGTGAAAACGGAACAAGGAGGGATAGACATCTTGGTAAACAATGCCGGTATTTTTCCTCTTGCCCCACTTGCAGAATTGACGAGCGAAACGTTCGAGAAAGTATTGGCGGTGAACCTGAAAGGCGTATTCCTGTTTTCTAAATATGTTTCCGCCTTGATGATTGACGCGGGAAAGAGTGGAAGGATAATCAATGTTACGTCCATTGATGCACTCCACCCCTCAATGGTGGGATTGGCTTCATATGATGCATCCAAACATGCAGTATGGGGCTTCACGAAAAACATAGCTCTTGAACTTGCAAAATATTCAATTTGGGTCAATGCAGTTGCTCCAGGTGGAATCATGACGAAGGGCGTTGCCATGATGCAATCAGGCGGAAAAGACGTCCCAGTTGAGCGGGACCCAGAACCTCCTAAGATGGAAGTTCCCATGGGAAGGATGGGGGTACCGGATGATATCGGAAAAGTGGTATTATTCCTGGCTTCTGACATGTCGTCTTATATGACGGGTGCGCAGATTATCGTCGATGGTGGATATCTATTGAAATAACAATTCGATTTCGCCAAGAGCAAGGAGAGTTTCCTTATTTTTTATGAGAGGTCTTGTGTCGTGAACTGATTTCCAACCCCACTCATAAAACTCCTGAGCGAGAAGGAGCGGATCTGGGGTAAAGTTCGTTTTATTCACCGCAAAAAAGTACCAGATATCGAAATGATGTTCACAGGTCTGTTTTTTAGGATTCTCTATCTGGGTGATCGTCAAGAGAGAGGGGGTGGGAATGGTCAACTTCTGCTTTATACCCCACTCTTCTGAAATTTCTCTTTGCACTGCCGCGCTTGGAGTCTCGCCGCGATCGATATGCCCTCCATTAAAAAGCCAGAGACCTGATTTCTTATGGAGCCCGATGAATACGGCTTGAGCTTGAGGGTCATATGCCGGGAAGTATGTGCAAAAATGGGATTGCGGATTTTCATCTCGCGTTATCGCGCCCGCATTCAGACGAGATATAAACTCTTCTTTGATAGTGTCTGATGCAACCGTTTCCTGGATTATCCGTTTCAATTCATCCATCTGATTTGAGTATATGTGTTTCTAAAAACGCCTTCTGCTCAACGACCATATCTTCGGGTAACGTTTTGAAGAATTGATAGCGCGATGCTTGTTCTCCAAGATTGATGGGTTGGGAGGCAGAATCACAGGTGAATACGAGTCCGATAGACCAGCCAAATCCTCGTTCTTTCTCCTCGCTTGGATAATGGAGATATCCGACAAGTTTTATGGGAGTAACAGTAATCCCAATTTCTTCTGATGCGATTCTGATAACCGCCTCCTCAACGGTCTCTCCGTAATACACCGTCCCCCCCGGAAGATGCCATAAATTATTCCACGACGCGAGATTCCTTAATGTCAGAAGAATCCCTTGAGGGGTCTGGATAAGCACTTCGACAGTCAGACGGGGAACACGTGAATAAATGGATGTGAACTCTTCGTAGGTAAGGGGATAACGGGTCATTTCTTTTTTTTGGATGATTGATTTTCTTTTTGGATGGATCCCCAATGATATAGATATAAAGGTCCTCCTACAAGAATCATCGCAAGCGCTGATGAAACTTCTCTTTGTCTGTTTCGTTTTGACTCTTCAAGTTGGAATCTCTCCTGTTCTTTTTGTTCTTCCTGTATCTGTTCCGGTGTCCGTCTGTCATCAGGACTTTGAGCCATCTTCGATTGAGGATAGACTCCATACATATCGGCGTTCTTGAACACATATACTTTCAAGCCCATATCGACTAATCGTGTGCACCCTATGACGAATGTGATAAGTCCAACAAAGGAAAAGAGATAGAGGTAGATGAGACGGATATTGAATTTCATATAAAATCAGTATAACAAATGGAAAAGAAGTACAATTATCAAATAATCATACAATGAATATACATGTCAGAGTCAAAACAAAAGCACGGACATCAAAAGTGGAGAGGGTAGATGATACACACTTTATCGTATGGACGCATACAGCGCCTGAGAAAGGGAAAGCAAATCAAGATATCATCAAGCAGCTATCAGCATACTTTGACGTTTCGCAGTCAAGGATACTTATAACGTCAGGGCTTACCTCAAGAAACAAAACAGTGGTAATTACAACTGCTTAGAACTGACTTTTCTTCTTGAATGCGCTTACCGCTACCACCGCGCCAACTACTCCAAGTACAACTAACACAAGAAGGACAATGATTATCTGTTGCATTGCCTGAGGTTGGGCAGATTTTGCTTTTTCCCCCACTGTTGTTTCAGTTTCCGAATTGTTATTTTGTGTCGCTGCATTCCTTCTTTTTATTTCTTCCTGTTCTTTGGGAGAGAGAGCGATGATACCAAGATCCGTTTCACTTGCAGGTTGAGGTTCCGCGACCTTCCCATTCTTCATTCCGGTCAACAGGTTGATTCCCTCCTTAGTAAAGAAATACTTGTTCGCCTTGGAAAACTCATATAACTTATAGGGAACTTTTTCCCCATTTTTTGTCACGAAGCGGAGAGTGAATTCCAACCCCAACTGCGTTGAAGGAAGATTTTTCGGTGCGATGAAGAAATATCCATTTTCGTCAGCCGTTGTCTGATAATAGACACTTCCTCTATCTTTCAAAACAACTTCAACGGTTGCATTTGGGATTATCTGATGTGCACCATCGAAGGCATATCCTTCGATATAGGTCGGCAGGGGATCAAGGATGAGAACACCGCCTGATGTCTGTGCCGAAACGTCCTTAACAAAAATCCGATTGATAAAACTAACAAGAGACTTAAAAAGTGAGCGTGTCTGAGTTGTCCCCATGAGTGGACTTTTCACGAACTGCAGTTCAAGCGGCGCATCCGGTGCAATACTTGCGAGAGGAATGTCGAGCTGATAAAACCCTGAGTTATTGGAATCTTTCCTTGCCAATTCCACTTTTTGAGTTGTTGAAATTGTCTGATAAGCGATTATCGTAGCGAGGGGATGAGATACCTTACCTTTGACTATGTAGAGCCCCTCATCCATATTCTTATCAACAGAATACAACATGCTTACAGGGTCCTTTACAGTTGGCGGTACCGTTACTGGTTCAAGCGGGATATTCCTACATTCTGGCATATCTGCCTTTTCATCAATGATTTCTCCCGGCTTATAGACAGTACAGTGGCTTTTTTGGTCATTATCATCAATATAATCATAGACCGTCTTGATATTTGGATTCGATTTTGGAGTGGCACTGAACTTATATCCATTTGGTATCTGTACGGTCATGATATATTTCCCAGGTGGTACAAGATAGTTATAGACACCATCTTCTGCTGTTGGTTTGTTATTGAATAAGACAGGGCTATTCTCAAGCGGCTGACCTTTATCATCGTTTATGGTAACGACTACATTTCCGAGTGGTTCCAAACTGACGCTGTCAAAGACGATCCCGTATGGATCATGATGAGTCCATGCGATTTTCGTGCAATCCTTTCCATCCAGATCAACGAAGTTGAATGTATTTTGTTGGAGTGCACCTGCTCCTGCAACTGTTGTGTCTACCTTTTGTACGACCTCAACACCATAAAAGAAATACTCACCGGATGGTTGAGTTGTTCCTCCAACTACCGCATCGACTATAAACTCCCCCGTATTGTCGATTTCCTGTTTAGGATTATTGAATGCGACATTGATGCCGTTTCCTAGAGCAATTGACCCGACTCCACCGTTGAACAGTTCATTATTCAGTTCGTTGTTACCGGTACTACAAATCCTCCCTGCACCTGATCCAATACAGGCAACTGCATATACCGTTGAGCCTGGAGAGAATGATCCCTTCAGGTATTTATTAAGAGACTTAGGAGATGGGGGATCATGCCAAGTAAGAGATCTGTTGTCTCCTGGATCTTCAGGTCTTTTTTGAAGACATTTGACGTTTTTATCTGCTGTGGCGTTTGATTCGGCATACAGACTGAGTGGAGTGATAAACAAGAGTGCAATGATAAGTGATGCGAACGAAAGTATACGCAGGTGTTTCATAGTGATGATAAAACGTTACTAATATCATCATTATGTATTAATATATACACATTAGTCAAGTTTCAACTCTTTTATTCATGCAAATGGCAAAAACAGCACAGGAGCTCGTTTATGAAATCACGTCCCGTATACCTAAGGGAAAAGTAGCCACTTATGGTCAGATTGCACGTATGGTCGGCAAGCCGAAAGCTGCACGCATGGTCGGACACTATATGAAAGTGAATCCTTATGCACCCCGTGTCCCGTGTCACAGAGTGGTTGGAGCAAACGGTGTCCTTACTGGATATTCTCTCGGTGGGGTAGATGTAAAACGGAAACTCCTCATAAAGGAGGGCGTTGAGTTTATCGGGAACCGGGTCAATCTCCCCAAATCCCAGTGGAAAGGTGTGTGATATAGTTATGGTATGGATGCAAAAACTATTACCCTTCCCAAGACAATATTAACACCATACTATTACCTCATTCTCTCCGTTTCTTTTCTTATTCCGTTTCTCATAAGTGGTCCTCAACTTCTTACCGGATCAGTCATTAACGCATTTTTATTCCTTTCGGTCTATTTTTTTGATAAGAAAAAAAATCTTCCCATACTTATCTTGCCAAGTATCGGTGCAGTGGGGAATGGGTTATTATTCGGGACATTTACACCCTTCCTTCTCTATTTTCTTCCTTTTATCTGGGTAGGGAACTATATTTTATTGTGGGTATTTGAGTATACACACAAAAGATATTCACCAGTTGTATCGATTACGATAAGCTCTTTCCTGAAAGCGGCATTTTTGTTTGCGGTAGCTTCAGTATACGTGGGATATAGAATCGTACCAACTATTTTTCTACAGGCAATGGGACTTTTTCAATTCCTAACCGCACTCCTTGGAGGAGCTCTTGCATTTTTGATTTATAAATACGTTTCAAAAAAGACATGACAGATATCGATGAATTAAGGATCCTTCTTGAAAAGAAAGAGCATCTAGTTGCGATGGTCGCACCATCTTTCCCACTCATGTACAGCCGACCTGAGATAATCGCAAAACTAAAGGCTCTTGGATTTGAAAAAGTGATTGAGGTATCAGCGGGTGCAAAAAGGACGAATGAACAAGTCGCACAGCTGTTGAAGAACAACCCTCAAGGTCGCTATATTACGAGTCCCTGTGCAAGCTTTGTGCGATATGTGAGGACAAAACACCCAGAGATGCTCAAATATCTCGCATTCCAGGCAGACTCGCCCATGGTTGCAACCGCAAAGATGGTCCATGAAAAATTCCCTGACTATCGACCGGTTTTCGTTGGGCCTTGTATAGTGAAAAAACTGGAGGCAAGTGAAGATTATCCTGAACTTGGCATGGTCGTTGTCACCTATAAAGAACTTAATATTCTCCTCAAGGAGAAAAATCTTGAAACACTCCCCACTCCTGGGGACACGTCATTTGACATAGAAGAAAAAGCAACGCGCATTTATCCGTACGATGGAGGTCTTACTGACAGTGGGGGAATACGAAATGTCCTAACTGATGAGGAGATACGGGTGGTCTCAGGTTATAAAAACTGTGAGGCAACGCTCAAAGAGTTTATGGAAAATACAAAGATACGATTCGTCGACATTTTATTTTGTGAAGGGGGATGTATCAATGGCCCAGGTGTGCAAAGCACTCTTACCCTAGAGGAACGAAAAAAGAAAATTCAGGAATATGCAGGACAATCATAAGCGCCATTAATGTATTTACTCATAATGATATGAATAGTTTTTTTAGGCAACTCGCAAAGTTTCTCATTGCCATATCCACAGCGGCGCTTATCTTTTTTTGGGTATATCTCCAATTGACGCCGGACAAGACGTCATCTCTGAATTATTTCTTTAATATCGGTGTTGGAGCCGTCTATTTGGCTGTTGGGGTAATTGCATTAGTATGTACTCTGAACAATATCGAGAAGCCAATGAAATCATTTCTCTATATCTTTGGAGGTGGGCTTATTGCGTGGGCAGTTGCATCATTTGTTTGGGGATATTACAACATCGCTCTCCATTCAGAGGTTCCCTATCCTTCTTTAGCAGATTATTTTTTCATATTCTACTCATTACTTATGGGTATGTCGTTCTGGTATTATTTCGACATCTTCAAGGCGCGTATCACACGTTCCAGTCTGCGTGATTCAATGTTTATTGTAGTTGGTATCTATCTACTCATTTTTTTCGTTCTATATCGTCCCACATACAATACGAACGACCCATTCATAGAAACGGTTTTCAATTACTTATACCCACTCCTTGACTCAATGATATTATCGCTTGCCGTGGTAGCAATGCGCGTGGAAGACCAAAAGCATTTTTCCAATACTGTACCGCTTGTCATCGCTGTACTGGCTCAGGTTGTGGGAGACATCCTTTTTTCCTACAGGACAGTACATCAGACATATTGGAACGGGGATGTGTCCGATCTTTTTTATCTAATCAGCGGAGCATTTTATTTTATAGCGATATTGAAAATTAATAGAGACTTTATCCATTTGATGAAAACAAAACATAAATGAAAGATGTACAGCCAAAAAAACAATTTTACGTGGTCTTGGTTTTCTTGGTAATTCTCCTCACGTTCAATTTCGTCTTACGCCAGGTAACAAAAGAACGGCAGATGGATGGGTCCCAAAAGCTATTTAAGGAAGCATCCCACGACATAAAAGAATCGATAGAGTATCGTTTATCTGGCTATGCAAGCACTCTCAATTTCGGGAAACGATTGTTCGAATCAAGCGACTCAATAACAAGAACAGAATTTACATCTTTTTATTCGGATCTAGGCCAAACGCAACCTGAACTTGCAGACGGAGTGGAGCTGGTGAGTTATGTGGAAAAAGTCCAAGATAAAAAGGCATACGTGAACCGCATTAAGATGGAAAAGACACAAATCCCTTTCCAGTTCCTTTACTTTAATCTAAAGACATTGGAGGAGAAGGAGACAGGATACATCTTTAACTACATTGTCCCGCACAAGAACGGCTCCCGTTTCTTCGGGTATGATGCTGCGGAGATCTCCGAGCTGAAAGATGCATTTAGAAAGAGTGAAAATGAAAACAGAATGATAATGACAAGGCAGATAAACATATTCGGAAAAGATCTGATTTTTTTTATCCAACCAATATATGAAAAGAACACAAAATTGACAGCGATGAAGTTGAATGGATTTATCGTCATTGCTGTTATCCCGTATAAAATGTTTGAAAAGACATATTCCTATCCCAACATAAGCAAATCAGTCAATGTGGGAGCATCATTCTCTGACAGCTTCGAGGAGTTATTTTACGGGCAGAAAAATATTTCGGTAAGGAATGACCAAGACAAACTGCAGTATGAGGACAGCATTCATTTTATGGATAAGGAAATTCATTTAAGGGTTGAGGCACTTCCTACCATTGACCAATCACCATTCGAACAATATCTTCCAGATATCATATTTTTCGTAAGTTCAATCATGATTCTTGGATTCTTTGTGGCTGTAATGAGCTATGGAATGGATGAAAAAGAATGATACGGAGGAGACCTTGACATACAAGGAATCCCCCAGTATAGTTTTATCCTATGGTAACTCCACACACAAATCAAACAACCTTTCAACAAGACGTTCTTGACAAAAAAGGACTCGTTTTTGTCGATTTTTTCGCAGAATGGTGTGGACCATGCAAGATGACAGGACCGATCATTGACATCTTGGGAGATGAACACAAAGACATCGCTTTTTATAAGGTAAACGTTGACGAAAATGGAGATCTAGCAGCCCAATACTCCGTTTTTTCCATTCCCACATTCATCATCTTCAAGGATGGACAAGTGGTAGGGCAGTTCTCAGGTGCAATGGGGAAAGAGGGATTCGAAGAAGAATTGCGCAAAGTGCAAGTATAATCATTAATCCGTCTTGAACACCCGCACGACCTTGGTCCCTATTTTTTTGAGCGTCATATGCGCTCGCTCTAAGATATAAAGGAGAATGGTGGCAAACCATCTCTTGGATTCAGATGGGGGAGCTTTGAGGTCTTCCATAATCTTCTCATCGCTTATCGGCAGTTTGATCTTATTCAGGGTCGCCTGAAAAAGTTCGCTTTCATCATTTGTTTCTACACCTATACTTTTTAGATCTGGAGGAAGCTTGATGGTATCCTCTGTCTTGGATGTGACATATGTTTTTGCATTTTGGGTTTCCTGTTCGCTGAACTCCTGCATGTCATGGGTTTCATGAGGAGAGAGGGGCATTTCCATTTCCTTTGTTTGGGATCCTGCACCATGCTTCATGGCCATATATTCCTGGACTAGATCTTCAATGGACGTAAAATTCTGAGGCATAGATTCATTATAACGGAGAGCTTGAGGAGAATAAACAGTTACTTGAACTCACCCTTGTCATATTTTTCCTGGCAGGTCGTACAGATATCGCAGTCACCCAACTTGTTTTTTCCACCATCTGCACCGCATTTTTGGCAGTTATGGCCCGGTTTGAGTTCAAAAGTTATCTTCTCCTTCTCCTCACTGGGTTTTACGAACTCTGGGATATTCTTGCCTTGCGTTATTGACCTGAAATTAGTCGATAGATTATCCATACCATTGGAAAAGACATCAAGCTTGACCGTATCTCCTCCGCAACTTCCTCCCATGGTAAGGGTGGTGAGGCCCTTATCAATCATATAATGTTGGGCGAGGGCACCATAGATCGTATCGATATCATGTATGGTGAAATGATCAAAGTCGATTGAGTCCATGATGTCTGCGACTATGCGTGACTTTGGCATCATGCCTGCAAGCGATTGGCGGATAAGGGACAGCGTTTGAGGAAGTGAGTAGCGTATGTTGTCCTTATTCATATAGATGGCTTTGTTACTCTCATTCCATCTTTGGTTCAGGAATTCATCAATCGATTTGCCGGTTAAGACGGGGTTCTGGATAAAGTAGGCGACACGTTCTATGTCTGTCGGTTGGGAGAGGGCTTGTTGGTAGACGTATGGCATTAATTGGGATACCCACGACTCTCCCTCCTCCGACACACTCACTGCGACATTATTCACTTTTTCACCATCGGAATACATCATGTATAGCTGTCCATCGGTGTAAGGTCTTATTTCCCGGAACTTATTATTGGGATTATCGTCAAAAACGACCGGGCCGGGAGGGCTATAAAGGAGTACTAACTGGTTCGGATTATCAAGCGCTCCGGCAACCGCCGACTCGATGCCGAACTTATTGAGCCCTCCGCGTTCATCTGGATCGATATTGAGAACGGTCCCGTCAGGATATGAAACGACTTCATTCTGTTTGTTGAGTTGATAGTAGTTGGTGAATGAGACGACGGAATCTTCAAAAACGTGATTGATGGTCGTTTCCAGGTTCTTGCTGAGATAGTCCTTTCTCTTCTCCTTGTCGGTCATCATATTCAACAGGTGAGCTTCTTCAGGATTAAAGCCTCTTTTTGCAAGGCTTTTTGCCACATCAATTGGCGGAGGTATTGGCGCTAGGCTTAGGTATGGCACGCCAAATGACGAAGATACTTGTGGGTAAGACTCAACTGCGGCGTTCATACATAGCTCGTGTTTCACACGTCTTGATCGGTCTTCGGACTTCCCTTAAGGGTTACCGCTGCGGCACAGTCACTGAATTACACAGTGTTCCCAAGATGCCTTGCTGTCTTGCGACGAGCTGGCAACATCAAGACAAATAATAATCTGATACTGCGATATGCAAGGAAAAAAAGAGTCGTATAAAACAAATCTCCAAGCAATGTGTTACGGAAAAATGGGATTCCCATTTGGTAGGAGCGCAGGAGGCCAGAAAGATCTTTTGTATACATTGAAGAGGTTGCCCACACACCAAAGTTGGTAACGAGAAAAAAGAAGATGGAACCTGTTATGCTGCCGACCGCTGTCTTGAGTGGGGAGAGGCGGTTCTTGAGAAAAACCCCTATAAGGGCGATGACCATAAAGCTACCGTAGACGAACGGAACTGTAGCATGGAATCCAAGGAATAGGTCGGAAATGAAAAGTGCGATTATCGGGATAATAAAGCCTTTCGCGTCGGGAAGCAGAGCTCCTGAAAACAAAGCGAGGGCCGCGATGGGTGCGACATTAGGGGAGTGAGGGATGAGACGAAAAATAACCGCCATAAGTGTAACGGCGGAAATAGCAAAATACGTTTCTAGATTAAGTTTTTTCATGGTCAATAGGTTTCAATTTTCCACTCTATTGTATCATTATTTTTTATGATGTATGTTCCTGCCCCGACTTCTGCCTGCTTTCCGTTCACATAAAATGCCCAAAATTCCTGCTTGTCGGCAAGGGCTTCCCGACCATCGATTGCAGTCACGAATGTGTTTTGCCCAACACCTTTACTTTTTATCTTGTGTGTTGAGTTAAGTGCTTGAAGTGCGGTTGCGCCTTTCTGCACCTGTTCCTGCCTGTTGGATAGGACCGTTTCAGCGGTGATTTTCTGTTGCACTAAGATGGTTGGCGTAGGCGCGACTTTTTTCTGCGGTTCCTTTTTTGGGAAAAACTGCAGATACCCTGTACCGACTATGAGAGCTACAAAAAAAAGCGCCAGTATATTTGTCTTTCTCATTATTTTGTTTTCAATTCTTCCTGTTTGTTGAAATGGCGAGCATACGTGAACAAGAGGTCTGACAGTCTGTTTAGATATTGAATGACAATAAAAGGTCCTTCTTCTTGGATGATGTTCTTTTCATTGTAAAATCGTACAGTCGAGCGCTCTGCTCTTCTGCAGATAGTGCGACAGAGGTGTGACCAAGCCGATGCGGGAGAGCCGCCGGGAATGATGAATGACCGAAGCTCGGGAAGATGCTCCGTGAGGGAATCGATTTTTCGTTCCATATCCGTAATATGGTTTTTGCACGCTGTCAGATCTGTTGGGGCGTGGGCAAGCGAGCCCATAATGCTGTACAGATTTTTTTGGATACCGATAATGAACTGTTTTTCGTCTTCTTCCGTAATCGTCGTCAAAAGTACTCCTAATGCGCTTGTCAATTCATCAACTGACCCATACGACTCTACGGCGAGGGAGTCTTTAGGAATCCTCTCGCCTCCAAATAATCCAGTCGTACCGGTGTCCCCGGTTCGGGTATATATTTTCATGAACATTCAGAATAACCACAGCTGTAGCATTTTTTACACCCTTCTTCATGGGCAAATGATGCTTCTCCACAATCAGGACATAGATCAAAAAGCCCTTTCGGTTGTGGGGAAGGGATAAGCGATGCCTGTGTCGTTTCGGTTATTAATTTTGGGGCAGTCCCAACCTCTTCCTTCTTGATGCCGATGCTGTAGTGTATCTTCAACACTTTCGCGACCGCATCAGGAAGACTTTTTATTCGGTCTTTCCCGAATCCCATGACACGTGCTCCGCCGATTCCTTCAAGCTGATTGACGATTTCTTTCACTCTATCCATCGCTGAAATACCTGACGCAAATCGAAGGGCAAGCGAAATGGTGCGAGCCAAGCCTTCTGCCATTGCAGAAATATCGCTTCCTGGTTTACTGATACTGATAAATACTTCCAAAGGTTCTGGAACTACACCGCCATTTGTGTTGATGGTGATGAATGCGGTTCCAACCGGTGTGTTCATGCGGTAGGTAGATCCATGGACGACCATTGGTCGTGGTTTTACCTGGTACTGTGGAACGACTTCGACTTTTTTATCTTCTTTCTTGTCCATGCGTTCAAGCACTCCCTCTCTTGATCCTTCTCTCATATATGCGATACCCTTTAACCCTTGTTTATAAGCAAGCGTATAGAGACGTTTTACATCTTCAACCGTATGGCTGTTTGGCGCATTCACTGTCTTTGAGATAGAAGCATCGACATATTTTTGGATGACTGCTTGCACGTCGACGTGTTCTTCTGGAGTCAACTCCTGAGCTGACACGAACCATTGTGGACGCTTCACTTTTCCTTCCTTCAATTCCTTTTCATGTTTTTTTACCCACTTCTCATAGATATGGTGGCGGATGACATGTTCTCCGATTCTGTCTCGGCGGATGAATTCAAACTCATAGACAGGCTCAATACCTGATGTGGTGTTTACCATGAGTGAAGTCGATCCGGTTGGAGCTTGCATCAACAATAATGAATTGCGGATGCCGCGCTCAGCGATATTTTTTTGTACATCGGATGGCAGGGCTTGGATGAACTTTCCCTTGAGGTATTTTTCCTTGTCATATTTTCCGAATGATCCTTTTTCTTTCGCGTTTTCGGTCGATGCGCGATATGCCTCATCCCTGATGATCTTATATACCTTATCGATGAATTGGAGGGACTCTTTTGATCCATATCTCATATGGAGCTTGATGAGGGTGTCTCCCAAGCCCATGGTACCAAGACCGATGCGGCGTTCTCCTTCAAGTTGAGTTTTCCGTATTCCTTCAAAGAAATATTGATCCATGTCGATGATGTTGTCTTGGAAGCGGACTCCTGCGCGGACCACTTTCTTGAGTTCTGTGAAGTCGAATGATCCTTTTTTGTCGACATCATTTCCCTTGACGAGTGCTGAAAGATTGATGGACCCTAGGTTACAGACACCCCATGGTGGTAATCCTTCTTCTCCACATGGGTTGACACAGTTGATTCTGTTCCAATACCAGTTGTTGTGCCATTTGTTATATCTCTCCATGAAGACGAGTCCTGGCTCCGCTGATTTCCATGCAGCTTGTGCGATAAGGTCCCAAATGAAGCGCGCCTTGACTGTTTTTCTGACGATCACTTTTTTGCCGAGAGCCTTCCATGCAAAAATATCTCCATCCCATTTTTCATCATACTCAGGATCTGTGGTGTCAGGAAATATAAGGTCCCAATCGGCATCTTTTTCGACGGCTTCCATGAATGAATCGGAGACACAGACTGAAAGATTTGCGCCGTTTATGCGTTTCAAATCCTGTTTCACTGTAATAAATTCTTCGATATCAGGATGCCAGTCCCAAAGCATAAGCATGAGCGCTCCACGACGGGTGCCACCTTGTTGAATGATATCTTTTGTCGCGACAGAAAACAGCTCAGCCCAATTGATAGGACCTGAGGAAAATCCATTCACCTTCTTGACGCGTGATCCACGAGGACGCAGGGAAGAGAGGTTGATTCCGACTCCACCACCACGAGCCATGATTTCCACCATCTGCTTCAATGTTTCCAAAATCCCGCCACGAGCATCTTTCGGGCTTGGGATAACGAAACAGTTGTAGAAGGTGACGTCATATCCGGTGCCGGCTCCTGCCAAAATACGTCCTCCTGGGACATATTTGAAATCTTTCATCGCATCGTTGAATTCTTTTTCCCATTTCTTTTTTCCCTCTGGGGTTTTTTCTTGGGAAGCGACAGACTTAGCAATTCTTTTCCACATGTCGTCTGGTCTTTTTTCAAGAGCTTTACCTGCTTTGTCCTTTAAAGAATAACGATCGAGAAAGACTTTTTCCGAGATGCCGGTGAGTTTCATATAAATTTTATAAATGTATTAATACAGGACACAAATTATTAACTAAGTTTTTTGATCTCCTTCTGGAAATCGTCCAGTTCCACAAACCGTTTGAAAACTGATGCAAACCTGATATATGCGATCTTATCCGTTCTTTTCAACTGTTTTGCGATAAGTGCACCGATAACCGAACTTTCAACCTCTGCCGTGTCGCGTTGTTTGACATCTTGCTCGATATCAGAAATCATGCGCTCAATCTGATCTGCGGTCACCATAGTCTTTTCGCATGCTTTCTGCAACCCTAGCCGAACCTTATCCCTATTGAATCGTTCACGCTTCCCGTCCTTCTTGATGACAAGAATAGGGAACTCCTCAGAGCGTTCATAGGTAGTGAACCGTTTCTGACACTTTGGACACACTCTTCTGCGGCGAATCGTAACTCCTTCATCGGCAAGTCGTGTCTCAATTACCTCCGTATCCGTGTTTTTGCAAAATAAGCAATTCATATTTATAGTGTCAATGAAAAATGTAAAACACTAGAGGTAGAATTACAAGCGGTCAAAGTAGTACAAAGTGATGCATGTTTTTTGGGTTAGCCATGATTAGCAAATGGAGGACATAGATGCCATATAAATTATGAACAGAATGTCGGATTTGGGTGGTATGATATATCTATCTATGAATACTTACATCCTTGACACGAACCTGTTTTTCAATATGCAGGCAGGACTTGATTTCGGTGCAACCACAGAACAGGTAATGCAAGTCATGACAAAATGCGGCGAAAAGGCACAATTGTATATGCCACCCCGTATCGTAGAGGAGTTTTTGAGTTTCTTCGAAAACAAGGAACAGGAAACGGTCAAGAAACTGCTGTCACACATAATCGTAAAGTCACCCAATATCGACTCGTTCCAATTCCCAGCATCTGTTTTCTACACCCTAGTCGAAGACATACGAAACAGGAGCTATAGGGGCTTACGGACAGGGGAAGAAGAGATAGAACAGGCAGCACAGTCATTCATGGGAGGAGCGCAGTTGTCAAAGATGGAATTCCAAAAGAAAGTGGGGATACAGATAAAGGGTTTTCGCGACAGATACAGACAGGCGACTCGCGTAGGATTCTTGGACAGCGTTGCCGACCTAGATATCATTGTCTTAGCAAAAGAATTGGATGGAGTCGTGGTATCAACAGACGAAGGACTGCTTAAATGGTCGCGGCTGTTTGGTGTGAAAGAGATGTCCCCTGCGGTTTTTGGGGAGAAGATGCGTGCGCTGATATCGGATCTTCATCATCAGGCATAAGGTTTGATAGCCAATCAACCATTTTATCCGTGAAGCTTCGTTGTGGCTTTTCTACATACATAAGATGCTTTGAGAGGATAGCATTGATTGACGTCTTCATAGAATCATCGGGAACTATCAAGTAGACGTGGTAAGAATAAGGAGCATGACTGACGAGCGTAAGGACATTGAAGTGGAATTTCTTCGTATAGTAATAATGGGACAAGAACTCCCAACGGAGCGATATTCCGGCTGTTTCTATGCCAAATACCGTGATCATATTTTCAATTTCCGGAGGTGGAGTGATCGTCAGGACGTAAAATAGGAAGAGAAGGGTAAGGATAGGCACCAAAAGGACCCGGTCTCCGAAAAAGAAGACGATCAGGCTCAAAAGAAGGGCCAAGGCTACATAAAAGCGCAAAATACTGTCACTTCTTCTTTTGTAGGCACGAAGAGGCGCTTTCCACAAATACAACAACTGCGGATTCTCCATACCTCATTCTTGCTGAAATAAGGAAAAAAGTCAATCTGAGTTGCAATATATAACCTATAATGATATAATTAGCTCCTATGGAACAATTCAATAAAGCCCTCTCATTTATCCTCGGTTTGGTTGTCGTTGCCGTATTTATCATCGTTGCAAGCGGTAAGTTCAATATCAAAGGATTAAACCTTGCCAAGTCTGTTTCAAAAGCAAAAATTACCCCTACTGTTACCCCAACTCCCGCCAAAAAAGGAGCAACGACAGTGAATAAGGTCACAACAAAAACAACTTCGAAACCAACGACAAATACCCAAGTGACAAAACAAGTAGATCCTAACTTCCATTCTTATTCAGGAAGCACGGTTCCTACATCTATTCCAAATACCGGAGTACCTATAGTCATGTTCCCGCTTCTTGGGTCATCGCTACTCACGGGAATACTCATGAAGAGAAGCCAGAAGAAAGATTGATTTTTACGGGGCGACTGCTCCGTTGAAGCCTGGAATCTTGAGGATCCCTGAACCGACGAGGTTCACGATAAAGACGGACCCGAACGTGAATATGAGTCCTACTATCGATCCGTAAATAAGCCGTCTTCCATAGTTGAGGCGTTCTGGATCTGCCTGTGACGTAAGGATAATGAATCCTCCATACATAAGATATAAGAAAGCCAATCCTCCGGCCAAAGTAAACAGCACATTCAACATTGCCTGTACGAAACTCGGTGCTCCGCTTTTGTCGGTAAATCCAACAGTGGAACCGGATGTTATGCATCCAAGCATCGTGAACTGGCGACCTGTCTTGACGGGATATTTCACGGTGCCTGTCGCTTCATTGATGACGACGGTGTTGCAGTTTTTCGGATCAGGATTGCTGGCAGGAGGGTAAAGCGTGGGATAGAGACACTTGGCACAGCGTTTCCAGTCTCCCGGGACAAAGTCGACAGTACAGGATGAAGTAGTACCATTTACAATCTTTGGACAGAGTCCACATGCATCGCAGGTGACATATCTTTTTGCGGCAAATGAAGGAGCGACGACAGATAGGGATATCGTAAACAGCGCTAGAAACACGACAACTATCTTCTTCATAGTTTCAGTATACAGGAAGTTTTTTTTGGTGTCCTTTCTTAATTTTTTTGAGTCTTCAATCATACATTAAAAGGATATAATGGATATATGAAGCGATCGATATTCCTGTGTCTCATAGTTGCGACTATCTTTGCCTTCGTCTCCTCTGTGCATGCGGATCAGTTGGATGACATATCCAAACAACTTGACGATCTCAAGAAAACATTTTCGGAACTGAGCAAGGCAAACCAAACGAATGAGACGCAACTGCAGGGTTTGCAGAAGCAACTAAATGACATAAAAAGCAAGGTAGCAATACTTGAGGGACAAATCGAAACAAAACAGGCACAAGTTGTGGAAGGGGAAAAGGCATTCGCCACACAGCAAAAACTCCTGAATCAACGCGCCCGGTCATACTATAAAAACATGGGGAAAAATTCATTCTCCGTCGTCAACCTTCTGCTCTCCGACAATATTTCTGAATCGCTGCAGAATTATTTCTATCAGAAAACACTGGTTGATGAGGACAAGAAAGCAATCGTCCGCATCGCCATCTTCATCAAACAGGTTGAGGACAAGAAAAAACAGCTTGAGGCGGAGAAAGCGTCACTCGCCTCCGTGAAGGCAGAGGTCGACAAACAATCGACATTCCTGGCTACAGAAGTTGCGAAGTCAAAGAAATATTTAGGCGAATTACAAAGTAAGATAGCTTCGCTCACGGCCCAGCAGCAGTCTATCATCGCTTCTCGTCAGGCTGGTCTTAATCTACCTCGTTCGGCTGGTACATCTCTGGGCGGTTGTACGGATGACCGAAGCGTTGATCCAGGGTTTGGGAATGCTTTTGCATTCTTTAGTTATGGTTCAGTCCATCGGGTAGGAATGAATCAATTCGGTGCATATGGAAGAGCAAAGGCGGGCCAGAATTATGAATCTATTTTGAATGCGTATTACAACAATGTCAAAATCGAATGTAGAGACTTTCCTAATGGAAAGTTGCGCGTACAGGGATATGGAGAAGTTGGGATTAATGATTATTTGAAAGGAATCGGAGAAATGCCAGAATCATGGGGTAACTCAGGCGGGTATGAAGCATTGAAAGCACAAGTAGTTGCAGCGGCATCTTTTGCGTACGCATACACAGGAGGGGGAAGTGGTGAAATATGCACGACTCAGGATTGTCAGGTCTATCTTGGTAATAATAAAGGAGGAAAATGGGAAGCTGCAGTCAATGACGTGAGATGCGGAGATAATAGCGCTCGCGTTATGGTATCAAATGACACAGGGGAAGTCATTAAGGCGTGGTATGCCTCGACACATGGGGGATATGAGTGGACATCAGGAGAAATTTGGGGAAGTCAAAAGCCATGGACAAAACACATGCAAGACACATCCTCAGGTGCAGGCAGTTTTTCTGAGCTGAATGAACGAGCATGGGACAGGGAATCTCCTTGGTTTTACTGTGATTGGGGATCACGAGCGGAATACAACAAAACCGCTTGGTTAAAAGGTGAAGAAATTGCAGATATCGTAAACGTGATTTTGTTAGTCCGCGCAGATTCATCAGCGTCGCCACATGTGGGACAACCTGATAAGCCAACTGGCGAAACGTGGAACCAAGAGAAGATTAAATCGGAATTAAGAGGAAAAAATATCACGCCGTTCAATTCGATTTCTTCAGTTTCCATAAACGCGGATATCGGATATGGAAAGACAAACAGTATCACCGTGCAAGGAGATGCTGGTTCGCAGTCTTTTGACGGAAAAGAGTTCAAGGACTTCTTCAATGTCCGCGCACCGGCGAATATCCAGATAGTAAGTCAGTTGTATAACATCGAAAAAAGATAATCACGCGATGACAGACTTCTTCTTGGAGATGTGATGAAGCCGCTCGGTCATCCAATTGAAACCCATCTGCACCAATACGCTCACATACGTCACAATGACAAAAAAGAGGATCCAGTTGGTCGGGCGCATGAACTTCCACACTCCCTCAATGACGATTATATGGATAAAGAATACCTGATAGGAATTGATGCTGAAAAAATGGATGACCGACTGCACAAGTCCCAGCGAAAACATTTTTACGCGTGAGAGGAAGTAGAGTATGTTGACGGCAAAAAGGCTATATGCGATATGATACAAATTCGGTGGGTACTTGTTGTAATACATGGAGAATGAATGCTTCATCGGAAGGAGGATGAGCTGTTGTGTGCTTAAAAACAGTGCGCCAAACAGGAACGTCACCCAGAAAAAGAGTGCCTTATTTTTCCATATCCTTTCGAAATAGAGGGCATAGACAATGACGAGCGACCATGGCAGCCACATGATGGCACGATAATAAGGAAGTGGGGTGTATTTCAGGAATATGACGGAAGAAACAAATGCGACAACGGCATAAAGGATAAGCAGTTTTTCTTTTTTGGCATAGAGATATTGGAGGATCGGCGTCACGACCATGAGTTGTATGAACAGAAGAACGAGCCAATTAAAATCTATTCCTCCGATCAACAAGAAACTTTTCATGACATACTCCTCGGCATACTGTTTGCCGATGGCAAGGTTCATGAATACGATGTAAGAGACAAAGAAAACATAGAAGGGGATAAGGAGACGAGAGAGACGTTTATAGAAATAAAAGAAAATGGACGAGATGGAATCGGGATACGGTTTTTGGATGGAAAGATACGCGGAGCAGAACAAGAATGCAACGACTGCAAATTGACTTATTTCGCGAGTGGTATATGCCCATGGTTTAGAGAGGAAGTAAGCGTTCGTATGGATAAGGATCATAACGATTATCGAGATACCGCGGATGTCATCAAGTTCGGGCAGTCTTTTTCTCATATAAAAACAGTATGCCAAAAATCACGGCACTTACCAACACATTTTGTTGGAGGGTGAGCCAATAGTGGTCGATTCCTCCCGTCCCCACAAGGACACAGAGGGGTAACAGGAACGAAAGATGTACAAGCTGTTTTTTTATCATTTGGATAATCAGGACAAGAAGGAGGATTGTGAGAGGAATGCCCAGTTGGGATGTTGTTAGGAGGAAGATGTTATGTACTGGCTGTTCAAAGAAGAAAGAATATTTTTGCGGATAGGCGTGCTGCGCGATAAGATAACTGCCGATACCGGTGCCACTGAGCGGCCTTTGTTGGATGATGCGAATGGATTTTTGGGAAAAGTCGGCTCGCTTATTGAGACTGTTTGCGTCGCCTGTGATATTGAGGACTATCAGGAGGAGGACTGACGCAACCGCCAGTTTAGCAAGTAAACAGACTTTGCATTGCAACATATTCCTTGAAAAATAAAACAGGTTGAGAACCCCATACAACACTAATACGGAACGGGAAAAGGACAGGAATACGAGGAAAGATGATAATGTCAAAAGGGCAAATTTAAGAATCTGATTGGTGAGTTTTTTTTGCGTGAGGATAAACACGTAGATAAAAAGGTAGAATCCCCCCATTGAATTAGGGTGGGAGAATGTGCCGTAAGGACGCAGGAACTCTTTTCCGAACAGGTATGCCTTGGCGATACCCGGAGTGGTGATGGCAAAACTGCGCTCTCCCAACCAATACCAGATACCCTGCAGACTGTGGCGCAACATCAGCTGTCGTATCGCAAGCATGCATTGAAAGAATGAGCCAAGAAGTAGTCCATACAAAACTGCCGAATACACACTTTTTTTATTACGGTGATACCAAAAAAAATAAAGGACCAGCGCCCATTGCAGGATTTTCCATAAGGAATAGAACCACATTTCTTTCGAAAGGGAGAAGAAATAATTGATGTCGATAAGCAGGAAAAAAGTAAGGCATAGCGGTAAGTTTTTCTGTATGAGGGAACGTATGGTTTTCCATTGACGTGCCAGGAGGATAAAGGAAATGACCATAAACGGCACACTCAGGATATCCGTCAGATAGATAGTTGGGGCGAGATAATCAATACGGATTCCCGATAGGTAGGAAAAGGGGAAAAAGAAATGCTTACCCAGTTGGGAAGACAGAAAAAAGGAGAATGAAAAAACTAGCCAGCTAATCAATTTGTCATTTATAATATACATTGTTATGGACTATTATAAAGAAAAACAATTTATAGCGGAGGTCAACGAAGAAGATGAGATCGTCGGAAAAATAGAAAAGTGGGAAGCGCATAAAAAAGGGATTCTCCATCGAGGATACACCGCAATCATTTCCTATCAAGACCAGTTCGTACTCCAGCACCGTAAACATCCGGTCTTCGATAACGTATTTGATTTCTCTTTTTCATCCCATCAGCTATATATAAAAGACAGCCTTCAAGACGGCGTAGTTTCTGTGCTTGATGGACTCCAAAGAGAATGGGGCATACATGCAGAAGATATCATCGACGACATCACGTTCGTCAAGAAGGTGAACTATAAGGCATTCGATGACGTGAGCGGACACTATGAACATGAGATTGATTATGTCTATTCCGTGGAGCTAAACAAACTTCCTACGCCTGTATATGATTTTGCATATGGATTCTATACCATTCATAAGAACAATATAGAAAAGGTGCAAGATCCTCGCATCTATTCGATGCTTGCGCCATGGGTGCAAAAAATAATAGAGAAATAACTTCTTGAAAAACTCCGAAAAAACAAGCATCATGTATGTATGAAACATACTCGTACTTTCTTTACCCTCCTTTTTATGTTTGCTTATACAGGCCTATTCCCGTTCCAGGCGGTGGTCCAAGCAGTTGATAAACCGATCGGGTATGAAAAAATATGTCTGAAAGCAGAGAAGGTAATTCAAATGGAAGGCGAAAAAACGATACGTAAACGAAAACTGACAGGGACCGGAATGCCTATTGGAAAGCCGATTTATATCGTGAGTATCACCCAATCAAAAGCGGGACAGATAATCACGACAGGGGACCCGACGGCTGACGCGGAGCTTGCTCCCTTTGGCGCCCAGTATGTAGCTGGAGTCATGAAATATGTTTCAGGTCAAGCAAAGATGAGCTCAGTTGATGGAAGTATCGAAGCGGTCGTGAATGCGGTGCCTTCATATGCACCTGCTCGTCACACTCCTGCCCAATATTTTGCTGTTTTTCCTCGCGACCCACAACCGACCATAAATCCGGGAGCAAGTGGTACTGAGGGAGGACTCCAACAAGGGCCAATTGGGATGGATACATTATTTAGTCCTGGATCGACAAAAGACTGTGCGGCTATCCAATGGGATCCGGAAGGAAGAGCGTTTGACGCAAATACCCTTGAACCAATGGAAAATGTTGAAGTGACTATTTTGGATGCTGCAAAAAAACCGGTGAATCAGGCCGGTGTAAAGAATCCCGATATGACGGATATATTGGGCAACTACACTTTTTATGTAGAAGAGGGCGACTATTACCTATCGATAAAGGCACCCGCATCTTATGTGATGGCGGAGCAGGTGAGTGATGTCCATCAGAACTATTCAAAGGCATATAGTACTCTTTATCGATTTGATGAAAAAATAGTCGAGAGAATCGATACCCCTGAAGAAGAGGCACAAGGATATCCCAATATCGAACGAAGGGATATCGCCCTTGTTTCCGTGACAATGCGCGAAACTCGACCGCTTGCGATTCTTGCTCATACGGAGATAACAGCAGAAGATGGAGAGGTATATTCGGGACAGACGACACACCCACTGACTAAAATAAGCATCAAACAGGGCGGGACAGAAATCGCCTTCGGGGAAGCTGACAAAAATGGCTCCTATTCCGTTCCGATCGCTTCATCAGTCATTAATCCTCAACAGCCGATTGATATCGGATATGAAAAAGTGGATTTGACCCAACTTGCTATCGCACAGAAAAGTTCATGGCTTGAAAGATTGGTTGGATCCGTTTTTGCACAACAAAACAACACAATCACTATCCGCACCCAACCGATACTGCAAAATATAGAAGGGTATGCTTATGACCAAAATGGGGCAGTTATTCCGTTTGCAATGGTGAACCTACAGCTAAAAAATAATGGAGCTACAGCATACACAGTCAAGGCGGATGAAACAGGATACTTTACTGTCCCTGTTGAAGCCGCTCCCAACCTTCCTTATTATTTCGAGTTCATTGATCCGAAAACGAACAGCACCATAAAGAAAGAGACATCGGAGTTCTCGGTCAACAACAATGTCGTCGGGAAATTCAAAAATACCACTGCCCAAGCAAGGGAAATCCCAGACCAAATACCGGATCCAACAGGAGTTCCAACTGGCATGGAAGGGCTCAATGCGCTTTCCATCGGATCGATATTATTCATCCTCTTGTTAGGTGGAGTCACGGCTTGGATGACGTATAAGAAGAAACAGGAAAGAAGTGGATGATTGCACGACCTATACTTTGATACAATTGGCACATGAAAGTTATAAACAGAAAAGCCGGACGTGACTATGAAGTATTGGAAACCGTTGAGACGGGTATCGTCTTGACTGGGGCGGAAACGAAGTCTGTTTTTTTGAAGCGGGTCAACTTGGATGCGGCATACGTCAAACTCATGAGAGGTGAGGCATTTCTCATCAATGCGGATATCCAAAAGTATGAGTTTGCCAAACAGGAAGAATATGATCCAAAAAGAAGTAGAAAACTCCTTCTCCATAAGAAAGAACTCCTTAAACTACAGGTAAAAACAGCAGCAAAAGGATTGACATTGGTCCCCATTTCCTGTTATAGCCAAGGGCCGTATATCAAGCTGGAAGTAGCAGTCGTCAGGGGACGACGGGACTTGGAAAAGAAGAATAGGGAAAAGAACACAGATATAGTCAGGAATGAGAAGAGAGAGATGAAGGAATGGATGAAAAAGTAATTTGACAAATGGATTTTGGAGGGTTAGAGTGATAGGTATATGAATACATACTCGTTGAGTAGGCATAACATAACCCCACGCGGAAAGGTTCATAGGAATCCTCACTTAGACTGGCTCGCTCAAAGGTCTCTCGATAAGAAAGAAGTGGTTACCACAAAAACAGGAGCGCTGTTGGTATACACCGGAAAATATACAGGACGATCCCCAAAAGATAAATTCATAGTAGATACTCCCTCAATTCATGACAAGATAAATTGGAACGCGGCAAATGTCGCCCTCAGTGAAGAACAGTTTGAGAACCTATATCAAAAAGTATCTGCCCATCTTTCCGACAAGGAAGATTTATATGTATTTGACGGATTTGCTGGGGCGGATAAAAAGTATAAACTGCATGTACGTGTCGTTTCAGAGTATGCATATCAGACACTTTTTTCTACTCACTTGCTTCGTCGTCCGACGGCGGCGGAACTTCTTACCCATTCTCCTCAGTTGACGGTGCTTTCAGCACCTAATTGTTTTGCCGATCCGAAAAAAGACGGTACCAACTCAGAGACATTCATCGTTTTAAATCTCGAAAAGAAAATAGTGTTGATTGGAGGGACGAAATATTCAGGAGAGATAAAGAAGTCGATCTTCTCCGTGATGAATATTCTCTTGCCCGACAAAAATGTATTGCCGATGCACTGTTCGGCGAACGTAGGGAAGGACGGAAAAACGGCACTTTTTTTCGGACTATCAGGAACAGGGAAGACAACTCTTTCTGCCGATCCTAATAGACATCTCATCGGGGACGATGAACATGGGTGGAGCGAAAACGGAATCTTCAACTTTGAAGGAGGATGTTATGCAAAATGCATCAACCTGAAAAAGGAAAGCGAACCGCAAATTTGGGGAGCAATCCGTCATCATTCACTTCTTGAAAATGTGGTTTTGAAGGAAAATGGGGACATCGACTTTACCGATCCACACTATACGGAAAATACACGCGTCGTGTACCCGATTGAATTCATAGAGAATGCCGTGCTTTCGGGAGTCGGAGGACATCCATCCTACGTCATATTCCTGACAGCGGACGCGTTTGGGGTATTGCCCCCTGTCGCAAAGTTGTCCGTCCCTGGCGCAATGTATCACTTCATGTCAGGATATACTTCCAAACTTGCCGGGACCGAGCGAGGGATCACCGAACCGAAGGTGACGTTTTCCCCATTTTTCGGAGGTCCATTCATGGCATTAAAACCCATGGTATATGCAAATCTTTTGAAAGATTATCTGAAAAAATACAAGACACAGATTTATCTCGTCAATACGGGGTGGTCAGGTGGTGCATATGGAGTGGGCAAACGGATAAGCATCAAGGCAACCCGTGGGATCATCACTGCGATATTGGAGGGGAAGTTGGATGAAGCGCCTTATCGACATGATGACCTTTTCAATTTGGAAGTTCCCAAAGAAGTCCCTCAAGTTGACAGTTATATATTGAAACCAAGAGATCTATGGAGCGATAAAAAATCGTACGATGATGTCGCTCGTTCGTTGGTAGCTGCATTCCAGGAAAATTTTAAGAAATTCGAAAAAATTCCGCATGCAATTATCGATGCGGGCCCTCAACTATGATTTCAAAAAGAGCCTCTCAAATTAACCCATCCCTGACTCTTGCCATTTCAGCGAAAGCGAAAGAGATGAAAAAGAGTGGAATAGACGTAATATCGTTCGGTGCAGGGGAACCGGATTTTGATACCCCCGAAAACATAAAGGAAGCCGCTATCCAGGCAATTAAGGAAGGATTCACAAAATATACGACGACAAGCGGAATCCCTGAACTGAAGGATGCCATCTGCAAAAAATTCGAAAGAGATAACCGACTCAGTTATAAGCGGGAAAACATCCTTGTGTCGACTGGAGCGAAACAATGTCTCTTTAACCTGATGCAGGTCCTCATCAATCCGGGTGATCATGTCGTTTTACCCGTACCTTATTGGGTCAGTTATGAAGAGATGGTTAAGCTTGCGGGAGGAGTATGTGATCTTGTGAAGACAAAAGAGTTCAGGTTAGATCCAAATGATTTAAGGAAAGCCATTACCGAGAAAACGAAACTGCTGATATTGAACTCACCTTCAAACCCAACAGGTTATGTCTATTCGAAAAGTGAATTGCAGGAAATCGCCGATATCTGCGTTGAAAAAAACATACTCGTCATCAGCGATGAGATCTATGAACCGCTTATCTACGAGAAGAAACACGTGTCTATTGCAGAGTTGGGGGAGAAGATAAAAGAACTGACGGTTGTAGTCAACGGAGTTTCCAAAGCATATTCGATGACGGGGTGGAGGATAGGGTATTGTGCCGGTGAGAAAAGCATCATCCGAGCGACGGCACTCTTACAGGACCATTCAACTTCCAATCCCAACAGCATTGCTCAGAAAGCGGCGGTTGAAGCATTAAATGGACCTCAGGAGATTGTAGGAGTCATGAGGGATGCATATAAAAAACGTAGGGATTACATCGTTGGACGATTATCGAAAATAAAACAGGTGAGCGTATCGGTTCCAGATGGTGCATTTTATGTATTCGTGAACATATCTGCGCTCTTCAATGCGACGATACGCAATTCTGCGGAATTCTGTACACAGTTGCTTGAAAAAAAGCATGTAGCTGCGGTACCGGGAAGCGCGTTTGGGGACGATTCCTTTATCCGGCTGAGTTATGCGACAAGCGACAGCAATATACAAAAAGGTCTTGATAGACTTGAAGGGTTCGTCCGTGATATAGTGTAGATATATGAACCTCTCAAAAGAACTGACAACCGTAACCCCATTTTCGAAAGCGCTTGCCTTGACGCTTTTTATTGTCTTGCCCATCGTGGCCTTCTCGCTTGGCATGAGCTATCAAGCCACAATAGAGCCAAAGACCCCTCCCACACAAAATGTCATTCCATCCGATGAACCTGTCGCATGCACGATGGATGCAAAAATATGCCCAGACGGGACAGCTGTTGGAAGAATTGGCCCAGACTGTGAATTTGAAGAATGCCCAGTCATCAAGGGAGAGGTGAAAAAATTCACGGGAACGATAAGTAACATTGATTATAGCTGTCAAGTTGACGGAATCTGCAGTATCGGAGTTGGGAAGGCGAGCGTAATTGTCCAAACAGGAGAAACGATAGGTATTCCTCAACCAAGAGGCACATTTCCTACAGCGATGCTTGACGATACGAAGCTGAATGATTTTGTCCGTAAACAAGTTGAGGTCTATGCACAAAGTGTCGATGGGAGAACGGATTCCTACACGCTCTATGGAGATAAGTCATACTACATAAAGATAATCGATGATGTGCAGGAAAGATGTGGAGGGATTGCCGGCAAGATGTGCCAAACCGGATACTATTGTAAATACGATGGTACCTATCCTGACGCTGCCGGAACTTGCGTAAAATCCATGCCGTCAAAGACGGGATACAGCTGTCCAGAAGGGGACTATGTAGACTGTATGCCGGGGCCTAATCAAGCAAAAAAAACGGAGTGTTCATCTGCATTCCTCCAATGGGCAACAGAAAACTGCCCGGGATTCCAGGGCGCTGCCTATTGATATGTTCGATAAAAGCCTAGCCATTGTCGATTTGGAGACGACGGGGATGAGTGCTGCCCGGAGCCGCATAATAGAAATAGCCATTATCCGTATCGAAGGAAATAAGATCGTGGATAAATTGACGACCCTCATCAATCCTGAAGTTTCAATTCCATACTTCATCACGAACCTGACGGGTATCACAGAGCAAGACGTTGAAGGAGCGCCTGTATTCTCGAAAGTAAAGCACAAGGTAAAAAAGCTGCTGCACGGAGCGACATTCGTCGCGCATAACGTGTGGTTTGACTACTCTTTCATACAGGCGGAGTTTGGCAGAGTCAATGTTCCATTTGAATCGAAGAGGTGTTGCACAGTGCGTCTTTCCAGGCGACTGTTTCCCCAATATAAATCGCACAAACTTGCCTCCCTTATCGAGAGATTTGGATTTACCTATAGCAGCCGCCACAGGGCATACGATGATGCATATGTATTGTGGCAGTTTCTGCGGCATATAAAAAAAGAAATACCTCCAGATAAGCTCAGCGAAACGTGGAATTATCTATCCTCCCTTCCCGTCAAGAAATAAGTTCCGAAAGCGCAGAAATGCATCGTGCCCCGTTTTTGATAAATACTTCTTTTGAAGTGAGCCCATTGGGGACGGCAATAAAATTAATACCGGCTCCAACTGCCGCCTGCATATCGCGGATATCATCGCCGACATATAGGGTTTGTTTTGGAGTGATATGCTTTTCGCTCAACAGAGCGATTGCATGGTCAAAAACTTTTGGGTCGGGCTTGTGATAGGGAGAGTCGGTCGATCCTTGGATAAGGTCAAACAGCTCATAGGGCATCCCTGTCTCTTTCATATCTTTGACGACGGAGTCTTTGGTCATACTTGTGATGATGCCTGTCCAATAGGAGTGAGAGTGGAGATAGTTAAGGACAGGGATAGTGTCGGTGAAGGGATATTTAGGATACTCGCTGTCGAGTGAATGATAATTGTCTTTCATGTTTTCCACTGTATCCTTCTTGTCATAAAACAGTTCAATCATCGGCTCAAAAGGCATGCCCCAATATTGGCGTATAGTCTCTTCGGTCAACTCATGATCATAGAACTTGCGGGCGGTCTCCTGGTGCTGCTTCCATTTGACTCCCATCGCCTCAACGAGCGTCTCATCGAAATCGAACAAAATAGCCTTAAAAGGGGTTGTGAGCATAGGGTTATTGTACCGCATTTGGGGTGGTTATAACAAGCCAAAAATGGTATAATAGAGGCTCCCTTGGGGATGATAGGAATCGATGGGGAATTTGCACATTTACAAAAGGTGAGGGCGGGTCTGTCCGTCAAACAGAAAAACAACAACTGCTAACTCATTTGAGGAAAACGTTGCTGAATTGAAAGCTTTCGCTTCAGAAATGATCTTCGGATCAAATCAAAAAGCTATGCTCTTTGCATAATAAAAGCTTTTGATAAAGCCCCTTTCTAGAGATTCTTCCGGTTCGCACTAGAGATGGGGTTAACCAACCGGAATATGTGAACTGCCATTCCCAATTGGGCAGGGATCAGACAACCCTTAATTGGCTGTATAAGCAGGTTTGCTTATTCTCCTCGTTTATACATGCGTAAAAAATATCCTACCCCTCACTAAACCTTTGTAGAAGTGTTTCCTCAGATCCGGGTTCAATTCCCGGCATCTCCACCAAAGCAGTTTTTGAGGTGTCCGTATCACTCATTAGCTTAATCGGATAAGCTAAAGGTACGGTTCCAAATCCAACTCCCCGACGATAACGCAGTCGGTCATTAAAATACATATAAAGAATCGTTCTTTTGACTTCGTAGTTTTCACTTTGCCACATCTTTAAAGGCTCTTTCAATACGTTAAAGACTGTTTCGTAAGCGGTTCCAAATTGTTCTTCATCATAATTCCGTTTATACGTAAGTGTTTTTAAGTGTTCAACTTCTTTGGACAATAATGTTATCTCGTCCTCATATCTTTTTAGTAATTCTGTAATTGACGTCTTACCGATTCTATCCATATAATTTTTTATTATTCCCTCTTTTTCGATTATTTGTTTACATATTCTTTCACTAACTACTTTTCCATCAGCTTGATTTGACGTCCACACATCATTTAAGACATCTTTCATTAGGTTTATAGATAATTCGCTAGGCTTTGTTTTTTCCAAGACGTTTTCAAATTCTTTTTCTATAATTTCTCTTTTGATACTTTTGTCATATAGAGTACAAGTTTTGTTTTTGCATTTGTAATAAGGATATCGTATCGATCTCCCCTTATTCCAAGAGGCAGTTAAAGGCTTGTCACAGTCATCACAAAGGACATAGCTCCGAAGTGGAAAATCAAGATTATAATCTTTCCTCAATGAGGGTTTAGCTTTTCCTTTTAGTTTTTCTTGAACAATATTATAAGTTTCCATTGAAATAAACCCCTTATGTCTCCCTCTTCGAAGACTTACATTCCACGGCTTATACTCAAGATAACCTGTGTAGAGAAGCTCCGTGAGAATATTTTTGGTCCCATTTATTGATGTCTTTCTTTTTAACCCTTGTTCTAGGTACTTCTTCTCAATAAACCGCCTCACTTCTTCAAGTGTGTTTAAAGAATGGTTTGCATATTTTTCTATTGCCTCTTTATAAATTGAGGCATAGGGTTCATCATTCATGAGTATTTTTCCGTAATTTGGATCTCGGGCATATTTAAGCCCTAGCGCGGGTGAGCGAAGTGACCAACATCCAAGCTCCATTCGGGCCTTCATTCTATTTTTTACCTGTCGTGCGTTCTGATTTCGCTCCAACTCACTTGCACCCGCTAATACAGTTTCGATAAACTTACCCTCCGCTGTATCTTCAAATTTATGAGAGGGACTCTCTAAAGTGGCATTTTTTGAATATATTGATGCCTTTAAAATGAAGTGACCTTCAACATTACGAGCAAGCCTTTTTATATCATCGACAATAACAACAATCTTTTCATTTATATTGGTATTTTTTTCAAGAAAAAGCAATAGCTTTTCCATTTCTGGTCTATTAATCAAACCCCCTGAGATTCCCTCTTCTTTGAATATCTTCATCACCTTATATCCCTTGCTAGTTGCATAATCACGACAACGCTTTTCTTGACCTTCAAGTCCATGTCCCTCCTTAACTTGTCTATCGGATGATACTCGGCAGTATATGATTGCTTTCTGGTCCATATGATTTATTAGGGTAACTAGTTGTTACCATTATAGTAATTTTTTCGCAAAGGTTATGGAGAAATAAAAGCGTTTTCTCTATTTCATTGTCGCTTAAGTGACTTACACGATCTCCATATTTTTTCCTTACATCTATAGTCGTAATCATATGTGTCAAAATAGGTCGTTATTTTTCCGGAAAACCCTCTTCCCCCCTAATAATTTGTGTAAACATTTTTGTCCGAAAAATACCTTTTTCCTCTGATGTTTTCCGGACAACCCATCCTCCTATCTTTTATAGTCTTGATAATTACTAAAAAACCCTCTTTTAGCCACGTGTTTTTGCGAAAAGTTTATCTTTTAATTCGTCAAGATAATGAGTAAACGCGCACACACCCACATCTGTCCCTCCATGCTCATAATCGTAAACGTGCGCCTTACACTCCACCGTGGCATCAAATATAAACATTGTGCAATCGTTTATTAACTTTGTTTCCAAAAGTTCATCTCCACAAGTTCGGAGGTATGCAGCTTCATAAATATCAAACGAGTGATGTTCTTTCATATGTTTACTTTATTTAACTTTTATTAATATATTCATCATATTTTTTATGATGATAAAACTATTATGGAGTAAGGAATGGGGCATTGGAATCACACATATATTTAAAAATATGAGTTATGTAGGAAGAATTACCGGTGATAGAGTGATTCTATCTTTTGTTTAACTCTCTTTACCATCATGGCCATGGAACTAGGTGGGTATTTGTATGTGCTATAGAGCGTTTCATAGGGCCTATTTTCAATTACATGATTAACATACACGCTCCATGCAGTCTTGAAGTCTTCAATGGGCCTTAATTTCTCGAGTTTAATATCATGCTTATTGAGAAATTTATTTCTCATTTCTTCGACTTCTTTCCAATTTTCGTTTATAGATTTTATAACATCTGTCTTTGAATGATAATTTGACAAGTCAAGATCTATTTTTATTCCATTTTCGGACCCTCTTAAGTTAAAGGCTACATCGTGATGAAAAATCATATGATGACTCTCATGCTCTTTAAGAATAGAATTTATATCATAGTTTCCAGCTAGAAAAAATGTGGCAACTATTCGCAGATTTGACCTATGTGGCGAATCATAGAGTGGACACCGCTTAAGGAGCTCTATAAAGTCATTTTTAAGCGCTTCTGACCCGGCTTTATTCGACATGAGTGCCACAAGCCTCTTAAGCTTTTGAAGGTCCTTTATTTCTTGTTCATGCTTTTTATATAAAGCCTTTATATCAGTATTGAAGTCGGGGCTCTTTAACAGTAGGAATAGTAGCTGTATGAGAGCATCATCAAAATCAATTTCCTTGTCGGTTATCATTAAATGAATTATATCTCATCGATCTTCCCACGAGAAACCACAGTCTTTACACACGTTCAGGCTCTTTGGCTTCTTTCCTGCCGGTAAGAAGAATCGAATAGGAAAGGCTACATTTAACATGCTTCTTTGAAGATCATTCATGAAAGACTCCTTCAAAGTATTGATTTTCGTCGAGCCACATTTAAGGCATTTTTTGCCGAATAGTCCCATAAATAGTAAATGAATTTATAACTATGACTAATAGTAACAAGTAGTGGGGGTAAAAACAAGCCACTTATGAGGCTAAAAGGTTACATACAGTAGGTTTAAAGCTAAATCAAATCTTGTTACGCTTCGATTATATGATTACCGAAATTGATAGAAAGCTAGGCAAGAAGGTTCAAAAATTGCGGAAGAAAGCTGGCATGACGCAAGAAAAATTGGCTGAAAGCGTCAGTCTAAGTATGAAATACATTCAGTTTATTGAATCTGCCAAGCGTAAACCATCATTAAAAACAGTATATAAAATAGCAAGTGCATTGAAGGTTAAACCCAAAGAACTGTTTTAATTTCTGATATCATGATGCTATGGATAAAGAAAAGCTTCATATTGCACGGTTAATCTTTGAAAATAGGATATATCAATATGATGGATCCACTTTCGAAACCTTTTTTACAAATGTAATGTGCTTAGTGGATTCAGGATTTGAGCCTGTGAAGCCTCATGGAAAGGTTGGAGATAGAAAAAACGATGGATTTAATAAACCCTCTGGTATTTACTATCAAGTTTATGCCCCAGAAGATAAAACAAAATATAGCCAAATACATGCAATTGCTAAGGCTGAACAGGATTTTAAAGGCTTAATTGATTATTGGGATAAAATTGCCAAAATTAAAACATATCGATTTGTAATAAATGATAAATATAAGGGGGCATTCCCAGAAGTTCAAGAAACTCTTTCGAGAATAGGGAAAAATCATACAATATTGTGTGAAACTTGGCTAGCAAAAGATCTAGAAAAGGAATTTGTAAAACTTAAAGAAGAAGACATGATGAGAGTGATTGGACCTATTCCATCTTCTGTCTCAATTGACATAATTAATTATAACGCTTTGACAGATGCTGTTAATTTTTTAATGAAAAATGCTTCACCAAATACATATAGTGGTACATTGCCAAATCCAAAATTTGATGAAAAAATTAAATTCAATGATTTAAGTGATTCATCAGCGCACCTACTCAATATAGGGAATTATCAGGCATCGGTAGTTAATGATTTCTTTTCAAGAAATAGCAATGATTCTAGACAACATTTGAGTGAAATTTTCCACAATCTATACAATAAAGGTGAAGAAATTGTCCCAAACACTGACGATAAAAGAAGTGATAGGATTTTTTTCTATATATTAGATAGTGCATGTCCTCCTAATAAAAACAAATCAATACAAGACGCAGTTTTAGTATTAATGGCGTATTATTTTGAAGCATGTGATATTTTTAAGGAACCAAAATGATATTACCCAAAAAACATGTAAAATTGGCTGAGTCTTCAATAGGATTAGGGGCAATAATACTATCTTGTTTAAGTGAGCCTAAGGCAGTTGATGAATTGTGGAAAGACTATCAAAAATTATATGTTTCAGGAGAATTTCCCGCTTATCACAGCTTTGACAATTTTACATTGACACTGGATTTTCTTTTTATGTTGGGAACAATAAAGTTAAATAATGATTTGATTGAAAAAACAAATTAAATGTACCTAGAAGAATTATCTGCAAATAAAGACACATTCCATACGGTTCGGTTTCAACCAGGATTAAATCTGATTGTAGGTATAAAACATGATCAGAAAAGTAAAGATTTAAATAAAACTTACAATGGAGTAGGTAAATCATTGATTGTTCGACTTGTACATTATTGTTTAGGATCCGAACCAATACCAGGTATTAAAGAAAAGTTACCAGATTGGACATTTACCCTAAAGTTTAAAATTAAAGACGAGCACTATACCGTTACTCGGAGCGTAGAAAATAATGATAAAGTCTTGTTAAATGAAAACTACATCACAATTTCGGAATTGAAAGACAAACTTGGGAGAGAAATTTTTGGTCTTGATAATAAAATTCCATTTTTAAGCTATAGAGAATTACTTTGTCGTTTTATAAGACCAAGAAAAAGTAGTTATGTCAAGTACGACACGTTTGTGTATGAAGAAAAGGCATATCAAAAACTAATTAATAACGGTTATTTATTAGGATTAGATATTGGCTTAATTCTGAATAAATATCAATTAAAAACTAAACTAGATAAGGTTGAAGAATCTAAAAAGAATATTGAGAGTGATGAGATATTTAAAAAATATTTTGGAAATGATAAGGATGATAATAAAGATGTCGAGGTTAAAATAGTAGCACTAGAAGAAGAAATAAAAAGATTAAATATAGAAAAAAATGAATTTAAAATTGCTGAAAATTATCATGAAATTAGAAAGGACGCAGATGATCTTGACTACAAATTGAGACAAATTGATAATTTTTCAACCGTAGTAATAAATGCCGTTAAGCAAATAAACGAGAGTGTTAAAGCTATTCCTGATATCCCTAAAGAACGTGTATATGAGTTATATAAAGAAGCAAAAGTTGAACTTAAGGACGAGATAGTAAAAAAAATTGATGACGTGATGATATTCCACGTCAATCTCATCACAAACAGAAAAATTAGATTACTAGAACAAAAAATGAAACTTGAGGCAGAATTAAAGCAATTACTTGAAAAAAGAGGTGTTTACGCAAAAAAGTTAAATAGTAATCTAGAATTTCTAGATACTCATGGCGCTCTAGAAGAGTATGCTGCTGTAACTAATAAATTAACTGAACTTAGAATTCAATATGAAAAGCTCACTTCATATAAAAATTTAATTAAAGAATATAAAAACAAAGTCGAGGATTTAAAAAGTTTACAGTTCGGTCAGAGTAACATTGATACAAATAATTATTTAAAAGACGCGGAAGACATTATTGATAAAAATATTCAAATTTTTAGAATGTTATCTTCACAATTTTATAAAGATAAAGCGGGTGGGATTGTGATCAATAATAATGATGGTATTAATCAATTGAGATTTAATATCAAAGTTAGTATTGATGATGATACATCAGATGGCATTAACGAAGTTAAGATATTTTGTTATGACTCAACATTGTTGTTAGCAAAACACAATCATGGAATGAAGTTTATTTTCCATGATAGTCGGCTGTTTAGTGATATGGACCCGAGACAAAGAGCTACTCTTTTTAAGATTGCACTTAAATACACACATGAAGAAAATTTACAATATATTGCTTCAATAAATGAAGATGTTTTAACTTCTTTTGAAAACTTAATAAGTAAAGAGGAGTATGAGCAAATCATTATCAAATCTAAAATTTTAGAACTGACAGATGAATCAGACAGTTCTCGTCTATTGGGGATTAAGGTAGATTTAAAATATGATGAAGATGATTAAGTTAAATACAATACTAAAACTAGACACTCCATGGTACAAATAGAAAATCAATCGACAAAAAGAGAATTTTATAAAAGTTATCTTATACTTGTTCAAGAGCTTTTTCAAAAATCTGAGCCGAATATTATTCGTCCAAATATCGGTGCGATAAGAAAAAGAAATTTGGTTGCCGCAACAGTCTTTTTGGCATTTGCGATGGAGTCTTTTATCAATGACTTTGGAAATCAATTTTTTGAAGAGTTTGATGATTTTGAAATGACTCCAACTTATAAGAAATATCTCCTATTTCCGAAATATGCAAGTAGCAATCCGTTTCCATTGATCTTAAGTGGTTCTAATAAATATAGACTACTAAGAGCATTATTTAAATATCGTGATTTATTTGTCCATCATAAACCAAAATTTAGAGAGGAGGAAAGTAGAGAGGAGGTTATGTTTAATGAACTAAATCATGAAAAATTGCGTGAATTTTATAGTAACTGCATAAAAATCTTTAAATTGTTTAATAGCCAATTTCATATGTTTACAGATTCAGATGACTGGCTTACTGATTATTCTGAGAACTTATAGGAGGCCATTTCATAAATACAACTAAGATTACTTCATCCTTTATTAATCTAGTTTTGTTACAATAGAACATACATCTTGTGAATAAATTATTTATCACACTATTTTTTGTAACTACGGTTATATTTGGCTTCTTATACTATAAAGAGGTTTCTACGTTTCCTATCACGCTATATGTTTGTGGACCTGGTTATACTGATTGCTTTCCGGTGTCAAAATACGATACTAGGGCTAGTTGCGAAAGTGCTAACGAAAAAGGGGGTTGGTTATGTGATTCAACCAATAAAAGCAATATTAAGTGCAAAGAGTCAGATCATTCATTTGCTATTGGTTATTGTAAATAATCTCCGATTTGATTTATCCCCTTCGTATATTCAAATACCTGTATGTGATATGGCTGGGTTCAAGTTGTGAAGGGTATGATACCATCGCCAAATATACTCCTCCATTTGGTTCCACGAATTTAAAAGTTTCTCCACACTTCGCTCTTTACCATCTGTAAAGAGCTTCGCGTGGCAGGCCACCTTTAATTCTTAAATTGAATGTTGTAGCCTAGTCCGAAGTGTGTCCCTAACGGAGCTCTTTAGAGCGAAGTGGGACAGAATAAAGAATATGTAGATTCTCATTGGCGGGAAAAATGACGACAATGTAAAATGAACTATATGAAAACAAAAACCCAGTGGGAAGGGGCGGTCGACATCTACAACGACGGCATGGGCTCAGAAGGTGACAAGCTCAACGGCCACATAATCTATCCTGCGCTCACAAAATTACTCGGTCCACTTGAGGGCAAGAAAATCCTCGACAGCGGATGCGGGAGCGGATACTTCACGGCCAAACTTGCTGCGCATGCGCGGGAAGTTATCGGCACGGATTTTTCGGAAAAGTTTATCATGCTCTGCAAGAGCAAATACATCACCGTTTCGAATATGACGTTTGAACAACAGGATGTCACGGAAAAGATGCCGTTTGGAAATGGCATATTTGATATCATCATTTCCAAGATGGTCCTACAATATGTCGCGGACCTTGCTATGTTCGCCGCAGAATCATTACGGACGCTTCGCACTAATGGACACCTTCTAATCGTTGTCGATCATCCGTTCCACTCGCAGTTTTATTTCGCCCAGAAACTGGCAGGTGCAGGAACGACGAAATATAAAAAACTCAGCCATTATTTTGACAGGGGAGAACAGCTGAAAAAATCCCTTTGGGGGAAGGCTGACTTGACGTGGTATCCCAAGACGGTCACCGATTACATTATGCCATTCCTCACTGCTGGGTTTTCGCTTCATGCAATCGAAGAGCTTGCTGAAGAAAAAAAAGATACGTCAATACCTCGCATCCTTATTTTGGATTTCATAAGGAACTGAATTATTGTTACAATAAGCGTATATGACTAAAACAGAAAAGAGACTTGTGCGAACCTCAAAAAACAAAATGCTCGGTGGCGTTGCTGCAGGGATAGGGAACTATTTTGATCTTGACCCGAACATCATCCGGTTCCTTTTCATCGTTCTTACGGTATTTGGCGGATCGGGAGTGCTTATGTATCTTCTTCTGTGGCTTCTGTTGCCAAGCGACACATCAGAGACATCAGGAGGTCGCGATACCATGCGCGAGAATATCGGACAGATGAAAGAAACCGTCCAAGGTTTCGCTGAGGACATAAAAAAAGAAGTGACCCCTGAAACAACGGAAGCAGAAAAGAAACCCAAATCGCAAGGTTATCTGGGAGTAGTACTTGTGGTACTCGGTGTTGGATTCTTACTCATCAACCTGGGATTGCTCGACATGTATGTCGTCCGCAGATTCTGGCCGGTGCTTCTCGTCTTTTTAGGAGTGTCGCTGCTCTCACGGAACGAAAATTGAGAATAAGTCTATGATATCAGCCTCTTCATTTTTGCAGTCGATCAAAACTGACGCTTTTTTGGTGTCTCAGTTTCACAACATCCTTTACCTCGGAGGATTCCTCACTCTTTCTCCGCTTGAGCGGGAAGCATATCTTCTCATCGTTGGGAACAGAAAAGTGATCATTACCGACAGTCGATATGAGGGCGAGAGGCATAGCGAAGACAGCGAGCTTCTCATACTCAAACCCGGCGAACGGGTGATGGATATCATCGGAAGGATGGTGGGGGAGTACTCCGTGAAGACTCTTGGATTTGAAGCGGACAATCTGAAATGGAATGAAGTAGAAATGATGAAGAAGTTGGGTGTTGAGCTAACACCAATTGCAAATGCACTCTCTAAAGATCGGGCGATAAAGACAGAGGAAGAGATATTCGCGATAAAGCAAGCATGTCATATTGGGGATCTTGTCCTTAAGGACATTACTCCCTATATTCATCCGGGCCAAACGGAAAAAGAGATTGCCTGGTATATCGAAAAATCGATACGCGAAGGATACAATGGTCAACTTGCCTTTGATCCGATCGTTGCGGTTGATGCGAATGCAGCAAGCGCTCATTACAATACAAAAAAAGGCGAGGGTGTCATCAAGGACGGGTCGATAGTCTTATTGGACTTTGGAGTAGAGGTCCACAATTATAATTCCGACATCACACGAATGGTTGCGGTCGGGGAGGTGAGCGACGAAATAAAGAATGCGTATGCGGATCTCCTTGATGCGCAGAAAAAGACAGTCGATTACGCGTCATCCGCCAACGAGTTGAAGGCGATAGACATATTCTGTCGCAGTGAACTTCAAAGACATTCCCATCCTAACTATGGTCATTCAACTGGACATGGCATTGGACTTGAGGTACATGAATTTCCTCGTCTCAGCGCTACGTCGCTTGACGAAAAGAAAGAAGGACAGGTATTCACTATTGAACCGGGCATATACCACATGGGTAAATGGGGTATGCGGCTTGAGGACACCGTTACGGTTTCACATCAGGGGGAGATTGAGGTATTGACCCGCTTTCCGAAGGAACTGATTCTTCTTTAGGTTTGCTTTCTTCTCCCGGCAATTCCTGACTCATCTCAAGGGTCTTTGTATTTTCCTCAGTCTTTTTCTTGACGTCGACAAACTCTTCCGTTTCTTCAGACTTTTTCTTGAGTTTCTCCGTTATTTCTCGCTCTTTTTCCATGTCGTGTTTGACGGCCTTCGCAGCTTCTATCTTTGCCTTGAGGTAGACGATAAGCTCTTCTCCCTTCAGGCTATTGATAAGGAATATCGGCAAGATATAGGCCAAGTCATCTATTCCCTCCTGGCGCAATTTATCGTCGACTGAAAGCAGTTTATTGAGGGTGTTGGTGATAAAGACGATGTCCTGATCGACCCACATCTCACGGGACGTGATATTCTCAGATGCTGGGACCTCACCTTTTTCATATTGTTGTGTCCACATCTTCTTTACTTCTTCGTAGTCTTCGATCGACACGCTTGGTGGGATGGTGACCGTTTGCTCAATAGTCTTTTGAGGTTCAGAGACGAGAGGTGTCTGTGTTTCGATGACTCGCTCGACATCTTCTTCCTTCATCTGTTCTTTTTCCGCGACTTTCTTGACGACTTCCTTGTTTTTCTTGACCGATTCGGCGATAGCCTTGATAATCGACTTGACCGTTTCTGTTGCAATACCCGTTTCTTTCGTGATGTTAGTCAATATCTCGGCAGGTGCATGTGAAATATTGGTTTTATATGAGCTTAAGACGGTCTGGATTTGTTGGGAAGGGGCCTGTGTCACTTTGGTGATATTCTCCATGACGGAAGTATTGGTGCTTACCGTATTCATGAGAGTCGTGTTCATCGCAGTCACCTTATCGTTGCTGATGTTAACCTTGTAGGCAACCGCCTGTGTCGCTGCTACCGAGTGAGGGACAGTCCTGAGGATTTCCTCTTTTCTCGTGTTCATCTCGGTGCGTGATGTTGAAATGGAGGAGAGGATCTGTCGGGCGACCTTATCGTCCTTAATAGTTCTGTTAAAGAGCTCGGTTCGGATATTCATGAACTTCTGTCGTTCGGCAGGAGTGTTGGCTTTCGTCGGTTGGGATAACATGTCGATATTCTTTCTTACGGTCTCATTTGTCTGCTTATTTGTTTCGAACTTCGCAATATCGGTGATTTTGTTCATGGAAAGATTGAGGGACTTGGTGATATCTTCGGTCTTCGTCTGCTTGATTTCCTGCAAGGTTTCCATCTTTATGTGCATCTGTGTCTCGATATCTCGACTTGTCTTCATCGAGGTATTATTGAATGAACGCGTTGTGGATGGCATTGGTGGAGGAGTTTTGGGAGGAGGAGGCGCCATACGGTCATACATCGACATGAGGACATTCTTCATAGCCATGATGCCGTCACAACAATAATCTCTAAAGATGCGCAACAACCACCATGGGAACCAAATGACTGCCCACAACATGATAAGCGATATGACGTATTCAACGAACGTATCCACATAATTTCCATTATTGAGCGCACCGATTATTTGGTTTCCCACTTGGGCCGGACCTCCATACACGATATTGATGCCTGTCGGATAGATATATCCGCTCACCTGTGTGGCACGGGAAAAATCAAATGGGAACGGAATTCCGCTTTGCCATATTTTGGTCAACGCTCCCAAGAAGAGTGCAAAAAGCGGACCATAAAACACCCACTGTGCAAAGACACCGATCCAAATCCATCCTACGTTGCGGATAAAGACAAACGGCATGAGAAGGGCGAGGAACGGTGCGGCAAAAAGGAGGAACCAGAGTAGTATTTTTCTCAGGAGCATCATGATACCCATTGTGTAATAGGTCACATTCGTTATCTTCATGAGGAGCATCTCAGCCTGGACCGCTTCCTGCACCTTATAATTGAGGTCGCGACACCCGACGAACGTCGCATAACTATCTTCCTTGCTTTGTGCACCGGTAAAGTAAATATTGAATAGCTTGTCTCCACCGAGGGATTCGATGAAGAACTTCATGATGATTTCAGACATCTGCACGAAGGTCATGATTATTGCATAGGAGAAGACGATATAGAGGAGGCCCGATCCGATCTTGTATACAATAGGCCACACTTGCATCTTTATCTGGAAGTCGGAACGTTGTCCTACGATATATCCGATACCGAAGAGTGCTGCAACAAGAAGGAATAAGAACAGAGTGACATTTTGGGTTACGGTCCATATTTGACGGATGGCAGGGTGCTGGTCAATGGCACTTTTCGTCATGACCCAATACAAGAATTGGCGTGCGCGCTCGTTGGACTTTCCTTGTGAGGTGGTCGGTTCATCAAGCGACCAATAATGGTTAATGAGTGGGTTCTTGATGAACTCATCATAGGTTGCGACACACTTTTCTCCTTTATAGAAAGCACTTTTCTTGTAGATATCAGGCAAGTCCTTGGGACAGTTGCCTAAGCGAGGATCGATTGAACAGGGAAGTGGAGTAGCAGGTGTTGGTGCGGCCTGTGCAAATATTGAGCTCACAAAAAAGAGCGTAAAAAAAAGTACACCAACAAAACCAGCTAATTTCCTCGCCATATATTCATGGTACTGGAATAGTGGTGGGTTGACAATATGTATATATATAGTTAGACTAAAAATATATGAAAAAACTATTATTCCTCTTATCGTTTGTTATACTCAGCAACTTCTTCTTTATCAAAAATGTCAATGCAGTCGTAGATGGATTCGTAAGTGACTGTCTGCAAGCAGCGCCCGCCGGACACACGGCAGGCCTGACCATAAAAGCAGGAAGCCAAATCATGCCTCAAGGAGATACCGATACATGGGTTTTCGTTTGTATAACAAGCCCAGAACTTACCGGAACGAAATGTACAACGGGAGATGGCGCAATTGATCAACAATTGTTCGACAAATCAGATGATCTTACCGCACTGCAAGGTATACAGACAGAAGAAGGAACAACTGTTGGAGGAGTGGATGGTGGGCAAAATCCTCCTCGAAAAACAAATGCGGATGGTACTGCATTCACAAATGCCGTCTCATGGTCAGATGCATATTTGCCAGGAGTCATCCATCAGTGGGCATGGGTGCAGGCTGCAAATCCAGCTGGGGCAGGAGGAGTGGAAACTGGAGGATTGGGAGCACAACAGCAGGGTACTTTTGACTTTACGAAACTGAGTGGAGATACTTCAAAATGTGCAAAAATAGGATGGGATCCAAGAGGATATGTATTTGATGCAGCAACACTCAATCCAGTCGGCGGCGTGCAAGTTACCCTTTCCAAAGGACCAAAAGGCGGCGCATTTACCGATGTGCCATCTGGACTTGGTATTACTAATCCTGACACGACAAAACCTCTTACTCCAGGTGGAGTGGGAAACGGTCAGTATAGTTTCTATGTAGAACCAGGCTTCTACAAATTGAGACTTACCTCAGCAAATGCAACAATTGCAAATCTTACATCAGTGAATGCGGCATACCAAGATCTGTTCCTAAGCAAAGAAGGTAAAACAAATATTTACCAAAAAGATCAAGAAGTAGAAGAGGTTAAGGGAATGGTGGCAATCGCACATATTCCTGTCACCGTTACGGATCCGAGTATGCTCATCACTACCTTACAGACATTGGAAAAAGGATTAAAGAGTGAAAATGGACAAATAAATATTTTCGGAAGAGTGTCACATCCTAAGTCCAAAATGCTGTTGAAGATGGAATTTCTTGATGAAGCGGGCACTCTCATCGTAAAAGATGAAGTAAGGACAACCGCTATAGATGATTTAGGTGAATATGACGAATACATCGATCAAGAGCAGGTAGATGCCGAAGGAAAAACTCTTTTTTTCCAAAACCTAACTGTAGACTTTGAATTGAATTCTTTTTATACCACAGGAGCGTTTTCTGCAAAGAAAGATACCAACGCAATCCTTCAGGTAGCGAAAAAAGTATGGGATTTTATTTCTAAAAAAATAACGGTAAGCGCAGCATCGAGCACGTCTTTCAGTGTAAAGCCTATCCCATCCTATATTGAAGGAGTGGCTTATGACAACAGTGGAAGATCTATTCCTCAGGCGATTGTCGGAGTATATACAAAATTCAGCAATAAGCCATGGTTTGTTACCGTAGCAGATGAACAAGGGCAGTACAAAATTGGATCTCAATATCTACCTCAATTCGAATATGAGCTCCGCTACAAGAAACCAACAGGAGAGATAATAGTCGTTGACACAAGCACATTCATAAAGCAGAATGTAAAGTTTTTTGTCGCAGAAGGCATCAAGCCTTACGAACAAAAAAAATCTTCCTCAACAGAGGATTTCGCTGCACAGGTGAAGGTAAGTGAAGTGGTAAAGGAGACAGATTTGCAGGCGATGGCAAAAGTTGGTAGCAGCAAAGGAACGGGACTCTCAAAAAGTGGAAATGGTGGTATCAATAACATGGGGACAAGTGAAGTCACACCAAGCGCAACAAATGGAACCGGCACAGCTGGACCTGGTGCCATGATGATAGCGGTCGTGATATTCATATTGGTCCTCTTAGGTGCTGGAGCATTCGTCATGATGAAGTCAAAACAGACTACGACGCAATTTTAATATGAAAAAATCGGCAGGAATAATTCTCGCATTAGTGATGCTTTTCTTCTCTGGCGTGGTACACGCGCGTGTGACTGGACAAGAAGGTATGATGACTCAGGGAAAAATAAGGACTTGTCTATCACCTAAATTAGAAGGAAAAGCGCCTCCGGCATGGTTTAAACGAGCACAAGTCGCCGTTCGGCTGACCGGTGTATGCGAAGCGGAAACCTGCACTATCATTCGCTGCAACAGCAACAACAAAGAGATAGAAGAAAATGAAAATTTTGAAAAAAAATGTAAAGCTGGCAAAATCGGGAATCCAAACTGCACAGATAAATTAGAAGAAAATCAGAAAAAAATTGAAAAAAGTGTTGAAAAAAAACCCGGATGTCAAACGATTGGCTTCACATCAAATACACTTACCTCAACTTTTTTTGGCATATCAAATGTATTAGGAGAGGCAACGGGGCAGGTGGTACCTAACGGGACGGTCAATATTCTGACAAATGAAAATGATTATACCGCTCATGTGGACTACACCTATTATGCTGTTGGAGATGTTCCGCCGCAAGTTGTTGAGACGGAGACACCGACAATTGTTCCTGGTTCTACTAATAGTCAACAATTGGCACAGATTGGATTTAATACTGTCGACTCAGAAGTGAATAGCAAAAGCACAAGTTGTACGAAAATATCATGGGATCCGTATGGGCGCGTTTTCGATGCTATATCACTGGAACCCATGAGTGATGTCGAAGTAATGCTCATCGATGAAGCGACGAAAAAACCGGTAGTACAGGAGTTTGAGGATAATTTCGATTATACCGACATGGACGGGTTATTCAATATTTTGGTAGAAAATTCAGGAATGTATATGATGACGGTCAGTGGTCCACAGACGCATTCATTCATTTCCAACCCACTGCTTCATGCCAATTACAATCAGATCTATTCTGATATTTACTCTCCGGGAAGGGCATTTGAAGAAATAAAGGGAGTTGCAACCCATCATGATATAGCGTTACAACCAAAAGGAAAGCCATATACCGATGCCGTTGCAGAGATTATGACGGCAGATGAGGCAGTCGACATGGGTGATTTTATGGTGTACACGGGTAAGTCAAGTTTTCCATTTTCACAAGTGTGCATGGTAACACTAGAAGGTCGTGTAACTGTGGGGGAGTGCGTATTTGCAGACAAATTCGGGGAGTATTCCATAACATTAGAGAAAGTGGAGGTCCCTCTACAAGCGATTGTCCCTCAGGCTGCAAAAGTTGATCTGACTGCACCCATAGGGACAAGAAAGGTTTATGATCCAATAGTTGGATTTGATGTAAAAAAATATGAGCCAATCCTCAGTCACGTCGAAGGTTTTGCATATGATGATGGTGGTATGATCGCTCCTTTTGCATCGATACAGATAAAACAAACAATGGATGACGCTGTGATTTATGAAACAGTAGCTAATGAGCTAGGGTACTTTGTAGTGTACTCGGAAGATCTTCCCATTTTCGAATACTACATCAATATAGTCCCTCCTAGTGGCAAAAAACAGTATGCAAAATCAACCTCACAATTCATGGCGGAAAATGCGGACTACATCAATGACAATAAGCTCAATTTAATAGTGGCAAAAAGAGACGGAGTCGTTATCAATAGTCCAACAGTCGAAGAGACTGAGGAAATTATTAGCACAAACAAGAAAAACCAGCAGTCATATGTTGAAGAGACACTTGAGAGCGAAAGAAAGGGATCTCTGACGGTCACACAGATGGCACAAAAAAATATATTCTTAATCGGCGCTATTGCGGTTCTATTGTTGCTTGGAGGAGTTGCGGCAGTATTTTTCCTTCGATCACAAAAAAAAGAAGTCCCTCCCTTCCCACAAGCTTAAAATGAAGATATGTCATTAAGGATTTCCTTTGCGTGTTTGAATACGTCAACTTGTTGATATTCTTTACGTATCATCTGTTTTGGATCGACAAGATAGCTGTATCTTTTTACCCCATCAAAGGTGCGTCCCATAAATTTTTTCTCTCCCCATGCCCCATACGTCTTAATAGTATCCTTTGTTTCATCCGAAAGGAGCGGGAAGGTGAGATGATATTTTTCAGCGAAGCGCTTATGGGATGCGACGGAATCTTTGGAGATACCCAGGACGATGACAGTATGTTTTTTGTACTCTTCAGCTAAATCGCGGAATCCGCATGCTTCTTTTGTGCATCCAGGAGTATCGTCCTTTGGATAAAAATAAACGAGGACCCAAGATCCTGCATAATCGGATAGCGAATGGGGCTTCCCATCCTGGTCAAGAAGAGTGAAATCAGGAGCTTTTGCCATGAACATGATGTGCTGAATGTTTTTTTACTGTATGAGGGAGAGAATACTTTTGTTTTTGTGATAGATAAAATACACCACCTGCTGCTGCGACGAAAGCGAATGCTACAACCACCGCAGTGTTACGGGAATCGGTGATTCCTGTTTGTGGGAGGGCTGTTGGTTGAGGGGGGAGGGTAGGCACTGGAGGGCTAGTCGGAACAACTGAAGTAGGGCCCGGTGTTGCGGTTGGGGTTGGTAACCACAGTGAACAGATTTCCGTTGACCCAGCGCTTTGTGCGATTATCTTGAATATGACCGTGGCAAATACGCCCGTTCCATTAAACCCTGCTGCGTTTGCTCCGGTAAACAGTACCTTTCCTGTCCCGTGAGTTGTTGTGTCTGCTACAACCGATGTCATAGCTGCTCCAGCAGTGACACTTATATATTCCAACATCTGAGCATCATAGGTAAGACCAGACTGAATGGATGTGACTGCCACACCCTCCGTATCGATATTGATAGTAAAGGTAATATTCTGCCCTCGCTCAAGCGTACCTGTAGGTGGGATAAGATCAAATTTGGTAGCGAATACCGGATTAACACTCACAAAAAGCGCGACCAAAAAGAAAAATAAAGAAGAGAAAAGAGTATTTTTATACATACGTATACCTATAACTATAGTATTAATTTTAAGAGAGCGCAAGGTGAAGATTTTGGGGCTTATGGTACAATATAGTATGAAAAAAGTTGTAATAGTTTTGTGTGGCCTTTTTCTTATCGGAGCGGTACAGGCAGCGACTCCCAAGGATTTAATCAAGGATGGAACAGTCATCTATGAGTTGCCCTATGCGGGGATAACACCGGAAAACCCTCTCTATATCTTCAAACAGCTGCGTGACACGATAAAGGAATTCTTGACACGAGACTACATCCAAAAAGCGGAGTTTCTCCTGGTGTCATCAGATAAACGTGCTCATATCGCAATAATCCTTGCCCAAAAAGGGAAAACTCGACAGTCAGTTGAGGTCTTGGCCGATGCAGAAGAGCGGGCACTTCGCATCCCACCTCTCCTTCGGACATCCAAAAAACAAGGGACGTCCCCGAATGAACAGTTCGTGTATACCCTCAAGCTCAGCAATACGAAGCATAAGGAAATTATCCAAGAAATAGCAAAAATGCTCCCACAAGGCCAGGATGAAGAAATCCTCAATGCGCTTATTGATCTAAATCAGCGCGTTGCAGACGATCTATCTGGATTATAAGCCTTGTTTTTTTGACACTTTTTTGATATAGTTTAGGTTCCGCAAGGAGAAAGGTACAAAACCATGAAGAAAAAAAACACAACCCAAACAAACCCAATGGAGGCACTCCTCCAGAAAGCGCCATTTGCACGCGTAAAGAAAAATGCAGATATTGAGGCTATTATCATCTCACTCTCCAGAAAGAATGTTCTTTTTGACATCGGAGCAAAAGCATACGCTCTCCTTGGTGAAAAGGAACTCAAGGAAATCTCAACATACCTTCCATACTTGAAAGAAGGCCAAACAGCACATGTTCGTATCATCGCAGAAGAATCAAAAGAAGGATATCCTGTCGTTTCCATGAGAAAGTTCTTCGAACAAGGGAAATGGGAAATCTTAAAGGGCAAGAAAGACAAGGAAGAAGAGATTGAAGTCATGTGTGGCGAATACGGAAAAGGTGGCGTTTTTGTCGATTTCATGGGAATTCGAGGCGTCATACCAAAAATCCAACTGACAGAAAACTTTCTCAACAATCCTGAAAAATTGAGCGGCCAAAAGATTAAGGTAAAGATCCTTGAAGTAGATGAAAAGAAAAACAGGCTTGTCGTTTCACAGAAAGTAGCAGCTCTCAACATATCACAAAAACAGCTTCATGAAGAGTTTGAAAAGATCGAAATCGGAAAGACATACAAGGCAAAGGTCTTGGGTGTTTCTGAATTCGGTATCTTCTGTGAGGTTGCTGGAGTCGAAGGACTTATTCATATCTCGGAAATCTCATGGGAAAAAGTCATGAGTCCAAGTGGATATGCAAAGGTCGGAGATGATATTGACGTATCAGTCGTTGAAAAGAATAACCAAGATCTCAAATTGAACTTGTCCATCAAGAGACTCACTCTTGATCCATGGGAAAAGATTGAAGAGAACTACCCACAGGACAAGGAAGTTGAAGGAGAGGTTGTCCGCCAAGAGCGATATGGCTATTTTGTCCGTCTCACCCCAGGAGTGGAAGGTCTTATTCACATAAGCAAACTCACGGGAAAAGAAAATCTCAAAATGGGAGACAAAATCAAGGCTTATATCGAAAAAGTGGACAAGCGCTCACGCAAGATGAGCTTGGTTCTCACACAAAAAGAGAAGCCAGTGACATATAGATAAAAGGCAGAAATAGCCACTAGTCACTTGTCGCATATCCCTGTATACTGAAATACATGGAGCAGCATTCTATTCCGCGTCAAATGACATCGTTTGAGTTCAAACTCATCGGGTTCATGACGTTGAAGCAATTCCTATACCTCGTCATCTTTGCACCAGCTGGGTATATTGTCTTCATCATCTTTCCGATTCCACTATTGAATATATTATTAGGTCTTGCTGTGGGATTTTTGGGCGTAGCGCTCGCATTCATGCCTATAAACGAAAGACCGCTTGATGTATGGATAAAAAACATCTGGAAGCGCCTGAACTCTCCCACACAGTTTACCTATCATAAACACAATCAGCCGATAACCCTTCTCCAGAACCTATATTATGTCGCAGACCCCCATCATGTGATGGCACACATAGAATCTCAACAGTTGCTTGCGGCTTATCTTGCAAAGACAAACCAAACGATGCAACCAAGCCCGCAAAAAAAACAGGTACAGATGAGTTTCCAGGATAAACCCGTGCCACAACCAGCGCCTCCTC
>JBAQNT010000008.1:0-50811 GCA_049304055.1 Microgenomates group bacterium
TTCCTATATATTACTCAGCCGTCCGCCGCTCCTCTTCAACCTTGCGGTCAAAGAAGCGCTCGACTTGCATATCTCAGGCACACCGCTAGCATTCATCCTGAGCCAGGATCAAACTCTTAAAAAAAACTGATTGGACCGTTGGTCTACGACCAACGTTCCTAACCCGTTTTCTGCACCAAAACAACGACTTTTCAAAGAGCAAATATCAAAAGAAGCAAGATTTATTCTACCCTGCCTCAAGAGAATTGTCAAGCGATATTAATTTGTGCGGCCTTTACGTGTTCAGGGGAATCAGAAATTTTCAACAATCCGTAAATTGTAGCCTCAGGTGAGTGCTCTGAAACATGAACATCAACTTTTAACTCATTGCTTATAAATGTATTGAAACCCGGAATAAGGGATGCCTTTCCGGTGAGCAAAATTCCTTCTTGATAGATATCATTTACTATTTCAGGTGCTGCAACCTCAAGAAGCTCCTTAATCGTGTCGATTATGAGGGAAAATGTCGGGGTCAAAGCCTCGCGCAGTTCACTGGACTTTATCTTTATCGACTTCGGAAGACCATTTTCCAACGATTTGCCTCGGACCAGCTCGGTTTTTTCGGTATTGGTGAAATTAAGGCAAGCAATTTTCAATTTTTCGCATGTAGCCTCGCCCAGAATCATTCCGTGCTTTAGATGTATGTAATTTGCGATGACTTTATCCATGTAATCTCCTGCCTGCTTCAATGAGCGGTATAGGACGATACCACCGCCGCTGATGATGCTTATTTCAATAAGTCCAGCCCCGATATCGACCACAAGATGTGGTTTATGAAAAAAAACGTTATATCCTGCGCCTGAGGCTGAGGCTAAAGGCTTTTTAATGAGAGATACGAAGCTGCATCCAGCTTTGAGTAATGCTTCCTCTACTGCCTTTTGTTCAATTTCAGTTGAAGTAGAAGGAACAGCCGTGATCGCATGAAGCGGTGGCTTGATGAACGATGATCTCACATACGGTAAGACGGATTTTTCGATATAGTAACGGATGAGTGCGACTTCGGTATCGAAGTCAGACACGATTCCATTGACGACAGGCTTTATTATGGAAAGAAATTCTGGCGTCTTGCCGATTATCTGCTTGGCCTCAGTTCCGAAAAAAAGATATTCCCGTATCGGTTGAGTTCTGTATGCCGCACAGGTCGGTTCACGCAGGATGACACCCTTCCCTTTGAGTCCTATTTTCGTGGTATGCGTCCCCAGATCAAAAGCAAGCGTCAGAGGAGTAAATGGGGATATATTCTTGATGAATTTTTGTATAGAATGTAGCATATGAAACAATCGTTTTATGAAACTGCAATCAAATACCTGTATTATATCCTTTTTTTCATAACTCCGTTTGCCGTTTTTCCATTCAACAGCGAATTGTTCGAATTCAACAAGATACTTCTTATATATACAATATCCATTCTTATTCTTGGACTGTGGATTTTGCGCTCGATGCAGGAAGGTAGGATTTACATACGGAAAACCCCATTAGATATTCCTTTTGTCCTGTTTCTCATCTCCCAGGCGCTCAGCACATTGTTTTCGATCGATAGGCACACTTCATTTTTTGGCTACTATGGTAGGTTCAATGGGGGGTTGCTTAGTACCATGACGTTCATATTCCTTTTTTATGCATATCTCTCAAACATCCGCACTCACGCAGATATCGGTATCAGAAGACTATTAACGATTACCGGCATCGCTTCGATACTTGTCGTGCTTTGGGGACTTCCCGGTACATTCAATCACGATCTTTCATGTTTACTCTTCACGAGCAAGTTTGACAACAGTTGTTGGACTGCACAATTCAAGCCTGCAGAGCGGATGTTCTCAACCCTTGGACAACCTAACTGGTTGGGTGCATACCTTGCGATAACGCTCTTCACCTCTTTATATCTCTTGCTCACAACCGATAAACGAGTGATGCGATTCTTAGCGACTTTCAGCATGATTTTTTCTTATGTAGGATTGCTCCTCAGTAGGTCACGGTCTGCGCTTGGATCTCTTGTTCCCGGATTCATTTTGATTGGTCTCTACTTTCTTTGGGTGCGATTTTCGGAAAAGAAACTTCCATTTGAAAAATCCTTACGTTTCCTTCTCGCTGGATTAGGGGGTCTTGTGATCCTCACATTTGTCTTAAGGACTGGCATACCGAAGGTCGACTCGATACTGTCGTTTTCGTTCTTGAATAGACGCGTTGAAAAGGTTGTGGTTACCGCACCTCAGCAACCCGTTTCGACAAAGACAGATGGCGTGACAGATTCGCTTGATATACGTAAGATTGTCTGGGAAGGGGCACTTCGTCTGGGGAATGAATATCCGCTTTTTGGGACGGGAGCAGAGACATTCGGATATGCCTACTATTCTGTACGTCCCGTTGCACATAATCTTACATCGGAATGGGACTATCTCTATAACAAAGCCCACAACGAGTATCTCAACATGTTTGCAACCACAGGATGGTTTGGTATCCTTTCATTTCTCACCCTCTGTCTTGCATTCATCTGGATGCTTATGCGGACACTCTTTAAAGAAAACGATAGACAAAAGCAATTTCTTTGCATAACGCTTTTTAGCATATTCAGTTCAATACTCGTCACAAATTTCTTCGGTTTTTCGATTACGGTTATTCAATTATATTGGTATCTCCTCTTCATCGTCGCCGTTGTTTTCTGTGTTCCGACATCTCACATTCATACTGATAAAAAGCATAATTCCCTTTCCTACGCACAGATAGGGATAGTGCTATTTTTGGTGCTGTGGCTCCTAAACAGCGTGGTTTCTTATTGGTTGGCTGACTATAAGTATGCACAGTCGGACATTGCGCTAAAAAACAACAATAGCGCGGCAGCAGTTTCACTACTCCAAGAGGCGCTTACCCTTCGAAACGAACACGTCTATGAGGACAAGCTTTCCTATGCCCTCGCGCAGTATGCGTCCATCCTCGCCTATCAGAAGAAAGAGAGTGAGATGCAACAGGTTATTAATGTATCTGAAAAACTGAATCTCCAGACGATACAGAACTCATCCCAAAACGTCCTCTACTGGAAGACGCGTGTCAAAAATCAATTCCTTTTTTATCAGACAAGTCTTGATAAGAAATATCTGTTCACGGGTCTTGCTGCACTTGATGAGCTGTATAAGCTGGCTCCAACCGACCCGAAGATCCCTTATTTTTCTGCGACATATTATTCGTTACTCTCTGATGATGAAAAGAATGTTACGCAAAAACAGCTCTATCAGGCAAAGTCACTTGAGGCAATTGAGAAAGCTATAGAACTTAAAGATAACTATGCAGATGCATATTATCTCAAGGTGCAGCTATATAAAAAATATGGGAACAAATCTAAAGCACGTGAGGTCTTGGAGTTTTATATCCGGGAGTTTACGCAAGACAATCCTGGCCTCATAAAAGAGTTGCAGGAACTGCAATAAGATATTGCCTATTTCTTATGGGTTGGGAGTAAGGCGAGGCGCATTTGAACTGCCTACGTAATATCTACATAAGGTACCTGTCCCTGATTCGCTACAGGATGTTTGGGTAGTGAAGCCAGTGACACTGACATTTTGGTCGGCATCAAACTCATTTTCAACGTATGAATACAGATAATAGTAGGAGGATGGGCCGCTTGGGATGGCGGTCGGTTCAGGGGCGTATACATATGTGTAATTCGAATTAGGGTCATTTGCCGTCTTGATCATATAGACCGTATCGCTTGTCAGACAGACATAATTTTTGCAGAATTTCCTGCCGAAGATATCCGTGAATGGAGGATATGTCTTATTGTCCTCATAATAATTTTCCAACGCTTTCTGCAGTTGATTGAGGTCATTTTTTCGCTGTGCATCCCTGCCCTTTTTGAGCGATGTATTGAAATTTCCAAACAATGCTATGGCAAGTATCGCCAGAAGAGTCATAACGAGAATGAGTTCGATAAGAGTAAACCCTTTTTTGTTCATGTGTTCAGTATAACAAAAACCCCCGCTTGCGCGGGGGGTGAAGTTACTAGTTGGTTTATATTATTGGACACACCAATAACATGTTTCATTCGATCCAGGAGTCGTGTTTATTCCTGCATTATCAGGACATGTGGAAGACTCACTCATCACACCATCAGTTGTTCCTGATGGATAGAAATACTTAGTATTTTTATCAGCTAAGAATGACTTTGCTGTTGGTCTGAAACAGACATAAACTTTTTGTTGAGTGTCATCATACACTCCTGCAATATAGATTTTGTCAAGTTGATCTCCAGCAAGTGTGAAAAAGTCAGCTTTAAGTTCTCCCGCTGTTATTGCAGCAGCGATTGCCTTTTGACCGTCTGTTCCGGATGTCTGTACGTTGGTTCCATCAGTCGCACCGATAACCTGCCATGTGATTGGACCGGTTGGTACTGGAAGCTCTCCAGCCTTGACTGAAGCATAACGAGTAAATGAACCTGATATTTCTGAAACCGTATTTCGGACTCCAGTATCAGTTCCTTTCTTTATTTGCTCCAACGGGTCAAGAGCGGCAAGCAGTGCCACAGCTAATGCACCCAATAACGCTATCACAATTAAAAGTTCAATAAGGGTAAAACCTTTCGCAATTTTGTTCATATATTAATAACTATACGATTTATCTCGTATGTTTGTCAATAGGATTAAATGAGGCTATTTGAATGAAGATGTGAGATTATAAATAGGCGTGATAACCGACATGACGAGGAATCCTACGCCTACACCAAGCACGATGAGGATGAGTGGTTCGATAAGAGTGGTAATAGTTTTTACCGCCACCTCCGACTCAAGATCAAAGTAATGGGATATGCGCATCATGGTGTCGTCGAGTTTTCCCGTCATCTCTCCTACCGTAATCATCTGCACCAATATGGGAGGAAACATGTTCTCATTATTGAACGCATTCCCCAACGAAACACCCTTCTCAACTGACTTAAGGATATTGCGGAAGGCGTTCCTGTAGAGGGTGTTACTTGTTGTTTCGATGATAATACTGAGTGTATCAAGGATTGAAACACCCGATCCAATAAGGATGGAGAGGGTTCTTGTTGAGTCGACTAATGACGAAATACTGACTATTTTTCCGAAAACAGGGAGCTTGAGCAGAATGGTATCTAAGACCAACTTTCCAGCATCGGTCTTTAAATACCGCTTCGTGAAATTGACTGCCAAGATGACCGCCAAGATGACAAGCGGCCAAAACTGTGACAAAAAGGAAGAGACGACTATGAGTATTTGTGTCGTAATGGGAAGCTCAATGTTAAAATCCTTATAAAGATTCAACAGCTTTGGGATGACGAATGTAATCATGACGAACATGATGCCGATCATGCCCAAAAAAACGATGACGGGATAGGTCAATGCACTTTTTATCTTCGATTGGAATTCACGCTGTTTTTCAAGGTTGTCTGCCAGACGCAACAATATTTCACTGAGTTTTCCTGATGCCTCACCTGACTTTACCAATGCGATGTACAGATTGGGAAAGTGTTCGGGATATTTTTGCAGTGTTGCAGAAAAAGTGCTACCGGCAAGAACATCCTTCTGTATATTTTGGATGACGATGACCATGGTTTCCTTCGTGACCTGCTTTTCAAGGATCGAAAAACAATCGACCAATGTGAGACCGGCATTCAACATGATGGCAAGCTGGCGGGTAAAGTCGACGATATCCTCAAATGTGACCTTATTGAAGATGGAGTCAAATTGTGGAAATAGGGGTCGCGTTGCCTCTACAGATATAGGGACATACCCATTCTTACGTAGATAGCCGATAACTTCGCCTTCGGAAGCCGCTTCTATCGACTTGGTGACGATAACGTCATTTTTTATCGCTTTGTATGAGAATTTCATGCGGGAAGTAAGTGGCTGATAATTTCTTTTCTAATGGCAAAATTATGTGCGGTTTGCCTTGTTATGTGGCCATTGTTATACAAACTCAATAGATATTTCTCAAACAAGATCATTCCCTTTTGCTCGCTTGTCTCTATGACGTTGTCCAGTTGGTGCACTTTTCCGTCACGGATGAGTGGTGCGACTGCCGATTCATTGAGTAATATCTCCACAGCCGGAATACGTGCTTCGCCGGATACTGTCGGAAGGAGTCTTTGAGCGATGACAGCCACCAATGAATTTGCAAGGGAATTTCGTATCTGGTTTTGTTGATGGGAAGGAAACACATCGATGATTCTGTTTATCGCTTCCGTTGTCGAGCCTGTATGGAGTGTCGAGAAAACAAGGTGCCCGGTCTCTGCGATGGTGAGGACTGATTGTATGGTTTCATAGTCTCTCATTTCACCGACTAGCACGATATCAGGGTCTTCTCGAAGAACCGATTTAAGCGCCTTATTCCAGGAAAGGGTATCTTGTCCCACCTCTCGTTGAGATATGATGGATCTGGCTTGCGGATACATGAACTCTATTGGATCCTCAACGGTAACGATATGCTGCGCTTCGCGCAAATTCAACTCATTGATTATTGCGGCAAGGGAGGTCGACTTACCTTCTCCGGTCGGGCCGGTAAACAGGATGAGGCCTTGTTTGTTTGCTGAGAAGTTACTAAATGCTTCCGGGAGATTGAGCTCTTTCACCGTTTTAATAGAAGATGGAATCATGCGAAAGGACGCTGCTACGGTGCCTCGGGTCTGATAGAGGTTTACTCTATATCGTATTCCGGCATCCGTATATCCCAGATCAAGCTCCTTGTTTTCTTCGAATAGCTGTTGTTGTACCCTGTTCAACAATATTTTCGGTAATGAGTTGCAGTCATCAGGAGACATGATGCCAAACTCACGCAGATACAAGAGCTTGCTGTTTATACGAAGAGTAGGAAAATAATCCTGTACGATATGCAAGTCCGATGCATTTTTTTCTACGACTTTTTTTAGCAATACTGGGATGCTCAACATATTGATTGTTATACTTCCGCGACACGAAGAACTTCTTCGATGGTCGTAATTCCCTCTAACGCCTTCAGGTATCCATCCTGTTTCATGATAATGAGATTTTCCTTTTGTGCTTGCGCTTCAATTTCCTTTGCGGATGACTGATTCAAGATCATTTTGTTAATCGTGGGAGTGATTTTGAGGACTTCAAATATAGCGATACGTCCGAGATATCCGGTGAAATTACATTCCTGACACCCGCGTCCTTTCGCAAGTTGCAGTTGTACATCCCCCTGATATTTGGTCGGCAATGTCGTGCCAAGGACTGTGCGGATGGTATTTTGAACTTCCTGTATCGGCGTATACCACTCCTTGCAGGACTCGCATATTTTCCGTGCGATACGTTGCGCAAGAGCAGCATTGAGTACTGAGGAGATAAGGAATGGCTCACCACCTAAGTCGATGAGACGAGGTATGGTGGTTGCAGCATCATTGGTGTGGAGTGTTGCGAAAACCAAATGGCCGGTAAGTGCCGCCTGGATAGCCAATTGCGTTGTTTCTGAATCGCGGATTTCTCCGACCAGAATGACATTTGGATCCTGGCGCAGGAAGGCGCGTAGTCCATTTGCAAAGGTAAGTCCCGCTTGTGGATTGATCTGTACCTGATTGATGCCGGGAATCTGGTATTCGACTGGGTCTTCCAGAGTCACGATGTTGACAGTGGGTTTGTTGAGCTTCGTCAGGACAGAGTACAATGTTGTCGTTTTTCCAGATCCGGTAGGACCGGTCACCAAAATGATTCCATATGGTTTGGTTATCGCCTCTTCCAAGTCTCTAAACTGCATTCCACGCAGTCCAAGTTCCGCAAGTCCAGGCAAACCGCCGGTTTTCTTGAGAAGTCTCATAACTATCTTTTCACCATGTACTGTTGGGAGAGTCGACACACGCAAATCCACTTCTTGCTCACCCGCTTTGAAACTGAAACGACCATCTTGTGGAACTCTTCTTTCATCGATTTTCATCTGAGACAAAATCTTTATACGGGAAACAAGGGAGTCGTGGATACTTCTCGGGAGCGTAAGTTTTTCCTGCAAGATACCATCGATACGATATCTGATGCGTGTTTTGTCTTCTTCCGGTTCGATATGGATATCTGATGATCGACCGCGGACTGCGAATTCAAGCATGGTATCAACGATTTTTGCGATAGGAGCTTCCTTGACGACCGCCGTTGCAGATGCTTGGGCTTCTTGCTTATTTGCGCGGGTGTTCCCCACTTCTTCAAGGGCTTCTTTCACCTCAGGACTCAAACCCTTGGCATAGACCGCATTAATTGCCTTTTCGATGTCCTCCGCATAAGCGAGCGCAAAGACTATCCTTTTTCCGGTTTTGCGTTCCAGGAAGTCAAGAAGGCTGATGTTGAGTGGATCGGGGCTAGCGACTGAGATGCTGTCAGTCTTATGATTATATTCATAAGGAATAATGGTATATCTTCGGGCAACCGACTCGGCAATATAGGTAAGTGCTTGAGGATTTGTCGAGATCGTTGAAATGTCCACAAAAGGGACATGGAGAAAATCAGCTTGAATCTTGAGGATATCTTCTTTGCGGACATTTCCTTGTTTCAAAAGATATTCATATATAGGAAGACTTTGATGGAGCGAGTCGATTTCAAGTTGCTCAGCCTCTGCTTCAGAGAGGACTTTATTCTCGACTAACTTCAATAGAAATGCTTTGGGCGTTATGTACATACCTTACATTAACTATAATGAGAAATTTGATAGAATGCAATAACGTGATACCACAAATAATTGTCATTACCCAAGAGATACAAACGGCAGACATAATCGCAGATTATGCAACTCGGTTTGACGTTTCACCGTCCTACATCACCACGATAACTCCTGAAAAGGAGGAGCTGACAGTCGAACAGATACGAGAACTGCACGCGATGACCAGGTTTTCAACTACGACGCCAACGCTCGTTGCCATATCTGCCCTAGATAAGAGCAGCTCCGAAGTGCAGAATATGCTCCTGAAGACTCTTGAAGAGCTTTCAGAGCGGTATATATTCCTATTGTTCGTAGAATCTGTCGAGCGACTCGCAGAGACGATTCGTTCCCGCTGCCTTATCCGCTCACTTGTCCCGCTTTCAAAAAACTCGATAAAAAAGGAAGCGATTTCCCCAGTTGATTATTTTTCATTCGCCAAGAATTCTGAGGTAACCCGGGAGGGCGCGATTCAGAGGATAGACGATTATCTCGGACAATCACTCGTCCATTCTCTTGAATTTACGAAGCATCTCCTGAAGATCCGATCCTTGATTGCGAACAACAATGTCGATCCTGGCATGGGGCTTGACAGTATATTGCTTTTTTCCCTAAAACACAGTACCATGAAGGACAGACATGAAACATCGAAATAGCTTTACTCTCATTGAAATTCTCGTTGTCATTGCAGTTCTTTCTGCATTGGTGGCCCTTCTTGTCCCAAACTTCATGGAAATCCGTATGAAGGCCCGCGACAACAGGAGAAAAAGTGATGTGACGAATATCCAAAAAGGATTGGAGCTCTATAAACAGAACAGGAATCCGATAACATATCCCACCGCGCTCCCCTCGCCGTGCGCACAGTTTGTTGACTTATCCAATCCGAGCTCTGTACTCATGCAGAAGCTTCCGTCTGAACCGCTTTATAATTGTGTTAATAATTACTATTATAAGATTGACTCTGTTGACGCGACCAAGTATGTACTGTATGCCTGTTTGGAAAATGCGAACGATGCAGAAGCGGTAGCGTGTCCTCTTGACTTTTCTACCGTGACAAACATGAGTTGTGGAACGAGCAATAACGGTAAGTGTTACAAATTAATTGAACCTTAATGAAAAAAGCCTTTACCCTCCTGGAAATGTTGATAGTGCTTGGTATTATCGCGGTCATTTTGTCGGTTCTCACAATATCCTATTCGACCGCCCAGAAAAAGACGCGCGATGCGAAACGGAAAGGCGATATAAAAGCAGTCCAGAATGCCCTTGAGCAGTTTTACTCTTCCTGCAACTATGCCTATCCAACAGGAAGCAGTCTTAGTGCGCCCGTCACTTGTTCCGGCACTGAGTTCTTGTCCGAAATCCCTCTTGATCCAAAAACAGGATTGCCATATACCTATACGTCTGATGGTTCGACTTTCTCTATCTGCACAACATCAATTGAATCAGATTCCATTACGGGTTTTTGCGCCGCAAACCAACAATGAAAAAAGCCTTTACGTTAGTCGAAATATTGGTCGTCGTCACGATAATCTCGCTGCTTGCGTCAGTTGCCGCAGTTTCTTACTCGCAGTTCGTCAAGCAATCACGAGACACGAAACGCAGGACCGATATCGAACAGATACGCGCTGCAGTGGAGTTGTATCGCAATTTTGATGCCAATGGAGAGTATCCTGCGTCTGTGACATTCGGAACGGGAGAGATAAAGGATGCATCGGCCACCTATCTGAGCACGGTCCCTAATGACCCGCTCAGTTCACAGACATACACCTATTACTATGGATCATTAAGCGCCAATAAGGATTATCTTATATGCGCCTACTTGGAAGGTGGAGGCACTATGACAAGCCCTCCGTCTTGTGGACCTTCCCCATGTAATTATTGTATGGGGCCATATGGAAAAAAACAGTAAGAAAAGCTTCACGTTGATCGAAATATTGGTTACATCGACCATCATAGTTGTCTTAACCGGCATTTCAATCGCAATATTCACAAGCTATAAGGAAGACAGGCTTCTTATTAATCAAGCAGCGCTTTTTGTCCGCTCGCTTGAGCTTGCAAAATCCAAAGCGGCAGCTAACGATACCACCCAATGTGCAGACAGCGCAAACGCCTACGTAAATGGCTACGAAGTCGTAGTCGATCCAACCTCGATACAGATTAATCCAAGTTGCGACACCGTTCCCTCCCCTATGATCCAATATATTGACCCTCAGGTCGCATTCATAACCCCCTCATTTTCTCTTTCGTTCAACTCTCAGAATTATGTTGGCGCGACCACCTGCATTCCCCTCAAGAACAAGGACAACACACTTTGTAAATTTATCAAGATTGACGAAACGGGACTGATTACACAAGGAAATTGTTCCTCGTGTTCCCCGCTTGTTTGTCCTTGTCCATGAGAAAATCATTTTCACTCATTGAAGTCATCATCTTTGTCAGCATCCTCTCGCTTTTCCTTATATCTGCCGCATCGATAATCACCATATCCCTCCAGCAGAACACTCTTCAAATAGAGAAGTTAAAAGCTCGTCATTATGCAGACCAACTTTTGGAGTGGATTAAAAGCGAGAAGGATATCGATTGGACGACATTCGTTGCCCGTGCAGGCAGCTATACCTACTGCTTCGAAAATGAGACACTTGTCTGGGGAACCGACGTCCTCTCCGGCAATGACTGCACATTACTTAATTCGCTTTATAAGAGATATGCGACATTTCGTACTACAGGAAGCGGGGGAAGTGCGCAGGTCGACGTAGTCATACATGTTGATTGGGTGGTGGGCGGCAACAACTACAATACATCATTACATACGATTTTCAGCCAATGGGACTAATGAAGAAACAATCATTTACGCTCATCGAACTCCTGGTTTCGGTTTCCATCATTGCACTGATCCTTCCTGCGTTATTTGCTATTTTCTTTACCATGATGAGGCAGCAAGTGGTGTTGATGGCATATCACGACATGATACGGCAAGGCAATAGTATCGCCAACAATATGAAGAACATTATCCATACAAGAGCATTACGTGTGACGGACAGCACTGATCCTGGCACTGCCATTGATATCTGTCCAATTATCACCTCTCCAACACCGACAGGTTTTCAATCACTGGTCTTGCTTGATACGGAAGACAACGCGATAGTTTTTTCTCAGGAGGGGGCTTCCCCCAACAGGATAGCCTCGTCGTCTGCTTCCAAAACATACTATCTTTCTACGGGTGGAGTTATCATAAACAACCTGAGTTTCACCTGTTATCGCATACGAGACAATACAGCGCCGGTAGTGCAGGTTTCATATACGGTCAATAAATCCGCACTCTATCGTGACGTTGCACTTCCCTACACCTTTACTGTGCGTACTCGCTCAAACTAGACACGATTCATAATTGCATTTTATTACCGCAGATGTATATACTGAATGTATGACAGACACATCTGTTTCTTTTGATATAGGCGAAAAATTTACGCGAGTTGCTGATGCATCCCTTAAGAACAAGAAGATAGACATTGCGTCCCTTGCGGAAGAGCTTTCAGTCTCAAACTATTATGTAGATGACACGGAAAAGACGATTGAACTACAGGCTGAGGTATTAAATAAAATGGTCCACGATTTGAAGATAACAAAAAAGAATGTACACGTGGTCATTCCTGACTCATTCTGTTTTGCGCAGGTCATGGAGTTTACTCGACTGAACCAGAAGGAGCTTCTTTCTGCTGTCCGGTATCAGGCAGACCAATTTATCCCACTTCCAATTGATGAAGTCGTACTAGACATTGAAGTCGTCAAGGAAAACGCAATCACGAAAAGAAATACAATTCTTGTTGTTGCGTCCCCTAAAAAGCTCGTGGAGCGCATAGAAAAAACCATTGAAATCGCAGGATTTGTTCCTGATGCACTTGAAAGTCAACTGAGTGCCATAGTTCGGTATTTTTCTGACCTTTCAACCTATTCTGAAGCGCAGCCCTCATTATATATGGTGGTGAACTTTGACTTCAGCACGACCAGCATCTACCTATTAAGTATGCCTGGTGGGGTACTTCTTGAACTGCGCATAGTCAAAACAGGGTATGACCTGTTCGTGAAGGAACTGAAATTCAATCTTGAGCTGCAGGACAATAAGGCAAGCGAGTTGCTTGAGTCGGTTGGATTTGAAAAAAATGGGACATACGATCTGGCGAGTTTTGCCGGTCCTCTTCTGCGAGATTTGATCAATGAAATGCAGAAATTTGTATTCATCGCAAAAGATAAATACAATCTTCCCATCAAAAAAGTCATAACAACCAATTTCGATAATCGCATCCATTCATTTGATAAGAAACTCAGTGAATTGCTTTCGCTCCCTGTAGAGTCACTTTTGATGAGAGACGTACTCGTCAACAATCCAATATCGCAGTCATTTTCGACAAAGATGTCATCGTTTGTTGGAGTGATTAGCGCCAACATTCGATAATATGGTATGAAAACTAGAATTAACCTATTTCGCCGAAAGCCACAGCAGGACTTTATTAGCGTTCACGCTCCTCAAGCGAAAAAAACGCTCAATATCCTAGGAATATTTTTATTTCTCGTTTTCATTTTTTTGATAATCCAGGTGGTTAATCTTGACACAGCACAACAATCGCTCCTCCAGAAAAAGGAAACCTATCTTAAGTATCTACTTGATGAAAAGGAGGCAGAAGTGAATGTTCGTTATTTCAAAAGTAAGCAGACACAGATGAATACATTCCTCAAGAATGACGCCAATTTTCTCCCCTACTACACAGTACTGAAGCAGTCATTGGATGAAGCTGAATCAAAACCTATTCTGGATACGATCGATATCGACAAAGACAGAAACACCCGATTTATCGTCAGATTCACGAACTATGACGAGATGGACCTCTTTCTTAAGTATATAGAGAGTGAGGTATTCTTGAAGAATTTCAGTTCACTGTCATTGCAGACGTTCAGCATAAATAAACAGACAGTGAGTGGAAACCGATTCGAGTTGGAGTTAAAAGGCACATTCAAGGAGCTATAAAAATATGAAACCAATATCATTTTATAAGATTAGACGGATTTTTTTTGATCAATGGACACTCTTTCTATCGATTGTCGTCATATGTATCTTATCCCTCATCGTCCTGGTTTTTTATGCTCAGTTCAACAGGCAAAAAAAGGAAGTAGAGCTCCTTCAGGGAGAGATAACGATGCTTGGAGATCGTTATAATACCCTCAAGTACAACAAGTCCCTTACTCAGGACCAAATAAAGGACTACAACAAACTACTTGCAAGTCTTATTCCGGAAACCGAAGACTTTTTTTCAATAATCTATGCGCTTGAAGCGATCAGTAACGCTTCGGGATTCAGAATAACCGACTATGCAATCGATATTGGCGCAACGACTAAGGAAAAACTTATCCTTACGGCCAACGGAAAGGGAGATACAGATGCTTTCTTGAAATTCCTCCAGGAATATCAGTTCGTGGGAGGTCGCCTTGTCACGACTGACAAGATCGTATACCGAGGAGAAAAGAATGCGGGAGACACGAAGATTACACTCAACTTCTACAGCAAACGATTTTCATTCAATGAAACAGTCCGTGTACCACAGCTTACCAAGCAGGAAATCGCACGACTTGAGGAGATAAAAAATAAGATTCAATTTCAATTTAGCTCAGCCGGATATCAATCGGTTGATACAGAGTACAAACCAAAGAAAGACCCATTTTCTAACAGTGAATAACCACAAGGGTGTATTAAACGATATAGGAAGAAGATAATGGCGAAAAGGATTCTTATTTGCTCTTTCTGTTCTTGAGGATCTTTCTCATTCCTTCGGAAAGCTCAGCACCCTTCTTAAGCCATTCTTGAAGCTTGGCGTCATCGATCATGAGGCTAGCAGGCTCGGTGTGAGGATTGTAGGTTCCGACTTTTGCAAGGTAAGATCCGTCTCTTTTCTTTCTTTTATCCAATACGACGATTCTATATGTTGGATATCCTCTTTTTCCGAACTTCATGAGTCTGATTGTGGCTGCCATACTATTTTTCTATGTGTAACTGAACAAGTAATCAGATATTATAACTATTTTTATCCAAAAATTCCAATGCATTTTTTGCGGCCAGCTCTTCTGCTTCTTTTTTCGAGTTGCCCTTTCCTATTCCCAATTCCTTATTCTTGTAGGAAACCGAGATGACAAACTCCTTTTTGTGCTCGGGACCTTCTTCACTTTGTATTGAATAGATAGGCAAGGATTTGTGAGTCGCTTGGATGAGTTCTTGCAGGCGGCTTTTTGGAGAAAGATAGAGCTTATTTTTGACCACATGATCCAATTTGTTGCTGAATAGGTGATTTAAGACGAATCCATAGGCAGTATCAAAGCCTTGGTCAAGGAAAAGGGATGCAATGAAAGACTCGAAACAATCGGCAAGGATGTTCTTGTTCGTCCGTCCACCGTTTTGTTCTTCCCCTTTGGAAAGCTGTACGAAGTCACCAAAACGAAGCCGCTCGGCCGCCTCAGCCAGGCTTTCGGTCCTGACGACTGCTGCTTTGATATCTGTGTAGGTCCCTTCATCCAACTCCGGGAAGTTCTTGAAAAGATAGATGGAGGTAGCTAGAGACAAGACGCTGTCACCAAGAAACTCCAATTTTTCGTTTGAAGGGAATGAACTATCCTTGTGCTCGTTCAGGTATGAGCGATGTATGAAGGCATTCTGAAGAAGTGAAGGATTCTTAAACTCGACTCCCAACACGCTTTTGATGCCATCCACGATCTGTTTCATTGAGAGATTATTTTTCCTAATACGCCATTAATGAATGTATATGCTTTGTCTCCGCCAAGTTCTTTTGCCAGCTCAACCGCTTCATTTATGACTACTTTTGATGGTTCGACGGGGTGGATGACAAGCTCATAAATGGCAAGGCGCAGCACCGCTAAGTCAGCCTTCGAAAGACGGTCAATGGGAAATTTAGGAGCATGCTTCTTGATTATTTCATCGATCTTGTCCAACTGAGGGACAATCGTATCAAAGAGTTCGCTCTTATGAGGAGGAACGAATGCAGGCTGTTTGAAAGAATACGCAAATAAATTTTCAACGACCTCTATCCGATTTTTATGCCGGATGTCCATAGGTGTTTATTTATTACAATATTTGCAGATTCTGTGTGGAAGCTTTGTTTTTCCGCAGTTCTTACACACGATAAGGGAGGAAAGCTTGACGTCTTTTGACGCATTGCGTTTTCCGACTCTGCGTGTTGAGTGTTTGCGTTTTGGTAGAGGTGTCATATCAGGATATTATATCAGAGAAAATGGCCCATGACTAGTCTTTTGCTATTTTATCTATCTGGAATCGTTCAATTTTGCTTCTCAGGTATGGGAAGTCGTCGATGGAATGAATGGACAAGAAAAGCGCCACAGCGCGTTGTGTTTTTTCTATAAGAGCTGAATCGGTAAGTGAAGCGAACTTTATTTCCATGAATCCATGCTGTTCTATTCCAAAGATATTTCCCGGCCCACGCTCCTTAAGGTCATATTCCGCCAGCTCCATACCTTTGGTTGTTGAAGCAAAATGATGTAGACGTGCCGGCACTGCACCGGGCGAGGCAAATAAGAGACAGTGCGCCTGGTCGGTCCCTCGGCCAATCCGGCCTCGCAGTTGATGCAACTGGGAAAGGCCAAATCGTTCTGCCCCTTCAATTATCATTATTCCGGCGTTTGGAATGTCAATACCGACCTCAACTACTGAGGTAGACACCAATAAATGTATTTTCTTATCTCTGAAATCGTTCAAGACCGCCTCCTTTTCGTTTGGTTTCATTTTCCCATGCAAAAGTCCGACTGAAAAACCCGCAAATTCTTTCTTAAGGGATTCATATTCTTGTGTAGCGGCCTTGATGCTTGTCATCGTTTCACTTGTCGACTCATCAACAAGTGGACAGATGACAAACACTTGGACACCGGTCGTCTTCATCTGCTTTTTAATCCACTCATACCCATCCTGTCTTTTTTGAGGAGTCACTACATATGTTTTGATTGGCTTTCTTCCCGTAGGAAGTGTCTGTATGACACTCATATCCAGCTCTCCAAAGGCGGTGAGCGCAACGGTTCGGGGAATGGGGGTAGCCGTCATGGTGAGTAGATGTGGCGTTTCCCCTTTTGACTTCAATATAGCCCGCTGCTTGACGCCAAACCGGTGTTGTTCATCGATTACGACTAATCCGACAGACTCTACAAAAGAACTGTTAAGGAGTGCGTGTGTGCCAATGATAATATCTCCATGAGGTAATTTTTTCATCTCCTTTTTTGATCCTGTTTGGATGACTATAGTTATGCCAAGAGGAGAGAGGAATTTTTTGAATGTCTCAGCATGTTGAAGTGCAAGTAGCTCGGTTGGCGCCATATAGAGCGTTTTTTTCCCTGCAAGACTTGTTGCGTATGCCGCAATGAGCGCGACGATTGTCTTTCCTGACCCTACATCTCCCTGCAAGAAGCGGTTCATGGGAATTGTCTCACCGATATCATGAAGGATTGCCATATATGCGTTTTCCTGATCTGTCGTGAGCGTAAACGGGAGGGAATGGATAAAAGAGTCAATCTTCTTCTTGATGGATGGCGTCATCTTGAGTCTGTTTTTCACCGTGCTTTTTTGCCACTCTTTCTTTATGAGTGCAGTTGAGAGCTGAAGCAAAAACAACTCTTCAAAGCCAAGTCTGTAGCGCGCCTCATGAAGTTTATCAAGGGTAAGCGGGCGATGAAGTGCAAGGAGTGTTTCAGAAAGTGGCAGGAGGCCATTTCCTTCAACGACTTCACTTGGGAGCGTCTCTTCTGCAGTATCAACAAGCGAGAGAATACCGGCGATTTTTTCTCGCAGGAGCCTGCTTGATAATCCTTTTGCCTCAGAATAAACGGGAAGGATACGACCGGTCTGTACGCCCATGGTATAGTGTTCGCTTATCTCTTCAAATGTTTCCGGTTGGATGGTATAGGTTGACCCAAATTGCTTCACGGTACCGGAGAATGCATATCGTTTGTCCTTTTTTATTTGCGTGAGAAGATAGGGCTGATTGAAAAACGAAATGGTAATCTTGCCGCTTATGTCAGAAACGACGACTTTTTGCAGCGACAGACGGGAGCGGGTACGCACAGGGATGATGGAAAGAACAGTACCTGTTACGGTTATTTTTTGGTCAAGGAATACGGCTATTTTAGCCAACGGTACGATACGTGAATAATCTTCATATCTGTTGGGGGCATATTTGAGCAAATCCCCATAGGTGGCAAGTCCCAAAAGTTTCATTCTTTTTTTTGTCAGTCCGCTTGTGTGAGGGAGTTCTGATACTGCTGTGTCCAACATGTCCCTATTATCTCAAAAAGAAGGGAGCAAGAGATGTCAAAATGAGGAGCAGCGACGAAATAAAGATGATTACTTTCCAGATGATTTCTTTTTTTAGTTTGAATTTTTTTGCCATGACGAGAGTATACCATTTTTTGTTATAATGGACCATATGATATCTCGCCGCAGAAGAACCTCATTTTCACTCAAGTCAATAAACAAGGAATTCATTCAGAAATATGCATTTGTAGGTCTGGCAGGGCTGATTGCATTCTTATTCCTTCTGACCCTTATTCTCTTTACATGGTTTTCACGAGACCTCCCATCCCCTGGCAAATTATCCCAGACAGAACAAAGCGCCACTATCTTTTATGATAGGGACGGTAAGGTTCTCTTTCAGATGTATAAGGACAAGAACAGGCTTCCAATAGCGTACAAGGATATTGCCGATACCTTAAAGAAGGCCACGATAGCTGTTGAGGATAAGGATTTTTACAAACATGGTGGATTTTCAAGTGTCGGTATTCTCAGGTCATTTTTTCTTCTTGTCTTCAACAGAAAAATTAGCGGAGGAGGATCAACCATCACACAACAGTTGATAAAGAATGTCCTGCTGGATTCCAAACAAACAGCAACCCGCAAGTTGAAAGAAATAATTTTGGCAATTTCAGTCGAAGGGAAATATACGAAAGACCAGATATTGGAAATGTATTTGAATGAATCCCCATACGGGGGAAGTTTTTATGGTGTCGGTTCGGCAGCAAAAGGCTATTTCGGCAAGACTCCTGCCCAGCTTTCGCTTCTTGAATCGGCGTTTATCGCAGGTCTCCCGCAAAGTCCCAGCGTCTATTCCCCATTCATCGGCGTGAAGGATGCATGGAAAGCACGTACCAAGGTGGTCTTAAGACGCATGCGAGAAGATAAATATATAACTGCAGCCGAAGAAACAAAGGCGCTTGCTCAGATGAGCAAACTGACCTTCTCTCAATCGCGCATGTCCATCAATGCTCCCCACTTTGTTTTTTATGTGAAGGAACTTATCGAGAAAGAATACGGAGCGAAGATCTTGGATCAAGGATTGAAGATAAAGACAACCTTGTCATTGGACGTGCAACAGAAGGCTGAAAAAATTGTGAAGGCAGAGATTCTCGGAATAAAGAAATACGATGTAGGAAATGGAGCGGTTGTGGTATTGGACTCCCAGACTGATGAAGTGTTGGCGATGGTGGGGTCATACGACTATAACGACAATGAGTATGGGAAATACAACGTTGCAGTAAGTAGGCGACAACCCGGAAGTGCGATGAAACCGATAACCTATGCACTCGCGCTGGAAAAGGGATATACGGCAGCAACGACACTTATGGACGTCAAGACAACCTTCCCTGTCAAAGACCAGGAAGATTATGTCCCAGTGAATTATGATGGTAAGTTTAAAGGGCCAGTCCAACTACGTTTTGCACTTGCGAATTCACTCAATATCCCTGCCGTTAAGTTGGTCTCGATGATCGGCATTCCTGACTTCCTTTCCCGCTCTGATCTCATGGGATTACACACACTGGCGCCCACTCAAGAAAATCTCAACAGATTCGGGCTTTCCATTACTCTTGGAGGTGGTGAGGTAAGCCTTCTTGATATATCGAATGCATTTGCGGTATTTGCACGAGGAGGAATACGCAAGGAACCAGTTTCAATTCTTGAAATCAAGGACAGCAACAACAAGCTCATCTTCCGTTCCCGCCCAAGCAATGAAACAAGGGTTTTTTCTCCTGAGATCTCATTCATCATATCGCACATCCTGTCAGATAATAATGCACGTTCTGATGCATTCGGGTTGCGTTCATATTTGAATGTTCCGGGCAAGACCGTTGCGGTCAAGACAGGAACGACGAACGACAAGCGGGATAACTGGGCGGTCGGGTACACAAAGAACATAACGGTCGGCGTCTGGGTTGGGAATAATGATAACTCGGTCATGGATCCTCGTGTGACTTCAGGTTCGACAGGTGCATCCCCCATTTGGTATAACCTGATGGTTGAGCTCCTGAAAAAATATAAGGATGGAATAATGGATAAGCCAGACAAAGTAAAGGCGGTACAGATTGACCCACTTTTTGGTGGGTTGCCGAAAGATGGATCGCATACGAGAAGTGAGTACTTCATCGAAGGAACCGAACCGAAGGATGTGTCGTCTTTCTACAAGAAGGTCAAGATATCCAAGTCCAACGGGAAGCTCGCCAATGATATTGAGATAAAGACAGGTAACTATGATGAAAAAGAATGTTATGTGGTATATGAGGCCGATCCAGTGTCACTTGACGGTAAGAACAGATGGCAGGAGGCAATAGATACATGGAGACGAGAACAAGGGGACGATAAATGGAAGTGCCCAACCGACGTGTCAGACAACCGTTCGGAAGACGTTGTCGTATCAATAAAGAATATCTCGGATCACGCCACCATTACCGACAAGACATTTACGGTGCGCATAAAGACGGTTTCGATGAGCTCACTTAAAAACGTAAAGATCTATCTCAACAATAATGAGATAAAGAATTACAACGAGGATAAACGGGATTTTGAGGAGACGATATCAGTCAACAATGATGGAGTGTATGAGCTTAAGGTTCGATCGACTAACGAAAAGGACAAGTCCGGAGAAAGCATGATCAAATTCGGAGTGAACAAGCCATGGGATTATACTGAGCCGACAAGTGCACCAACAAATACTCCCGTGCCCACTCTCACCATTGCTCCCACTGGGCCATAAAAAAGGTCATAAAAAAATATGCAAAATAAACGCGTACTTATGAGAGTGCTTTTTTGATGAGTTCAACCTCTGTCTTTACCTCTTCTTCAGCGAGGTTTCGTGTGTGATCAGTGAACCCTAGGCGCAGCGTTATCGTATCCTTGTATGTTCCCAAAAGGTCAAATGAGATGAGTTTTTTTGATGCCGCAAACGCACCTCTTTTCATCTCGGTAAACGTTTTGCTTTTTTTGATTGTTATGTCGTTTGAGATATGTGAAAATTGGCTGAACGACTTGTAATCCGGCATGATGCGTGCAGCATGCATGAGATCCTTGAAAGAAAGTTCGGCGACAAATACCGCTCTTTCCAATTCCCCATTCCTGCACAGTGCAGGCCTTACCTGTCCAAAAGAACCGATAACGGTCTTGTCATGAATAATTACCCCCGCAACGGTCATCAGGAGGAACTGGTTCTTATTTCCTTCTCCTAATTCATAAGAGATATTCAACTCATCAAGCAGTCCGATAATTATTTTCTTCAATTCATCAAGAGATACGGTTGTTGCGATGGTCAGTTTATTCTCTTCTACGGGAAGCGACTTTGTGGGAATATAGGTTTTTGCCAGCTCAAAGAGTTTCATCTCTTTTGCAAACCCTTCGTTTTGCTTAACATTCTTCACCAATGATGGGATAAGGGATTGGCGTAAATATTTAATATCTTCCGATATGCTGTTCGTGATGAATAGATGTTCCACCGTATCGATTTCAAATTGCTTAAGAAGTGCCAAGGATACTGCGGAATAGTTCATGACTTCGGTATAGCCAAGATGCTTAAGATACAATTTTACGAGGTGTTGATATTGGAAGAGAAGCTCTGTATCTTTTGGTTGAGCAACATATGCCGGTGTTTGAAGAACGGTGGGGATGGCAAAATAGCCGTATACTCTCGTCACTTCTTCAACGATATCTTCAGGAATGGAAACATCCGCTACTCTGCTTGTGGGGACAGTTATCAGAAGTGAGTCAGATCCGTCAGTCTCTACAGTGAAGCCAAGATTTTCCAGGATAGACTTAACCGTTTGCATTGGGATACTGACGCCTGCTTTTTTGTCGATGAATGATTTTGTCGTCTTGATGTTAATTGGTGTTGTCTTATGAGGATAGATGTCGACTATGTTTGAAATGGGCTTTGCACCTGCAACTTGGGTAAAGAGCTCTATACCACGCAGGAACGCGGTGTATGCCAAATTGGGGTCAGGATTCTTTTCGTTGATGGTTGATGCCATTGTCCGTATTCCATACCTCATGGATGTCCGGCGAATGCTTACAGGGTCGTTTGATTCAATGAAGAACAGTATGCGTTTTGTATCATTTGTCACGACGCTGTTTGCAGTTCCCATGATGCCTGGCAAATCAATAACTCGCCCAGTCCCGTCATCAATGATGATATCTGTCTCATCAAGTTGATATGTTTTTTCGTCAAGCGTGACTATCTCCTCGCCTTTTTTTGCATGACGGAGCACGAGTGTGTGGGACGCAATTCTGTCATAATCGAATACGTGTGTGGGGTGTCCGATTTCTGTCATCACATAGTTGGTCACGTCAACGACATTATTAAGGGAGCGGGTATCGGTTGCTAGTAAACGTTTCGAAATATATTCAGGCGACTGTGTGATAGATGATACTTCCATGACGATGCCAAGCACTCGGCGGCATACGCCGTCTGGATCCTGTATATCAAGGGGAACTGATTTCGAAGGGGTTGGAACCGTAATGTCATCTTGTTTCTTGAGGATTGCTCTCTTTTTGAACTGGGGGATGATTGCTGCTGCTTCGCGTGCGATTCCGAGAACTGAGGCAGTATCGATGCGATTTGAGGTTATTTCGATGTCATAAACGATCTCGCCTTCCTTCTCTTCGATGCGTTCCACTGAAGGGCCACAGAGGGAAAGATATTTTTGGACTTCCTGCGGAGTAGCGTCGGTATCGAGATAATCAAGAAGCCAGCTATGGGTGATTTTGATATTCATGTGATTAAAATAAATGGAGGAAACGGATATCCCCGGTATAATAATTGCGGATATCATCGATTCCGTATTTCATCATGTTCACTCTCTCGATTCCAAATCCGAAAGCCCAACCGCTGTAGGTTTCAGGGTCAATACCACCTGCGCGCAGTACGTTTGGATGGACCATTCCGGTTCCTCCAAGCTCAAGCCATCCGGACTTGCATATCTTGCATTTCTTACCATTGATGAGCGCGCTCCCTTTGCAGACAGTGCAGGTTATATCGACTTCAAATGATGGCTCTGTGAACTGAAAGTGATGTGGACGCAATCGCACCTCTGTCTGTTCTCCAAAATACGACTTGACGAAGTAATCGAGGGTACCTTTCAGATTGGCAATGGTGATATCCTTATCGACACACAACCCTTCGAACTGATGGAACATGGGTGTATGCGTCGCGTCCCAGTTTGGGCGATAGCATTTGCCGATATTGATCATGCGGATAGGAGGCGCACTGTGGAGACGTTCCATTTCCCTCACTTGTCCATTGGATGTGTGTGGAGTCAGGACGATTTTCCCTTTCTCGCCATCCGGTTCGCCGCTTAAGAATGTTGTTTCGAAGTCATCTCGGGCTGCATGGGTCTTTGGCATATTGAGCACTTCGAACGCATAATGCTCAAAGTCAACCTCAGGATAAGACATACGGATGAAGCCGATCTTGTTGAAGATGGCCGTTATTTCGTTGACCGCAAGCGTTATCGGATGTAGGCTCCCCTCATCATTCAACTGAGGAGGAAGGGTCACATCAACTTTAATCTGTTGTTCTTCTTTGTCATACAGTTCACTCTTCCTTTGTGCTATTTGTGCAATCAAGAAGGTCTTGAATTCGTTTATGTCTTTGCCCGCCGTCTTTTTCTCGTCCAGCGAAAGGTTCTTTATGTTCTTGAGGAGGTCATTTATTTTGCCATTGCGTCCAAGATATTCCAATTCAAAATTTACTATTTGTGATGAAGAAGTTGAACCGTTCAATTCTTCGACGGCAGTTTTTTTTAGTGCTTCAATATTCATATTGACTATTCAAGTATTGTATACCATTAGACGACCGTTGTGAAGTGAAATGTAACAGATGTAAATGAAAAGATTCTCTTAGGAGATTTTTTTGACAATCTGTTCAAATGTCTTAGGATAGTCGATTGCAATCTGTGACAGGATTTTTCTATCCATTCCGACATTCTTTGATTTCAATGCGAAAGCAAGATCCTTATATGACTTGCCCATTTGGTGCATTGCTGCGTTGAGTCGTACAATCCATAATGACTTGATGTTTCTTTTCTTGAGTTTGCGACCCATGAAGGCATATTCACCAGCATGTAAGACCGCTTCTTTTGCTTTTTTGAATTGCTTGTGGCGAGTCATCCAGAATCCGTTCGCCATTTCCAATACTTTTTTGTGTTTTCTGCGTGTGTGAACGCCACCTTTGACTCTTACCATAAGATTATTTTAAACCAAGCATTTTTTTAACTTTTGATGCAAATTTACCACCTAATTCCTTAATCGTTTTCAATCGGCGCAGATTTCTTTTTCCTTTACCACTTCTTAAGTGACGAAGGTTCTGTGATCTGTGAAGAACTTTGCCGTTTTTGGTTACCTTAAATCGCTTTGCAGCAGATTTTCGTGTTTTTGTTTTGACTTTCATAGTTACTTAAGGAAATATTATAACACACACAACGACGATTGTGAATAGATTAATTTGTGTCTTCGCCCATCATTTCTTCTTGGCGATGACCGCTCGGATGACACGACCTTCAAGCTTGGGCTCTTTTGCCACATTTACCTCACCCATTTTTGCGATACAGCTGTTGATGAGGTCATAGGCCATTTTCGTCTTTCCCATCTCTCGACCGCGTAAACCTAAGTTCAAACGAACTTGGTTCCCTTCCTTGAGGAACTCGATACCTTTGAGTATCATACGCTCCAAATCGGCAGGTCCGATGAAAAGTGAAAGTTTTATGTCCTTCACAACACCCTTTTTGATTCCTTTTCGTGCCTCTTTCTGCTTCTTTTCTTCTTGGTAGAGGAATTTCTTGAAATCGATTATCTTTGCGACAGGAGGAGTGGCGCGTTCGGCAATGAGCACCAAGTCCAGTCCTTCAGCTTGAGCTTTTGCCAGTGCATCGGCTTTACTCATGACACCTATCTGTTCACCTTTACTTGAGAGCACTCGTAGTTCTGCCGCTTCAATCCTCCAATTCGTTATGTGAAACTTCTTTGGGGTTGTTTTCTGAAATCTACTATGAGTGGTTCTCAATGGTTTGTTTTAGTGTATTGATAAATGATGCCACTGTTTGCATCCCGAGGTCAACACCTTCTCTTGTTCGAATTGAAAGAGATGGTGAGGACGCTTCAACTTCCTTCTGTCCCATTATACCCATATACGGTACTTTTTGCAATGTAGCTTGGCGGATTTTTTTGCCCAACGTCAGTTGTTGTGCATTCACCTGCGCACGGATTCCTTCTTTTTTCAAAAGGGCTACAGCTTCTTGTGCTTGTGGTAACTGTGCATCGGACACTGGCAAAATCTCCACTTGTACTGGAGCAAGCCAGAGAGGGAATTTTCCTGCGTAATGTTCAAGGAGGAATGCAAGAAAGCGCTCATGAACGGAAAGAGGTGCACGGTGGATGACGAATACGTCATTATTCTGTTCACCCTTCTCGTCGATATAAGTTAAGTTAAATCTTTTCTTTGCCGCAAAGTCTAGTTGGATTGTGGACATCGTTTCCTCTTTTCCTATCACTGAACGGAATTGGACGTCAACTTTCGGTCCATAGAATGCAGCTTCATTTTCCGCTTCCTTGAAGGGCAGTTTCATCTCAACCAATACTTCCCGAAGGACCTGTTCTGAATACTCCCAGTTCTCAGGTTCATTAATATACTTATCCGTGTGTTTTGGATCCCATTTTGATAATCTGAACCAATAATCCTTCAGTCCAAAGAGTTCAAAATAAGCAATTGTCAATTTAAGCACTCCTGCGAACTCGCTTTTTATCTGGTCACGTCGGCAGTACATATGAGCATCGTTCATCGCCATTGCGCGAACACGAAGGAGTCCCGAAAGTGTTCCGGAAAGCTCGTTGCGATAACATGTACCATATTCGGCTAATCGAAGAGGAAGTTCCCTGTAGCTGCGAATCCCATGGAGGAATATCCTATGGTGATGGGGACAGTTCATTGCCTTCAGATAGTAAGTGCCATCGTCCATGACCATGGGAGGATACATACTGTCCTTATAATAAGGCAAATGACCTGATGTCAAGAAAAGTTCCTCTTTTGCGATGTGGGGCGTTGCGACTCGGACATAGCCGGCCTCATCCTCCATTTTCTTTGCGAGATCCTCGATAAGATTGCGGATTATCGTTCCTTTGGGTAACCACATGACAAGACCCTTGCCGACGATCTCGTCGATGAAAAATAACTCAAGTTCCTTACCTAATTTTCTATGATCTCGCTTTTTGGCTTCTTCCAATTCCCACAGATGCTTATCAAGCTCTTCCTTTGTCGCAAAACAAGTTCCGTAAATACGAGTCAACATCTTATTTTTCTCATTCCCCCTCCAATAAGCACCGGCAACTGAGAGCAGTTTGAAATGTTGTAATTCCTTATCTGGATGTTCACAGTGTCCACCACGACAGAGATCCCAGTATTCTCCTGATTTATAGAACGTCAACGTCTCCCCTTTTTGGGAAAACTCATTGATCAATTCTTCCTTAAATTCATTGCCTGGATATTCTTTTTTTGCGTCATCAGGGGATAGTTCAAATCTTTCAAACCCCTTCCAGGCATGTACCATTTTGTGCATTTCCTTTTCTATTTTGGGAAGATCCTCATCTGAAATTTTTACGTCTCCGAAATCAAAATCAAAGTAAAATCCGTTTTCTATTGAGGGACCTATTGTCCTTTTTGCATGAGGCCATAATTTCATGACAGCAGCCGCAAGCAGATGTGCACATGAGTGTCTGAGATTTTCCAGGTCGTTCTTATTGTTGTCCATATGTGTATAGTATACGAAAAAAATGTTAATTGCTGGCTTAAAAAAATCCCTCCTTTCGGAGGGTGCTTCTAAGCCAAACAAGCTACCCTCCTTGTCAGGAGAATGTAGTTGTGGTTGTAAGTCTGACTATTTTTTTCATACTGATGTACTGGTGTGGACCCGACAGGACTTGAACCTGTGACCTTTTCAATGTCAATGAAACGCTCTAGCCAACTGAGCTACGAGTCCAAAATCCTTTCCGATCCTACTTTTCCAAAATGCGGAACCAAAGGGGCTCGAACCCTCAACCTCTTCCGTGACAGGGAAGCGCTCTAGCCAATTGAGCTATGATTCCTTACAGACAACTCCTTTTTTCTGGGCTCCTACTATTGTAACATGGACGAGATTGCCTGGCAAGACATTTTTGGCTATCACTGCCTCGATATGATTATGAAGCAATATCTTTGTCCCATCGGAGACAGGCGCAATAGCCAACGCCTGTGATTCCGTTTTGACAAGGCTCTTGGTGAAATCCAGCATCTTCCTTGCCGATAAATCTAAAAGGACTTCAGACCTTGCTTTTTTTATGCTTGCATCAGGTTCGACCAGTTGCTTTTTCAAATAGTATGCCGCAGTATGAGCTCGGTTTGAGAACCTGAACACATGAAATCGGGAAATGGGACTATTCTTCAGCGTTTTGACTGTTTCCTCAAATAGTTCATCTGTTTCCCCCAGATATCCAACGATGACATCTGTTGCCAAAAGGGCATCTGGTCGGATGGTTTGGATGACATGAAGACGAGAAATGATATCTGCAATGTCATATTCCCTTCTCATGAGTTTCAGGACTGACTGGGATCCTGATTGGATAGGAACGTGAAAGAACTGCACGAATCGAGGGTTTGATGATAGATCAGATTTGTAGTACTCAATAAACTCATCAGTGAGGCTCCAAGGGTGGATTGAACCAAACGCTATCCGTGGGACCTTTGTTTGAGCAAGGACAGCCTTGATAAGGCTAATCAGGTTCTCCCCGGTATCCTTACCAAACGCCTCGGTATTAATTGCGCTCAGGACAACCTCAGAAGGGAGTGTCTCAAATGAGTTGATATAAGCGACGACATCCTTGATTTTCGTTGATTGTGGAGTCCCTCTCAGGTAGGGAACGATGCAGTAGGAGCAGAATCGATGGCATCCGTCTTGTATCTTGACCAGAAGCCTATTTGACCGGCGAAATTTGTCAGGCACGACGGCTGTGTCTTGACGCCCCGTCTGGGCCATGGCCACCCCGGAGGTGGCCAGGAGGCTGATTAGACTTGATTTCTGGGTATTAGGAACGACTATATCAGCGAGTTTGGCGGTTTCAGTACTATATTTTTGCCACAGGGTTGCACTGCAGCCTGTGATGACGATTTTAGCCTCAGGATGCCTCTTTCTGAGCTGATAGATAAGTTGTTTAGCCTCACGCTCAGCTTTGCCGGTAATTGCACACGTATTGATGATAATGAAGCTAGGCGTGGCTAAATCGACAGAAAACCCTGCCTGAATAAGCTCCCTGTCCAATTGTATTCGTTCCGCTTCATTGACCCTGCAGCCAAACACGAAGCTTTGAAATGTCTTTTTCATACAACTCTATTGTACAATATGATTGATATACACTGTCACAGTCCAATATACCCCTTGACAAATATACATATCAGTGATATACTTTCCTTAGATCTTAAGGTTTTTCTACCAGCTAGAAGAGCTTTAAGATTTTTTTTATGGGTAAAACAATATTTTCTATCGTTTTAGTCCTCTTCATAGGCTTGATCGCCGCAGCTCCCGCAAGAGCCCAGGCTATAGCCGGCTCCTCTGCCGCGGTCGCATTTCTTGAACAAACAGCAACCACAGGTATCAGTGTACAGAAGATGGCCCTTAAAAAAAAGGCAATCGTTGAGGTTCTTAAAAAGTATGATTCTCCCCTTCTTGGCGAGGCCGATTCATTCCTGGAAGCATGTACGACATATGATCTTGATTGTTATCTTTTACCCTCAATCACCGGCGTAGAATCCACATTCGGGAAGTTCCTCATTCCAAGCACCCATAATCCATTTGGATGGGGCCGAGGATTATTGCCTTTTGTTGACTACCATGAGGCTATTATGACGGTCGGAAAAGGTTTACGCACGAACTATATCGACAAGGGCGCAACGTCCATAAATGAAATCGGCGCTATATATTGTGAAGGAAATACGTGGTCGGGCAAGGTAAAACATTTTGTTGCAGAATTTGAGAAGGAAGAGCAGAAACAGTTGTTTTTCATGCAAGATACGGTACAATTGTAACCATGCCTACACATACAATAAAAAAACAACCAAAATCCACAGTAGAAGTAATCGTAAAGCTAGAATGGGCAGAAATACAAGCCGCATACAAAGTTGCATTCGACCATCTTCATGCAGAGTTTGAAATGGGAGGTTTCCGTAAAGGGAAAGTACCACGTGAACTTGCTGAGAAGAACATCGCAAAAGATTCCGTCTACTCTCACCTGATCCACGACCTCATGCCGAAAATCTATGAGGATATCGTAAAAAAGGAGAACCTGAAACCGATACTCTCCCCTAAAATTGAACTGGCAAAAGCCAAGGAAAATGAAGCATGGGAATTGAAAGTGACGATAGCTGAAAAACCAGAAGTGAAGCTAAAAGACTATAAAAAGCAGGTCCAGGAAGCAAAAAAGACATTAAAGACTGATGATATCTGGGTTCCAGGCAAGGAGCCACAGGCACCTGAGAAAAATGTGGATCAGAAGAAGGAGAAGGCATTAAACGTCAGCCTTGAGGCTGTCTTGAAGGAATGTGAATGTGAACTTCCTCCTCTTTTGGTTGAAGAAGAAATGAACAGACGTCTTTCACAGATGGTTGATGATGTCCAAAAGATCGGCCTTACCATGGACAAATACCTCCAGACCCGCAATCTTACGATGGATACGGTCAAGGAACGCCTTACGAGAGAGATTACAGACATGTATAAGCTTGAATTCATCCTTCAGACAATTGCTGATGAGGAAAAGCTTGAAGTAAAGCAGGAAGACCTGAATGCACTTTTTTCCAACATCAAGGAAGAAAAGGACAGAAAAAGTGCTGAGGCTAATGCCTATTTCTATGCTTCGGTCCTGAGGAAGCAAAAGGCGCTTGACTTTATTATAGGCCTATAATATAATTAGGAGGTATGGCAGCAAAAAAGACCTCTTCTCACATGGTGAATCCGGTTGAAACCCTACGGGAAATCTCTGCTTCTATGGGAAAAAGCACGATAGATTCACTGCAGACGATGGGAAGCGGGATGCTTGACCAACTGCTTGGGATCAACCAATCATCCCCTGAAAGCGTTGAGGAACAGCAAAAAAAGCAGATTGAAGAGCTCCAGAAGGAAAAGAAAGTCCTGAAAAAGGAAGCCAATCTTTTCAACTATCAAAGCCATCATGAAAACGTGACGGTACGCCAGGAAATCAAACATCTTCTTGAACAGATCAGACAGGAAGTTCAATACATCAAAAAAGCTGATGCCTCACTCATGAACGACGTACGGGATATAGAAAAGTTCACGATGGATACACTTTCGGAAAAGCCGGGTATCTACCATGTAAAGTTCCTTGAGATTGTCCTTCGTATATTGCAAAGCATCCGCATGAAGGTGGGAGAATCAAAAACATGGATGAGTGCGCTCATGAGCAAAAAGAAAAAAAGAGGATCACTTTTCGCATCCCGCAGCAAAAAACAAGGGACTGCCTATTCCATGTCTCAGGAGCTTTCAAACTCACGCAGCGTCCAATAACTCTTTACTCTATCATCTTGAGGAAGGTGTTTACTCCAAATGCCCATGATCCATCCGATGGTGGTGTGTACTTTCTCATGATGGCCTCAGGAGTGGTAAGTCCTTTGTCTACATAATATAATTTCAATCCCCTGCTTATCGTCTCGATAGCCTCTTCATAAGAGGAAAAACGGGTAACCTTTCCTCCATATATCCCCCATCCCCAGCAGTTATGAGAGTTTTCCGGAATGAACTTACAGACATTTGATTCCTGCATGGCGATTGCTGGTATCAATCGGTAGTCCAATTTATAGGTGTCAGCCATTTTCACGATAAATTCTGATTTATCATAGAGGACGGAATTGTATTTTCTGAAGAAGTATTTGAGGTTTGCCACACGGATATCATCTGTCTTGAATTCCGCCAACAGTTCTGGAGTGGTCTTTTCCTGTTCTGCTCCAATTAACGATATCTGTTCCAAATCGTCCATAACATGGCGGTAGTAAACTAACTGCTTGTTCATTGCCGATAGCTTTATGCCAATACCGAAGGAGACAATGAGGATGACCCAATACAGAAAAAATAACTGTAGGCTCTTTTTTGCCAATTTCACAAGATGCATGTTACAGATTATACCTGATAATAATACGTAGAGAACGCGCTGCTAGGACGAGTGGCGATGAGCTTCTTTTCAAATCCGACAAGCTTAAATCCATGAGAGATGATAAGAGATCCTTTTTTCATCTCCTTTTCGAACTTTGGCATGAGCTTTACTAGCAATTCCGGCATAAGAAATACATAGAGGTAATCGACATCGGTCAAAGGATAAGCAAACACATTTGTCTTCAAGAAAGAAACGTTATGAGCCGTCCCATCCCGTCCTGCAAGAAAGCGTGACCACCAGACTAGCAAGGGATTTATCTCAACACCTACTCCCACAACGTCATACTTTTTAACTGCTTGGCGCACGATACGTCCATCGCCACTACCGAACTCAACGAATCTTTTCCCTTTTTTCAAGTTTGCTTTTTTCAGCACTTCTTCTATTTCCTTTCTTGCTGTGGGGACATAAGGAGCTCCCTTGAAAGCCGAAAACAGTAAACCAGCACCGTAGATAGAAACCCCTATGAGGATGATAAGTTCAACAATAAGGATAAAAAAGTATAAGATGACGTTCATTTGTATAGTATAATATACTGTTTCTTGGTATTGGGGGGTTTTGAGTCCTCATAGCTCAACGGATAGAGTAGTGGTCTTCGGAACCATTGATGGGGGTTCGATTCCCTCTGAGGACACCCACATGCCACCACTTCTTATTTAATATCAAGGAAGTTGATATTATAGACTTTCATATATTTAACATCGTAATCAGCTCCCGTTATAGTAAGTATGTAAGGACCTCCGGGCGGCACTGCAGGAAGTTCAATAGAAAAAGATCTGCTAGCAGTCGTACCTTTTCCATTTAAAAAATAAGTATCTATGGTTTTTCTTTCTCCTTGGAGTCTCACCTTCATCCGTGTTGACATGGGGGCGGTACCTGAGACAACAAATGGCTCGTTTGCCTTTAAAATACTATTGTCATTGAGCGATAATTTAGTTATTTCCCCTTGAGGGTGTTTTGGTGGTGGAAAGTTTTTGTATGGTGAGATTGGAGTGTCCATAATCCTTCCGCCAAGTATTCTACTTAGTGCATTTAATCGTGCATTTCCCTCCTCCATCGTGGGAACGAGCCACCCGCTTTCAGTTATATCCATCCATGCAGCAAGAAGAATGGTATTTGATTCGCCAGTCACCTGTGGATTATGTTTGACCCATTCAAGCGCCTGCTTTACATTGTTGGCAATCTGTTGTGGTGTACCTTGTTGACACCATGCAGGGTCCTGTCCAAATTCAAACAAATTCTTATCAAAGCTTTTTGGTCGTGGATCCATTCCGACTGTCACAAGCGGAATGTAATCGATATCAGAGCTAACGTAGGAATCCCATTGATTTCTATTATCAGCCATAAGGGATGTATATGCTCCCCCTTTTCCGCAAGACGCATATAAACCCAAATAGGAAGTGCGCGCATTTGCACCATACTCCAAAGCTGAAGAATATGCCTGGCGCGAACCCAAGTCCATCATGACTATATATGGCTCTTGATTTATCCCATTTTTAAGCGCTTCCTTAAATTCATTCATGCGTTCGATCGCTTTTACTTTTCCCATACTGTCACTCAGGTTGTCAAACCTCCACATATATAAAATGGGTTTTCCAGACGGCGTTTTAACATATTGAGAGTCACTCAGTGCATCTTGGATTCTTTTCAAGTAGTTATCTCTCCATGATTCATTTTCCAAGGTTTCCGCTGTCACTATCAAACTAAATTTGAGTAGGTTCTTAAATTGACTGCTGTTGTACAGATTCAGCGCATAGTTATAAATTGTCTCCTTCTCTATCCAATCTACTTCAAGAGCGATATAATCAATTCCTGAAGCTGCAATAAGTTGAATTTCCTGGTCGATTATCCGTTGGTCATCCTCATGTATATCCACCGTATTTTCTGACCTGACAACAGTGAAATAGGGAAATCTATCCTTCCACGATTGTGGTGGTTCTAAAAACGCCCCGCTTGCTAACAATTGTTCTTGAGCATTTCTTATGGTGTGATTGTCCGATGTATATCCGGGAAAATGACGCACACCGACAAGCGCACGCTTAGTAGCAGTTTGTTCTATCTGGGTGGCTGACGCCCTGGAGTTAAGTGTGTGCTTATTCGTCCCTAGTTTATATATGAGAGCAAATACTGTAAAAGAGATAAGTAACAACATACCGAAGGTCATTTTTCTTACTAAATTCCTTCTCTGTTCCATATGGTTACAGTATATCAAAGTCACGTTAACTGGTTGATATATAGGCAGCTTCACTGTAAAATAGATAGCATACTGTTCGGGATCGTAGCTCAATTGGTAGAGCATCTCCCTCTTAAGGAGGTGGTTGTGGGTCCGAGTCCCACCGATCTCACACTCATTATATGAACTGGTATCTCTACATCGTCAAATGTGCAGACTCTTCCCTTTATACCGGTATCACAACCGATCTTGTCAGAAGGATAAAAGAGCATAATACGGATACAACTAGAGGAGCAAAGTCACTGCGTGGAAAAAAACCAGTTGTCCTTGTGTATTCGGAGACACTCCTAAATAGAAGTGCGGCCTCCCTGAGGGAAGCCGCGATTAAGAAAATGAGCCGAACTGAAAAACTTGATTTGATCAAAAACGTTATATCTTCTTGATTACCTCATCTTTGGCAAATCGTACTTTCTGTGCGAGCGCGTATTTATCCGCAGTTGATCGATACCCAACCGCCGCAATGACGACTGTTCTATATTCAGTCTCGTTCAGCTTGAGGATAGCGTCAAACTGTGCAGTATCAAATCCCTCCATCGGACATGCGTCAATTTTCATAAGTGCCGCTGCTTCAAGAAGGAATCCTAAGGAAATATATGCTTGTCTAGCATTCCATTCGAACAGTTTCTCTGGTGTTTTGCCAGCAATTGATCCAAGTAACATATTTCTGTAACCTTGTATATCTTCCCATTTTTGATTCCGTTGTTTTACGACTTCCTTCAGATAGGAATCGATATAGTGCTCATCGATATCCTTTCTTGCGGTAAAGACGATAAGGTGGGACGCATCTGTCAGTTGTGCTTGGTTCCAGGCAGCAGCTTTGAGCTGTCCCCTTATTTTTTCATCAGCAACAAGAAATGCTTTCCAAGGAAGTAGCCCTTGGGATGAAGGAGCAAGTCTCATCACCTCAAGAAGGGTGTTGATATCTGAATCATTAACTTTTTTTTCCGTGTCAAATTGTTTTGTCGCGTAGCGCCATTTAAGTGCTTCAATAATGTGTGTATCCATAAATAAACATAATAGGTCCAATCCATTTATAAAACGTAATCAAGCACTATATCCATTGATTGTGGTAATTCCAGCTAGCATGGAATTACGCTCTCGTTCAAATCAGCAACATTCTTTGTCAGCGTCATCAGAACAGCATCCACCGCCACAACACAGTTCCTTCAGTGCCCCCAACTTTCGTTCTAGTTGTGCAAGCTTTTCCTTATCTCCCTTTACGGAAATGATAAGTTCGTCCCCTTTATTTTGAACTGAAGTGTCCAAGCCTTTCAAAAATTTTGCAAAATGCATATGTTTCACCTCCTTTCATATCTTCATTATATATCGAAGTATTTCAATGTGTCAATGTATAGAAGTCACTCAAACCGGCTCATTTTTTAAGGAGATCGTTCATGAAACCAAGGCAGCATGAAGAAATAGTCTTCGGGTTGAGGGAATAATAGGCTTCCTTCCCTTTCTTTTCTACGACTATAATCGCCGCTTGGGCAAGAAGTGCGAGGTGGTGTGATATGGTCGGTTGTGACAGTTTGATGTGCTTTCCAATCTCTGTTGCATTCATCACCTTATGTTCTCTTAGGAGAGCTAATATTTTCTGTCTATGTGAGTCGCTTGCGGCTTTGAAGAACTTCATCAAATCCGGTGATGGGCAGCAGGTTTTCATATTTACTATTATCTATATGTTATTAGAATGATAGTATACACTATTTGTTATATAATTGCTGAATTATGTCTTGGATTCTACTGGCACTTCTTGCAAATTTGTTCTTCGGTTTTTCTGTGCTTTTGGATAAATTTCTTAACACAAAAAAAATCAAGAATGTGTATTCATTCGCCGTCATCCTGAACTGCGTATATTTTGTCTTTATCCTTATAACAACATATTTCCAATGGGGCACTTTTGTCATGGGAAAAAGTGCACTGCTTAGCGCACTTGCCGGATTCTTTTGGTTCTTCATGTGGATATTCTTTTGGAAAGCGATGCAACATGGTGAGGCAACTCGGGTATCTGCGATATTTTTTTCGCAACCCATATATAGTTCCCTTATTGGCATTTTCTTTTTCAATGAATCATTGACACTATTGAAATGGGCTGGGATAGCGGTGATAGTCATCGGGGCTGTTCTTTCTTCACTCGGTGGAGAAAGCCATAAGAAAGAAGTGAGAACCGCATATCTCTTCGCGTTGCTTTCCGCCCTCTTTTCATCTGTTGGCAATTCAATATCCAAATTTGCGATGATGGATATGCCGTCTCTTACAGTCAACTGTATAGCGTTTTATTCGAGCATTCCCCTTTACATTTTCTTATTGAAGAATGCCGCAGTCCGAAGGGAGATACTTGGTGCGTTTGCAAATACCAAACTCATAATCCAATTTGGCATCAGGGGTATTTTTGGATACCTAGGCATTATCACGTTTATGACGTCTCTCAGTAGCGGCCCCATTTCTTTAGTGACGGCGCTTTCTGGAACCCAACCTATTTTTGTCCTCATACTGTCGCTTATTGCATCCGTGTTATTCCCAAAACTGATTCATGAAGAGTTCGGAAGGTCGGTCATCGGGACAAAATTGCTTGCACTCTTCCTCACTGTAATCGGCATACTTCTTGTCAGCCTCTAAGTTTCCATTCACCTTGTACTTGCAGTTTTTTCATTGCAGCGTTCCCCGTCAGAAGATTGACAGAATCAATAGTGTATTCAGAAACGGGCAAATTATCGGATAACTCTTTAACCTTCTCAAGAAACGATTCCGGTGGAGGCAGAGCAAACCGCATAAGCGTCATATTGCAGAAGAAATATCGGGAGTTAGCATATCTCTTGTTGTCAGGGATACCCGATAGGCTCAATTTTGTATCCAACTCAAGTATCAATCTATCTAGCTCCTCGTCAGTCGTACAGATAAGCGCGAGATTATTCTTGAATACGAGAAGTTTATAGGGGCATATCCTGAATGATGTATGTTGTGGGACTACTTGTTCAAAAATATGTATGGCTTTTTGAACATCCTCTTCAGTGAAACTCGGTGGATTCGCAATTACTCGTATATTTTTTATGGTGAAATGAAGGGATTCCTTTGGATAGCAGTATGTCCCGGGAAACAATTTCCTCAATGGTTCTGTAATTGTTTGAAGTACAGTATCAGTAAATGATTCCGCTGGAAAATGGACGCTCGTCAGACAGATCCTATCGTCATTTTCAAAATCAGCAACTGGGATCACCGTAGTCGCTTGCAACGAATCTGCCCTCACTTGCTCCTCAATAACCTGTATTATCTCTATTTGCTTTTCCCTATGGGTATTCATACGGTGTAATTGACGTAAACTCAAGCAAGAAGAAACACACCAACGCTTACAAGAACCGCACTCAGGATCTTGCGGTTAAGGTGGTCTCTTTCACCCAAAAATAATGCGCCCAAGATGACGGTTGTGATGATTGATGCGCGGCTTATGGGTGATAGCTGTGAGATGGATGCCCCTGCATAGAGCGCTTGATAGTAAGCTATAGCAGAGATGCCATAGAATATCGAATAGACAATAACGTGAGACAGGGATTTCCTATTCATCAATTTTTTTATCTTTATTGCCTTTCTTGGGAATAAAAGTATCAATACCAATCCAGGAAGGAAGCTCATGACCGGCACGAATGAGATAGGATTGTATGATCGTATGATGATTACATCGTTTATGACGGCAAGTGAATAAAAGACCGCGACACCAAGTGCATAGAGCACTCCTTTGTTTATCTTCATGCGCCCTCCTCCATAGAGAATTAGGACAGATATCAATATAAGGACAACGCCAATTGCCTTAAATATGCTAAATGAATTACCCAGCACGGTAACACCCAAGCCAACAGTGATAAGGATCCCGCTTGCCGTTAGAATGGAGTTTTCCCCTGCCGGTAAATGTCTGGACGAATAGAAATTACACAGTGAACCGACAGCATACAGCAGCGCGCTGAGGAGAAGTCGCGGCCAAAGAAATGAGGGCGGAGGGAATTCAAATCCCATCACAAGAGCATATATGAGCACGACGATCGTTAGGGTAAATTGAAAGACAATAGTAAAGAGTATAGGGTCACTTTCCTCCTTTTTCATAAGAGTGCGAAGCACTATTGAGGAAACTGAACCCGCTAGGACCGTCAAAATTGCGTAGTAATGCCAAATTGCCATCACTTATTATACTGGAAGAACAGTGATGCCGGAGGTCTCCTCAACCTCAATATCTGAACCGTCAGACAGTAGCTTAATATAGGCGAGATTCTTTATCGATCCGAAAGGGGGAAATTGCTTTGTGGTACAGTATCCCAAATGAAGAAGAAGTGTACGCATGAGTCCACCGTGGGACACAAGAAGGACCGTTTGACCAGGATAGGCAACGCTTATCTCACGAATAAAAGTAAGGGCTCTCCCGACCATTTCTTCATTTGTCTCAACGCCTGATTCGATAAGATGCGGATGATTCTTATAATTTTCAAGGAGGTGATACAGTTTTTCATGGGCCTCATCCATCTGCTTGCCTTGGTAATTCCCAAATGAACGTTCGCGGAGTGCACCTGTAGTCTCTATGATAAGCTGTCGCTCCAGATTAAGCAGTTCTGCAGTCCGTTTCGCCCGAAGTAAATCGGAGCTGAAGATGGCATCAAAGTGGATGCTTTCGAGTTCCTGTCTGAGCTCTTGCGCCTGTTCTTCCCCCTTCTTGTTTAAAGGGATGTCAAGCTGTCCCTGTATCGTCCTAGTAACATTCCAATCCGTCTGGCCATGGCGAACAAGATAAAGTGTGCAAGTTTGCGCGGTTCTCATATATCCATTATAATGCACATATGAATATACCCGGCGTCATCGAAGAACTGAAAAAAAAATATCCAGGAAAAAAGATCCTTCTGAACAACAGACAAAACTGCACTGAGATTCTATGCGAAGTCAGTCCAACAAGCGAACACACCTCCCACAGCGAGGTCATTTCTGTTATCGACAAGACGGATGCACACTACCATAGCGTGACAAATGAAACGTATGAAGTATTAAAGGGGGTCCTTTCACTTGTCGTTGATGGTAAGCAGTATGTTCTGAACGTTGGGCAAACATATAAGATAAGCCCTGGACAATCACATGAAGCCACAGGTAACGAAACATGGGTCAAATGCACTTCAAAACCAGGATGGAAAAAAAGTGACCATCATCTTGTCGTTCGCTAAATCACCTATGAAAATCACTACTATCGTAGGGATTTTTTTTATCATTCTCCTCGCCATCTATTCCTACGCTTCCTTCAATGAGAAGAGGACAACACTCGCCTTGCTCCAGAAAGATGAAGTAAAGATAACCTCTTATGCCAAATGGGGTTACGAGCCTGACACATTCAAAAAAATGCACGCAAAGCTCATCGATGACCTAAAAAAATCCAATTCGCTGATGTTCTTGTTCGGAAAGTCCGCATTCCACAGAAGGAATGACGCGATACTCCGTCTGACACAGCAAGGATATGCAACCGAGGTAGCGAAGGAGAAAAATGAGGTCCAGATACGTCTCACCTACTTGAGGGACAGGGTAAAAAATACAACGCTTATTCCACAAAGCAAAAAGCAATCCTATTTTGATGCATTTGAGATCGTTGCGGGAACAATTTTCGAGAACAACAGCGACCTATTTGACCTTGAGAAGGCGCTCGTCGATCTTTCCGATGCAGACAAAGATATTACGCGTGAAATAGAAAAAATCAGGAAACAATCACTTATGGCGGAGCTTTCCCAATATAAAGAAAAGTGCGAAGAACTCATGATTTTTTTTGTCGAAAAGGACAGTTCTAAAAATCAGGATATTGCAGCTACCTGCATATCCGCAGCGGATAAGCTCATGGGACCAGGATATACGGAAAATGGCGCTGATTTCATTGAAACCTTAAGTCGGGAACGGGTCTTTACCGCATACCAGAATGCACAAAGAGCAAAACAGCAACTTATCCAGGAAGAGCAATATACATTACTGTTAAAGAAACGCGAGGAAGAACGACTTACGGTAGTGCCACCTGCCCCTCGCCAAGAGGGCAAAATAATCGTCGTGAATCTGGCTCTGCAGCGATTGTATGCGTATGAGAATGGGGCGACGCTCTTTGCGACAGCCGTTCCCATAACGACGGGAAAAAATGGCTTTGAAACCGTGCTTGGAGAATTTGCCATTTACCTCAAAGAGGTTCAGCACAGGATGACGTCCCCATTTCCTGGGATTTACTACGATGATGTCGTCAATTATTGGATGCCGTTCTATCTGGGCTATGGGCTACACGACGCGCCATGGAGAAGTGTATATGGTACACAGGACTATGGAGCAGTCGGTAGCCACGGATGTGTAAACATGCCCCTTAATGAGGCTTCTATCCTGTATAATTGGGCAGAGGTGGGAACAAGGGTATTTGTCCTATAGGACTCACCCTCCAAGCGAAGCTTCCAAAAGGAATTATTCAAACAATCATAAACCTATGTTGATCGACGAAGTTTACATTAATGCTAAAGCAGGTAAAGGTGGAGCTGGTCGTGTGGCTTTTTTTCCTATGAAAAAAGGTCCTTGCGGAGGGGATGGAGGCAATGGGGGCTGCGTCATAGTACGAGCAACCCGTGAAACAAAAAACCTGAATGCAATTGCCCAAAAGAAAGCCTTCGTGGCAGATGACGGAGAAATGGGCGGCAACTTCAATAAGACTGGCAACATGGGGAATGATGCGATCATCAATGTCCCTCTTCACACGGAGATTGTGAACACCGCCTTGAAGATATCGTTTGAGATAAATGAATATGACAAGGACTATGTGTTGTGCAGAGGTGGAAAAGGTGGACGAGGTAACGATCGATTCAAGACCTCAACGAACCAGACGCCGAAATATGCAGATCCAGGACTTCCTGGTGAAAGCTTCCATTTCAAGATAATCTTGAAACTCATCGCTGATGCTGGCTTCATAGGACTTCCTAATGCCGGAAAAAGCAGCTTACTGAATGAAGTGACGAATGCACGTGTTGCCACTGCACCGTATCCGTTCACTACTTTGGAACCTAACTTAGGAGCATTCGAGGAGTTCATCCTGGCCGATATCCCCGGTCTTATCGAAGGGGCCTCAAAGGGAAAGGGACTGGGAAGCAGATTCCTCAAGCATATCGAGAAGGTGAAGGTACTTTATCACTGCATCAGTTCCGAAAATGAATCGCCTGAGAAAGTGTATGCCACCATACGAACCGAACTCACCAATTCAAGCCCTATCCTTATTCAGAAAAAGGAACTGGTATTGCTTACCAAGATTGATCTTCTCGCACCAGCTGATAGAAAGAAGAGAATTAATGCATTATCGAAAAAGCTCGGACTTCCCGTCATTGGAGTATCAATCCATGACGTCGATTCTATCGAAGCTCTGAAGAAGAGCGTTCGTGAGAACGTTATTGGAGCAGTGCAGTCAAATCAGAAAGCGTAACGACTTTCATTAACTGATCGCGCAGTTTTGCTGATCCTTCCATACCCTTACAATACCATGAAAGATGCTTCCTCATTGGCCGCAAGTCAAAGTCCGGTCTATACTGTAGGAAAAGACGGGCATGATATAACATAACCTCTTTTCGTTTTTCGAATGACACAACTTCATCGGTAAATACCCACGGATTGCCAAATGCTGCACGTGCAATCAATACTCCATCAACCCCATATGTTCGTATCATCTCTTCACCCATCTTCCTCCCTTGTACATCTCCACTACCAAATAGCGTAACATTGCTTCCTTTCGTCAGTTCTTTGGCACGTGCGATTTCTTCCCAGTTGGCCTGCCCACTATAGCGCGCATCAAACGTCCTACCATGGAGAGCTATTCGCTCGACTCCCGCATCAATGAGGGTGGGAATAACCTCTTTAACCTGGCTTTCGTGATACCCTATCCGTGTCTTTACGGAAATGGACAACCTTGTATTGATATCGACTGTTGGATTGATGCGTAGCGCATCCACAGCAGCTTTCATGTTTTCAGGAAGATCGGTATCGGCAAGCCGTTTTCCATTTGCCCAATCAGTGCGGGCACTGATGAGCGTGGCAATAATTTCTTTTGCCCGCGGCAAATCAAGAAGAAGAGCTGCTCCTCCGCCTTTTTTTACTATGTTGGTGTCGGGACATCCCATGTTGACATCAATTCCGGTAAACCCAAGCTCTGCTGCAACAAAGAAAGCATACATATAAAACTTTGGATGTGGTCCGAAGAACTGGGCATAAATGGGCGTCTTGGATTTGTGTCGCTTCAGGCCTGCAAGAAGGACTTCACGACCACGATATAATCCCTCAGTAGGAATGAATTCCGTATACATGAAATCAGGTTTGCCATATTCATCAGTTACCTGGCGAAATGCGGCGTCCGATACTCCATCAACCGGTGCAAGACCTATGGTATTTTTGTCTTTCCACATAGCTGACAGTATACTAGATTGATTTATTGTTGTAATTGAAGGGGTAATGATCCATTTGTATTGAAATAGTCCACAACGGCTTGACGAGCCTCAGGAGTTGAAAGATCCATACCAAAACGATTATAGAATATATTTTGAATACTGAATTGAGCTATGGGCAAGTTAAAGGCTCCAGTGCCATCAAGCGAATCCACATTCAATAATTTTTTCATATCATTACTAAACACGAATCGACAATTCTCCACTGGTCCCAGGTCGGTATTTTGAAAAAAATCAACAACGACCGAGTCGCCATCGACAAATCGCCTTGAAACTAATTCACCATATACTGGAGTGAGTGGATCAGTGTGAATTAGATTTGTTTTACGAGGTATTCCTGACCGCTGCAGGATGTTTGTGACGAAGTCATGAATATAGATTCGCTGACCACCATAGGCCATTGTGTGATCGTAGCTTCCTTGGTCAACACCCATCCCCCTAATTCCACTGTCGGAAATTGGGATGCGATTGGCGATCTCGATCATACGAAGACCAAGCATTAGTGGGTAATACTGCATCATGCCACTTCCTTCAATTCCGGCGCCTTGAGTTTGAAATTCAGGTGGCACTTTTATTTTATTCGGATCTTGTTCATTTTGATCTAAGCTGAATAGTGAATTCAGTTGACCGTATGCTTGATAGTCAACTAAGTCAGACTGTAGCATGATTTTGTCTGCATCCAAACTATCCTGGAGATCGTATGCATATCCAAGATCAAAAAGGTGGAGATTCCATTTGTTCTGTAGCGGATTATATTCAACGTTTACGCCTGGCGTCGTCGCTAAATCATATACTTCCTTTGCAATCATAATTGCACCCACTACATCACTCAATTTAGCAACTACTTCGAGTGCAGGGAGGATTTTTAGGCCCATGTTGCGTATCGCCAATAACCATGATGTAGCCTTGCGAACGAGAGGAGCATCTGCGATTGGCAACTTGGCAACTCTAGAAAGAATGTTAATGGTTCGCTGTTCACCTGCTGTTGTCTGTAGGGTAACCGAGGCTGCTTCAGGTATTTCATTTGCTGCTGCAATCTGTGCAGCATATGCGTCACGAAGTATACCTTGTGCATTTGAAATACCCGCTAGTTCGTCATCGGCATAGTATAAAACTACACGTCTAGCTGGATTCGAGCCCTGTGCGTTGATTGGCACATTGATTTTGTTGAATTTTCGTGCTGTTATGCCTGGAAATTCTGCTTCAAGAATCGCATAGAGTTCTTGTGGTTCAATCTGTATACCATATGTTTTAAGGCCCGGATGTCCGCGAAAATCATCCAAATAATTAAGTACCTCATCTGTCTGTTTCATGGCTGCAGCTTCGTTATTCGTGAATGCAAGATCATACCCTTCGTAATCAAATGGGAAGGCTCTTCCCTCTTTATTTATCATGAGGTTTTGAGCTCCTGGATCTTGATGCAACGTCGTAAGTTTACCTGCTTTCAGATAGCGAATTGTTTTTGTATACCATTCAAGATACAGCTTCTTACCTTCTGCGGCGCTCAGCTCGCCGCTTGTCAGCATCTGTCCAAGAATAGGTGCATCTATATTAGGTGTTCTGTATACAAAGTATGCGCGGGAAGTCCCATCACTTTGAGAAAATACAACCTTTCTCAGTGTCTGGGGAATTGTGGCAGCGGTTACGTCATCATAGTAACCCCACAGCTTTGCGTTTTCTTCCCATGTGCGCACGGTCGTGTCAAAGTTTGCGATGTCGTTCAAATTTTTTGGCGCTCGACTAAATTTATACCAATATCCCTTGCCTCCAGCAATCTCATGATCGACGTGTACGACAAAGTCGGCCAAATTTCCTTCAGAATAATAGAGAGTTCCCGTATTCATGAGTTCAACTTTTCCTGTTGATCCGATATCAGTAAAAACCTGCGTAATAACATCTGCAAGACCTTGGTCTACTCGTGCCTCTTTTACTGCTGCTGCGGCATTGGCAGTACCTCGCGCGGCATTTGCGACCAACATAGCTTCGATGCCAAGATTTGTGCCTATAGCTTCACTTACCGCTGGTAAATTATCGGTGTTTTGTGGCAGGCGAGTTTCCACTTGATCCCTTAGTATGCGCTCCAAGCTCATTCTGTCAAGAAGAATGCCTGCCTCACGTTTCTCCCTATCTTGCTTTTGCTCTGGAGTTTCGATTGCATTAGGAGAACATGCGCTTACCCCTCCTGCTGCTGCTCCTGCCAAAAATGCGGCTGCATGCGTGGGATACTTTTTTGCCAATAATGCCGCCCCAAGAACCCCTAGGGGTGGAAAGAAGGCACCTGCAGCCAATTCAAGTGAATGGCCACCTAATTTTAGAAAGTCACGTCGTGATAATACTTGTTTTGACATACATATTACATATGTATAATAACTATAGGGTTTATATTACCAGACTAACACGTAAAATGCAAGCACTAATGAAGGAAAATAGAGCCTATATTATTTCTTCTTTTCTCTTTCTGACGAAGGTAATCCATTCTTCGACCACCTCGAAGATGAGTTTGAATGGCGCTTCTATGAGGAAGTCCAGGATAAAGATCATGAAGTTAAGGCGAGCCAATCCTCCACTGAAAAATTTACCAAGCGATAGGACTGGCATGAAGAAGAAGTCAACAATCGGAGTGAGAATGCTGTCCTTCTCCGCAAGGCGATACTCATTCACTATCTGTTTTACACGGTATGAGAAGAAGGTTACCAAGCTGACGAAGAAGATAAATACGGCGATACTGATCATATTGAACTCCAGGAGAAGCAGCCCCTCATACATAAGTGTCAACGTAACAATAAATGTAAGGGAATAAAACACGGTGAATCCAAAAATAAGAAGCGGTTTGCGTTCCGCGACTTTTTTGGGCATATAAGATATATTTGTTTCAAATGTGACGTTTGCATCAATAATGTCGATTATGCGATGGAAGATGTTTTTTGTATTTTCCTCTCCTGGAATCTTGAATACCGAAACGATGAGGAGCATCAGGAACGGAGGAAATAGCGTATTGATGGCAATGGAACGCATATTTACCTCATTGTAAAGCCACTGTGAAACAGGAACTTCAAGAATGAGGGCAAATACCATTTTCGTAAGGAAGACATAGATGAAACTGCGGATTGCCAACGTTCTCACCCGTTTGTTCAATTGTTGGTATTTCTCTCGGCAGATCTCATCCACATGTTTCCAGAGAGTGTTTTTGTCAGAAAGTATTGCTTCTGCATCCGCTGCTTTTTCCTTGAGGATGCTGAACAGAATGAGGAATGGCGGAAGCTGCTTACGTGTGAAACGGGTAAGGCTTTCGACATATTTGTTCTCGATTGTCTCATCAATTTTCTTGAAAATGGCGGGCGCTTTTGTCGCATAGACATCCAATTCCTTTTCTGAATAGGTATGGATTGGTTTGTAGAAAGTGATAAATAGATGGTATCGTTGATATGGCTGATCACTTTTCCTGAAGGATCTCTCAAGCGCCGCCAAGAAGTAGGCATCCTTTTGGTCTTCTGAAAGACCCTCTATCTTAATCTTCTTGCGCAGGACCTGGTAGATGAAGAACATGTAGTTGGAGAAGCGGTGCGCCGTTTCGGGCGATAGTTTCTCTTCAATTTCGCATGTCATCAAATCCATGATAAACTCGCTGAGGAATTGCTGGGTATCCATGGGACGCCCTTTCGTTATCTTCCTTTTCAATGAGAGATATCTATCGATGATGAGCTGGATATCCATAAGCTCCCTTCCCCCAAGCGAACCGTTGGCGAAGTAGCGAGCCCAAAGAAGCTCACGAAGTACTTGTTCAGCTTCGTTTTTCCCCTCTGGATTGAGCATGAGACGTCTGTTAAGGATGCGCTCTATTGCAGCACGCCTGATGAGATGATCCTCTCTATACTCGACTGCATTGCGTATTTTTTCATAGACGAGTGCAAAAAAAGACACTGTTTGAGATACGGCAATCTTGGAGAGTTCGTCCGGCTTTGCGAGGGTTTTTATCTGTTTAAGGCTGCCCAAGAGTGCTTGGGTATACTGGGAAAGCGTTAGCGGTTCGGGCTTGATAGGAGGCTCTTCCATAGAGCCTATATTATATCAAATAGGAGGTCATTTAGCCAATTTGTCCTGAATCTGGGAAATGAGGGTCTCACTGCCCCATATAAGTATCCTTTTATCCTCAAATTGCAGGAAGGCTTCCTTATAGCCAATTTCAGTCACGATAAGCTTGTGAGGGGCTAAATCGACGATATTTTTGGTGGAGAAAGGTGTTTTGATGTCAATATTTATGCCCGCATCAACTGCTCCCGTAGCAAGATACACGCTTAAGTGCCCGCCCGTAAAACGAGGCCTATAGAGTGAACCACACACCTTTTCCAAGAATCGAAACTTCCAAACATTGCCTTCTCCAACAAATGATCCAGAGTCAAACTCGACGATGGCGCGACTTAAGTCGACTGGCTGAGGTCGTGGGATAACGATTCCATTCAGATAAGTACCGCTTCCTTTAATTGCTGAAAATAGCTGTTTTGTGATGGGTTGCGAAACAAAGCTGAGAACTGGCTCATCCCCCTTAAGAAGTGCCACTTGACAGAAAAACAAAGGAACACCTTTTGCAAAGTATTTCGTTCCATCAATGGGATCGATTGTGAAGTTGTACTCAGCCTGCTTTTTGCTTACTCCCTCCTCGACTATAAACCCAGCTTCTGGAAACACCTTGGACAATCTGTCCCTCAGGAAATCCTCAACCGCTATATCGGTTGTGGTGACGATATCACGCTCATCCTTTTTTGTCTCCGTAAACTGATGGTCGTTCCAAGCTGCAGCAATCATCTCACTTGCCTCAATGATATGAGGCTGAATTTGAGATGAGAGCTGGCTTAAATCCATATTAGTTAAGGGCATCTGTGTTAACCCCTTTTGTCATGTCAACATCTGACACTTCCTTCAGAGTGCGCGCGACGAACTGTTTTAATTCATCATACTTATCCTGTGTTTTTGCTTCGAATTTTGCAGTAAGATAGGGACCGTTCTGGCTTGCACGGATGACAAACATATTGCCTGGAAGATCCATCCTGATACCGTCGATTTCAGTGAATACAGCATTAGGATACTGTGCCTTGACTTTATCCCCTATTTCCTTTGAAACCGTTTGGAACTTGGTGGCGTCAGGACATCCGACCTTTATTTCAGGACTTGATATATATTGTGGCAACTTATTGACTGCATCCTTGAGTGAAAGATTCACTTTTGTTAGGTAAGAAAGCAATCGTAAGCTGGCTATAGCGCCATCATCATGACCATAGAAATTGTCGACAAAGAAGAAGTGTCCCGATAGCTCGCCTCCAAATGGTGCATGTTCTTCCTTTACTTTTGCCTTGATGAAGGAATGTCCTGTCGTCCACATGATGGGCGTTCCGCCGCTTTGTCGTATGACGTCATCAACTTGTTTGGAACAGAGTACGTTATAGACAATCTTTGCTTTGGGAAGTGAACCGATTATGTCCTGTGCAAACAGTGAGACAAGAGTATCGTTCCAGAGCATACGCGCATCCTGGTCGACCACGCCGACACGATCTCCATCGGTGTCGTAAGCAAATCCCATATCGGCTTTCTCTGCCAATACACGCTTTCCTAAACGCTCAAGTACTTCCTTTTCAGTTGGATCAGCTACTCCAACCGGAAATGTTGGATCAGGGGTCGTATTCTGCTCAATGACCTCACAACCGACAGCTCGAAGAATTTCAGGAAGGAAGAGGCCAGTCGTGGCGGCACATGAGTCAACTACTACCTTGAATTTCCTTATTTTTCCTACTCTGCGAAGGATGTCTGCCTTGTAATCGGGAAAGATGTCCTTTTTTATGACTTCGCCTTTTGTCCCGGTGGTTGTAAACTCACCTGATTTCGTCAAATCTCTAAATTCTATGATTTCCTCCGTGACCATTGTTTCTGAAAATCCAGTCCCGAATTTGAATCCATTGAACTCCTTTGGATTATGAGAAGCTGTTATCATAACCATTCCTCGTGTGCGGAAGTAATATTGTGCAAAATAACAAATTTGAGAAAGAGTCATACCGATGTCGTATACGGTAATCCCTGATTCCGTCAGTCCTTTGACCAACGCATCGCGAAATGCTGGGCTTGATTCACGGGAATCATATCCGACAACACAGTCATTCACATTTCTCCGAATAAGCCATGTGGCATACGCCTTTCCCAATCTTTCGACCCGCGCTTCGTCCAAGTCAGGACCCACCACTCCTCTTAAATCGTATCCTCTAAAAACGTGATCAGGAATTTGGTTATTCATAGTTTTCATACATAAAATTTATATAAAGGGAACAGCTTTAATTATATCAAAGATAATGACATGCAAGTATTTCGAGTGACTTCGCAACTCCGTATGGATTTGAGCTTGATTTCACGCCAATCTCGATACGAATAAGCCCTTCATAAAAGCCCATAAGTGCACTCTCCGTCCATTTTTTTGCCGCAGCTTGGACCTTATATTTTTGCCAAGGAGGAAGTTTGTCTGAAAGTGAATTTTTATGGGCTAACACCACTTGTCGTATATGGCGAGCAAGCATGATGAAAATAAAAAGCTCATCCTGCGTTTCCATAAGAACTTGGAGTTTATCAATACATATTTGTTTATTGCCGGGAACCCACAGCTCTATGAACTGGAAGATGGATGTGTTCAATTTAGATTCATGTACTGTCGCACTGTCCTTGAGTTTAAGGAGTCGGGCGGCCTTACCCTCTTCATAATCAATGATTTCAACTTGTTTGTCCTGTGCAAAAACCAAAAGAGCTTCATATAGGTCGTTCTTTTTTGCCTTCGTCGATTTTTTGAGTCCATGCTTTTCCAAATTCTCGATTGAAAAGACCTTTTTTTCTGAAAAAAGGCCAACACTTTCAGCAAGTCCTTTGGGAAGATCTGCCAAGGTTGATGGAGTAAGAGAGATCACTTCATACTGTGCTGCCTTATATGCATCAAGTGCGCTGCTATATGCTTTGCGGGCGGCACTTGCGTCTTCTCCACAATAAATATGTATCACAACCGCATTATACCCAATTTTAGGTGTTGAATGCGCATGAGATACGCGGTATTATTGTGCTATGTATGACCTAATAACAATCGGCAGTATCAGTATAGATATGTATTATCAGGGCGATTCACTTACGCAAAACGGTGAGAGATTCACACTGGCTTTGGGGGGTAAATATCTTGTCGACAACTTTTATTCTGGATTGGGGGGTGGGGCTGCAAACGTTGCCGTCGGTGTCGAACACCACGGTTTCAATACGGCAATTGTGGGAAAGATAGGGAAAAACCAGTTTAAGAAGATGATACTGGAACATTTGGAGAACAATAAGATAACTGACAAATACTGTCAGTATGAAGATAACTACATGAAGGTTTCAAGCATCTTGCTTGCTAAAAATGGAGAGAGAACGATACTACACTACGAAACACCACATGAACATATCCTCCGCACTGAGGAAGATATAGAGACGTTCAAGAATGCTCGGATTGTCTATATGTCCAACCTGTGGAGAGTCCCACTTGCTGAACGGGAAAAGATATTATCATATGCCGCACGGAATGGTGTTAAGACCATAGTCAATTTAGGAATCGCTGACTGTAGAAGAACGATTGAACAGATCAATGGTCTCCTACAACATGTGGATATTCTCATCGTCAATACGCATGAGTGTGCTGAACTCCTAAAACTACCCTTTGATACGATGGATTGGAAATCCAACATAAAAAAACACCTGTCCAATTTTGAGAATAAGGAACTTGTCGTGACAGATGGCGTCAATGGTTCATACTGGTATACGAATGATACCGTGACTCACGTAAAAGCCGTGCCGGTTGACCATGTCGTGGATACCACAGGTGCAGGGGATGGCTATACTGCCGGATTCATCTCAGGATACCTAGAAAAGAAGGATATCGAGCATGCCATGAAAGTCGGCGCGAAACATGCCGCAAAGATAGTGCAGAAAATAGGAGCTAACTAAGCAGAAGATGCGCGTATCCGCACGCTATTGCATCATATTCATCATCAAACCGCTTCTTTTTTGGGATATCGAGTTGTAACTCAATCATCTTCTGTACTGCCTTCTTATCTGCCCCCCCATACCCTGTCACCACCGATTTGATGGTGTTGGGTGCAATCTCAGTGACTGAGATATCATTCTGGTGGGCAAGAAGATAGACAATGCCCTGTGCTTGCGCAACGGCAAGCGCAGTTGTCACGTTCTTTGAGAAAAAAAGGCGTTCTAAAACAATTTGTTTTGGTCTGTATTTGGCAAGTATAGGCGAAAGGTCAGTATAAATCTGGCCCAGCCTTCGCGTATGTGTGAGTGTCTTTTTGGTAACAATGATCCCTGAAAATATATAACGAATGGTATTTTGTGTCTTTTCTAGAACAGCAAAACCAAAGCGCTCTACACCTGGGTCAATTGCTAAAACAATCATATAGGAAGATTATACTTGCAAAAATTACTTTGTGTCTATTGTAGGATTCCAACACTCTTAAAGTATTGTTTAAAAGAAAACAAACAAAAGAGATGGGAAACATCGTCCATTAGTACCTCTTGGCTAAATTCATTACTGAACTTACACCGAAGGCCTATCAAACCGGTCATCTACCGGCGGACTATAGGGATTTCTTATCTTGGGGTTCGCTTCGCACTTGATATGCTTTCAGTGCTTATCGGATGGAAATGTAGCTACCCGGCAATGCTCTTGTGGAACAACCGGTACACCAGGGATTTCCTCAACCAGGTCCTCTCGTACTGTGGTCGACTCCCCTCAAAAATCTAATCGCTTGCACTGGATAGAGTCCGAACTGTCTCACGACGTTCTGAACCCAGCTCGCGTACCGCTTTAA
>JBAQNT010000009.1:0-40468 GCA_049304055.1 Microgenomates group bacterium
TGTTTGTATGCAAGTTGTGCTGCGATCTCGGTTGCTTGCAGTTTAATGAGTGATTTTCTCTGTAAAAGAGAAATGCTGTCTGTTGCCATTTTGGACGCAAGTATCGAAACGCTTTTTCTTTTTTTTATGAATGAAGGATTGGATGATAAAACGACTGCAGACGCTCCATCTGAAACAGGTGAACAGTCAAGAAGACCCAGCGGATCTGCGACTGATGGGCTTTTGAGGGCCTGTTCAAGAGTTATTGCGCGCCTGAAATGGGCAGTGGGATTTAAGACCCCATGCGCATGATTCTTGACGGAAACTGAACTCAGATGTTTTTTTTCATATCCGAATTGATGCATGTATACGCGAGCCATCAAAGCATATAATCCTGGGAATGTGAGACCAGACTCCTGCTCTTCACCTGATGCAGCTGACATGAGTCCCTGTGTTATCACCTCAGGTTGGACGTCTGTCATTTTTTCGGCTCCGACTACCAATACTGTCTTTCCTTTGTTGTTTTTCACATATTGCTCTGCCAGGTGGAGTGCAACTCCCCCTGAAGCACAAGCTGCCTCGGTCCTGAAAATTGGGATAGTGAGTCCGAAGATGTCAGCAATTTTTGCACCCGCATGCAGATTATTTTCAAGCACTCCCCCCAACATGTTGCTGAAAAAAATAGCATCGATTTCTTCTATCTCACATCGCGCATCCTTGAGTGATCCGATTATTGTTTCTTCTACCAAATCAAAGAGGGACTTCTCCCATAATTCTCCAAATCGTGTTGTGTGATATCCGACGATGTGTGCGTTCATATGATCCTCATGTATTTTAAATAGGTGGAATAATCTACATATACTTTTTCCTTTACTTTCTTTGCGAATTCATGACGGTGCTTAATGAGCTCCCTTGTTGCACGAAAGACAAGGGCATCAGATCCGGCGCCGGAGCCATATGAGGCAAAGAGTATTCTTTCGCCTGGTTTTGCATATTCAAGAGTGGCCACAAGTCCCATGAGCGCAGATGCCGTATACGAATTTCCAAGCTCCGAAACGACAAGGGAATTTTTTATCTGTTCGAAAGTGAAGCCAAGTTGCGAAGCAATTTGTGTGGGAAATTTACCGTTTGGCATGTGGAAAACCGCATAGGAAAAATCTTCTGGTGTATGACCGGTTTTTTTCAATACTGATCCTACCGACCCGGAGATGTGTTTGAAATATGATGGTTTTCCGGTAAATCTACCTCCATGGGAGGGATATTTTATTCCTTCCCTGCGCCAAAAGTCAGGTGTATCTGATGAGAATGAACTCCACCCTTCAACTTCCAATATTGGATTTTTCTTTCCAACGACCAGGCTGACGGACCCTGATGCTGCTGTATATTCGAGTGCATCATGTGGTTTTCCTGTTGCCTTGTCTGATGCGACGATGAGCGCACTTTCCACCTGATCGCTCTCAGCTAGCGCCAACCCAGAAATGAGTGCGCCAGTTGCGGCCTTACAGGCAAATTGCGTATCGTATGCAAGATAATCATTCCCAATATTCAAAAGTTCTCCCAGTATCGTTGATGAAGGATTCACCGCATATGCCGGGGATTCTGTCCCAAAAAAAAGGGCTCCGATTGGTGTTTTAATTGTCGACATTGCCATACTACTTGATTCGTATGCCATAGTGAGGGAATCTTCCGCTGCTGTCGCAACAGTTTTCTCCATGACCCCAAGCGAAGTTTCTATTTCCTTGGTATTTTTTCCCCATGCGCCAGCAATATCGCTTACCCGTATGCGATGTTGTGGGATATAAAATCCATATGATTGTATTCCTGTTTTCATGTCTGTTTATCTTCCTAATTTTTTATGCGATGATGCTAATGTCCCGGCACTCAGTGACGCCAAAAGAGATAACTCTCCTGCAAGGACTCCTGCACCAATAAGTTCCGCTAACGCCTGGGAAGTTGTGACTTTCATTATGCTTCTTGCTTCCTTCTGTGTTGCAAGTTGTGTTCCACCTCCAAGAGTGCCAACTAAGACACTCGGGAGATTTACGCTGATGTAAAGTGAACCGTCCTCCAATACCTCGACAATCGTCATACCGAGACTGCCGTCAACGACATGTGCCAAATCCTGGCCCGTTGCAGCGTATGTGGCCGCAATGATGTTTGCATGATGCGCATTAAATCCTACCGAGCCGGCAAGTGCCGATCCGATCATACATTTTGCCCTCCATACCTCTTCTATTTTTTTTGGTGTCGTCTTCAACACTGATGAAACCGTATCGGATGACAAAATCGACTCCGCTTGTACGACAAAACCTCTTCCATAGATGCTGTTCAACCATGCCGGCTTCTTATCGATATCGAAGTTTCCCGCGACAGTAATGACGGACGATTTTGTCTTCGATGCGATATATTCAACGATTGTATGTGTTGCGATTGTCGCCATATTCATACCCATTGCCTGATCGGTATCAAACGAAAGACGCAAGAAAATATACATACCTACCCGTTTTACGACAACATCCATGAGCCGAATATGGGTAGATGATTCCTGCGCTTTTTTTGCCAGATCGCTCATGTTATCCCAGATCCATTTTTCCACAAGAAGTGCTTTTTTTGGGCCATTTGTCTTCAGGACCGGTCCGCGCGTCACCCCAACCCGTTGGACAGAAGTTATTATTCCCTTTTCAAAACATGCCTTTGCTCCTCGGTTGACCGATGCGACAAGTGCACCTTCGGTTGTTGCAAGCGGAATATAGTATTCGCCCTTCACTTCTTCTCCTTGGATCAAAAAAGGGCCAGCCACTCCAAGCGGAATAGTTATTGATCCCACCCTGTTTTCGCAGTGTATATGTCCCCCTTCTTCCTGTCCCGCTTCCATAAGCGCAGGCAAAGAAAGAGATAGTTTTTTTTCCAAAAAATCGTTCCTGTCTTTGGTAGTTTTATAGTCGGTAAGACTCATACCTTATTGAGTCGTTCTCACGTTGCCAAATCATTCATACAAAAGGGACGCGGGACATCCCCAGTCTATAGAGGGTGATCCAGATAGGTATCGATACCGTCAAGTAGATGAGGATATAAAAGAGGACTCGATATACATGTGCCCGAAGCGAGAAGCGGATACCGAGATACACCAAGATCAATTTCCACGCAAGCAGACTCACGGAAAAGGCAATGTAGAAAATACTGAAAATCATCCCTAACGTCGATACACTACGAGGAGGCGGGAGGACTATATAGAATATGAGTGTCGTATAGAACCAGAGAAGGGTCGGGAATAACGTATACGTCCATGTAATGCAGATTGTTTCCCATTTCTTCTGGATCATGCTAGTTGTCGGAAGGAGGGAAAAAAAGGAAACTGAAAAAAGGATCAGTCCGATCATAGTACCTATTCCCCACAACTCTGCCCGTACGTTTCCCGATAACAAGAAGTAGAGTATGGAAAAAAAATAGATCCACGTAAGTTCACTTCTTTTCCCCTCAACTGAAATGGTCCGCATCGTCTTATAAGGAGTGAACAGTAGGCCAATAAATCGTCTTATGGTAAGGATAAAAGCTACAAGACTAAAATCCATATTGAAGGAGAGAGGCCAATTTGACGGCCACATATCCGAAGACCAAAACCAATGCTAATGCCCCAAAAAGAGATAGAGGGACGATGAAAAGGAACGGTGCGGTCTTAAAGAATCCGTTCAGTTTGCGATATATATGTGTGAGTAGCGGAATACCCAAATCGTTCGGTTCAACGATACGAAGTTCATTCATTCGACGTACCAGCTGTTTATTTTTTTTCATCATGAATTCAGATGAGTGTATAGGGATGCAAACAACTTTCTCGCTCGGAATAATTTACTTTCTACCGCCTTGAAATTCAGAGCCAGCTTCTTTGCGATTGTTTGCACCGGCAACCCTTCTATGTACTTGAGTCGTATGATGAGTGCATATTCATGCGGAATGTCTTTCAAGATCCTCTCCACACTGTCCTCCAGTTCTTTTTTCTCCGTTGTATCGTTAAAAAGCAATGTTGCACAACTGTTGAAGAAATGTTCAGGAATGGCGGAAAGCAGTATCTTCTTTATTTTCTTTTTCCGTATGTGGTCAATTATCTTATGACGGGCAATCGCGAAGATGTATGCGGAAAAGGACTCTATTTTTTCGCTTTCACGAATTCCATCCAGTGCCCCCATGAAGACATCTTGCACCAACTCCTCTGTCGTGCCGACATCCCGTATTTGTCTATTGATGAATTGATAGAGCGATGGTCTATAACCCTTGTAAAGAAGGTGAAGCGCCCGCTCATTTCCTTTGCGGACCTCACGTATGAGTTCATCGGGTGCAGGTGTCAATTTCATAACTCTACTTTGTAAATTTTACTTCCTTCAAGCGTGTATGCTGCACCATTATACACTTCTACGTCTGAAGCAGACTTCAAGGCTTTTGAGGCTATCTGTTTTTTGTAAACACCTTCCCTGCTCATGATATAAAGCAACCCTTCTTTTTTGCTCCATAGGTACAGCTCTGTCTGATCGGTGTGCGTGATTATCTTCGTTATCGATATGGAATCTTGGGGAGCTTTGTATGAGAAATCATCCCGGATACCCGCAGTATATTTTTCAACCTCCGTTGCATTCGCCACATATACCGCTATGTCTATGGCAAAAGTAGAATGCGTATCCATATCGAGATATGACCCCTTGAAGTAAGAAGTCCTGTCGCCATATCCATCGGTCGTTACGGGATATTTATAGAGTGCGTTATTTCCCCCATCCAATAGGTAAATATTCCCGTTATAGATTTGCATGGAAGAGATGTTGTTCCATTGTTCTTCTTTTGCGATGACTGTCTTTGACTTACCCTCTTCGTCCACACGGATAATCCCAACACTTGGATCCAGGACATATACGTTCTTTTCATATCCTCCAACAAGGGAATCCGCTGTGACTTTTTTCGATAATTTTCGCTTCGTTAGCGATTTCTTTTCCAAGGAATAGATATAAACGCTCCCCTCTGGATTCAGGATGAATGCCGTATTTTCAAAAAGGGCAAGCTTCGTGCCTTTGGCATCTTTTTCTTCCGACGCCAAATCGCTTTGCTCTGTTGCATCCTTGGTTTCGCGTTTCAAAAGAGTCGCCTCTGCTTCACTTACCCGTTTTTCTATTTCCGCTAGGCGCTCCTTTTGGCTGTTTGATGCCGATCTTTTCAACCCTGCAACTATTTGTCTTACATCATCCAGCTCATTCATCCCTTCCGAAACCGAATCCGTCTTTGCCTCTGCGCTTTCTATCGTTTTTTGGGCTGCATCGATTTTTACATCAAATGATTCTTGTGGTTTAAGCGAAAGCCCACCTCGTTTCTGTAACCCTGAAAACACGCTCCATATCAATATTAGTACACAGAGACCAACAACCCCGATAAGCGCATTCTTTTTGGAAATATGAGCATATCTTCTTATGTAGTCCTGTAGACGCAACGGATAGTTTGTTCCCAATGTAGGCTGCATATGTTGCGCCTGGATACGAACGAAAAGTGCAATTGCTCCAGTATCGTCATCCATTCCAACATGTTGTTTGACAAGTTCTGGATATTCCCTAATATGGGGATTCTTATGCACGAATGACTTCACGTGGTGAGTCCCCTTGAGTGAGTCCGTAAAGAAGGAGGAGGTGAACATATACATGTCATTTTTGTGATAGACGCCCGCTGCGATATTGTTCCCTCCGATTATTTTTTCGAATACCCGTCCCCGTTGCACATGTATCTCTCCTGTGCCTACCGTTTTCAGGTAAAGAGATGCTTTCTTCTTGTATCCGACTGCAACGGACGTATCGACCGGGACATTGAGACGTTTCAGGACCCCTGATACGGATGAATCGAATTGGTTCAGTGATTCAATTTCGGCAGTTCCTATCTCCGCAAGGGAGCTCATGAGAAGCTCTCCCTGTTCAGGAGAAAATCCATCGAATATTTCCACTATGCAAAAGAAATTGTTTTCCGAAAGAAAACCGGTGAAACCGTTTTTTTGCTCTTGCCCTAAATATACTGAATATTCTGTTTCCATAGCTCTAGTTATAGAATAACAAACCCGAGGATGAATAACACTATGCTTATCACTACGAGCAGTCCGGATATGAGTACAATCCCCGTATTTCTTTTTGTGGAGACCGTTTTTGTTGCCTGTACGATATTTGCGTATATTTGTATGGTAAGCACGATGAAGAGGAACGAAAAGACAAGTGCGCCTATTTGGATGACCCTATTGAGGGTAAACAGAGTGTCAATTAGTTCCATATTCTTTCAAGATATTTTGGATAATATGAGCCGCTTTTTCCGGTTGGGGAATCTGGATAAACTCCGTATTAATTTCTGATCCGGCAGTCTGCACGAAAACATTCCCGTAGTTGATGATACTTGATATGAAACCGCTTGATTTGACGCTTACATCTTCTATATGCGTCAAGTCGGTACGTGTGACGTTGCGGAACATGAGTGAGTTGAAATCCACATCGATGACCTGCTTGTTCGTGATTATGCCAATATTGAAATACCAGTCAACGATCTGTATCCATAGGTAAACGAACGAAAAGAACAGGAAGAAGACATTGATGTATATGACCTGGACAGCATCAAGGAACTGTCCTATGACGAAGTTGCCCAAAAAAATGAGGAGAAAAAACGCAAGGCTGTTGAACAGAGCAGGAACAAGCGTTATCGGATGTGCTCGCACCGTCAATATGACTTCCTCGTCCGATTTTTGGTTTTCGAAATGGATGTCAGGACGGGTGCAAAACGAGTGTGCAAGCGAGTGATGTTGCTCAAGGTGTAGCATGGTCATATTATACTCCTTAATACCCCTTGCTAAAACATCATCTTTTCTATATAATACATATTGTCCTGGTTATTGAAGCGATTTGGTACCACCCTTTCCCATCCCGAACAAGGTCGTGAAACAAATCAGCGCCTATGATACTTTTTGTTCCAAATGAAAGGGAAAGTAGGTCGTAGCCGGGGCATTTTTTTTGGCCAAAAAAGCTATTTTGAGGCTGAAAGAGCCTCATCTTGGAAAGCAATTCCACGAGGAAGATCAAACTGTTTCCCGTTCACCCCTTGCGTATTTTTGCATGAATCAAGCACTTCTACAAGGTTTACCTGCATTGTTTTCCCTATCTCTCTCATCCCATTCTCCACCATTTCAGATGATAGGAGCCCAGTCCCCAAAAACTGTTTTCCCATGGAGATATAAGTTCCTACCCCACACTTCTTTAATCCCTTATTACTTTTATCGTCTCCCCATCTGTACAGACAATCCCCTGTCACGAGGACATGTTGTACGACTCCTGCCTTAGGCATGATGACGACCGATATATTCGTGCCGCCATCCATCTGTGCTGAAACTGTACCAGTATTGTCATCGAATGCGCAGGAAATTGGCCTGTTGAAGTCCATCTTCTTGAGTGTCCTCACTATCTTTTCGCTTTGCTCCTCACCTTGGTCCTTCACGATCTGTTTTGGTGAAGTGGACACTTGCCCCTTGAATGCAAACTTTGAGAATAACCCAAAGATAAGTATCACGAATGCTATTGCGAAAAATATAGGAGGCTTGTGTTCTGGTGTTGTCATGGTTTTTAGAGAATTTCGCTTTCTTTTTCGTCGCTGTTGGACGCTAAATCCAGGACAAATACGTCTTCTTTGTAATTATTCACGCCAACGAACTCTCCCTCTCCCTTGAGGAGCAGTTCATACGGCTTACAGGAGTAGCATCCATCCGGTTGATGACATTTGAACCTGTTCAGTTTATGTGCGAGTTGGATCTCAAGCGCCCGGTCTTCAATCTCGCGAAGCACACGCGTTTCGTCGGGTAGTTCTTTTTGTATTATGCCGTCCTCTCGCTCAAGATACCAATAGCTCATCTTAGAAATGTGGCGCGACTGACACTTCTTTGCCAATAGATAATAAATAGGAAGTTGGAGTGAATCATCCTGTTCTTCGTGTTTGCTCGTCTTGAAGTCAATAATATGTATGGAGTCGGTATCAGCTAAATATTCCATCCAGTCAATTTTTCCGCAGAGAATGATATTCTTTTCCTCCGACAACCAAAAATACGGAAGATCCATCTTGAGTTTCACCGCCAACTGAGCAAGAGGTCCTGGATTTTTCATGAGTCGCAAGACCATCGCTTCTCCGCGCGCCTTATATTGCTGTTCAATCGAACTGTCAAGAAATCCACCCTTCTTACCTTCTATCTTTTCCCACAGGGTGTGCAGTTTTTCGACAAATGATACCTTGAACCGTTCTTTTAAGGGGATGACTGTGAGCGAGTCCAAGACATCATGTACTATCTGTCCCAATGCAAGAGGAGGGGTCATCAGTTTCATCTTATGGTTATTTTTGGGATTTCGGTACAGATACTTCAAGTAGTATGCTCGAGGACACATCTTGAAATCGTTTATGCGGGAGTGGGAAATCCATAGTGCTGAATATTTGTCTTGTGCCATAAGATTAACTTTACACTAATAGCTATTTGCTATCAGTGAACTTGTACATGTATATGTGGTCTATCAATTCTCCTTTATACTGTATCCCTTTCGGTAGTCGCCCATATTCCACAAAGCCCATCTTTTCATACATTTTTTTCGCTATTGGGTTGTTCGCAAATACTCCCAACTCGATTATTTTAAGCCCCGTTATGTTCCGTATACCTTCCTCAATTGTTTTTTCCATCAGCATCTTGCCAAGCCCCTTCCCTCTCCATTCTTTTTTTATCGTGATGCCGAACACCCCGATATGGCGTTCAATCTTGTCTCGCAAACAGATATCGGCAACCCCGACAAGTTCTGGCCCATTCCACGCTAGAAGTTTTACTGCTGTGTGCTCATTGATTTTGCGCACATAATCATCAACATAACGTATTTCGATATCAAGGGTTATTGGCTCACCTTGCAGTCGTATGAATGTACGCTCCTGCGAAATAGTATTCATGAACGACAAAAGCGCTTCGACATCTGTTTGTTGTAGTGAGCGGATCTGTATGTTATCCATATTATTTTTTTGATTCTTCCTGAATTGCTGAAACCAATATATCCATTCCTCGTTCTAGATTATTTTTAGAAATGGTAAGCGGTGGCATCAGTTGGATATTGCTTGTCAAGTCACATACCAAATGTAACCCACGGGAAAATGTCTTTTCCATGACACGCATCAAAAGGTCGGTGTTGGGTTTGTCCGTTTCCTTATCGGTCACAAGGTCCAGTCCTATCTCAAGACCCATGCCGCGGACATCGCCGATATGGGTATTGTCTTTCAGTTCTTTTTTTAATGTCTCCTTGATGTAATGTCCTTTGACCGTTGCCTGTTTCCAGGTCTTTTCTTCCAGGTGGAGGGCGAGAGTTTTGGACGCCATTGCACAAGCCACCGGATTCCATCCGAATGTAGACTGCAAGTTGGATGCTGCGTATGTCGCCTCGGCAATTTCGCTTGTTGTCACCATCGCACCCATTGCTGCAGACCCGTTTGAAATACCTTTTGCCAATACAACGATGTCTGGATCGATGCCGAACTGATGGATACCGAAAAGACTCCCGATACGGGAAAAGCCTGTTCCCACTTCATCAACGATAAGGAGCACTCCATATTTTTTCGTCATTTTTCGGATGAGCTGGATGAAACCGTTTGGCGCCATATAGGTCGAGCCCCATCCGGTAATTATCCCGACCTCTGTGATGAGTGCGGCGACATCCCTCTTCTTGAACTGCGTTTCAAGATCCTGTTCGAGTTCTGCGAGAAGTTCTTTCTCTGTTTTTTTGGTCCTGTAGAGATGTGGATAATTGAGTTGTACGATATCGCTGCGAGGATCGGCTATCTTTGAGATCCACTCCGGCTTATAGCTAAGTGCTAGCGCATTCATCGAACTTCCATGGAACTGTTCAAGGAAGCTGACTATTTTTTTCTTTCCGGTAAATACCCGAGCTGTCTTAAGCGCCATCTCGATGGCTTCCATCCCACCTGTCGCACGGGCGACAACCGTCAATCCGTGTCCAAGTGCAGTGGTCAGTTCCTTTGCATACTGTTCCTGTGACTCATCAAGCGCCCACATAGGGGAGTAGCTATTCTGTTTCAGTTTCTTCACGCCGGCCGTTATGACCTCGTCCCGATTCCATCCTAAGTTCGTGACATTCCATCCTGAGGTGAAGTCGATATATCGTTTGTTCTTGTCGTCCCAAATATAGCTGTCACGTGCTTTCTTGAAGTTGAATCTCCATGCGGAATATTTTGTGAAAATGATGTTATTGGTGATCATATGAGAAGAAGTATAGCAAAATGTATATACTAGTACCTTATGGACTGGCTTACCCTTACCATTGTCGGCGGACTTGCATCCACGGTCTTCAACATATTCAACCGCGCAGCATTAAAGACCGATGGGGACTCCTCAGTCTATGGATGGTGGTTTGAACTTTTGCGGATGGGGATTTTTATCTTACTCTTCCTCCTTAATCCCGTATTCCCCACGGACCTTACATCATACTTTTGGCTCTTTGCACTTGGCATGGTCGAACTTGTCTCCATTTATTTTTTCATGAAAGCCCATCAACTCACCGAGCTTTCGCTCTCCACAATCGTCATTCGGTTGCGCCTTATCTGGACTCCCCTCCTTGCCTATTTTTTGCTTGGTGAGCAATTGCAGACTGCTGAATACTTCGGCATTTTCATTGTCCTCGCCGGAGTCGTCATCGCAATATCTCCTCACACTCTCAAGATCGACAGAGGAGTCGTCATCACCCTTATCTCATCGCTCGTCCTCACGGTCTTAAGTCTCATCCAAAAAAAGACAGCGCTCATTGCCTCTCCTCCCCTTGTCATGATAGCCATGTCACTCCCTTCAGTCCTCCTGCTCCCTCTCCTTATCAAGAACGCCAAAAGAAGACTTATTTCCCTCAAGAAAAAATCATTCATGCAGAACCTTATGGGAACGTTTTTCAACGTCGTTTCCATGTACTGCCTTATCGCTGCACTTCGTTTTGAGTCAACCAGCAAAGTGAATACGATTTTTCAAAGCATGATGGTCGTCTCGTTATTTTTCGGGATCGTATTTTTTAATGAACGCAAGCAGATGTGGCAAAAAATAATAGGAACCGCCGTTACGATATGCGGACTCTTTTTCCTTATCTCTTAATATGAAAAAAACCATACTCCTTTTCGATATCGACTACACGATTTTCGATACGGACATATATAAGCGGATGATTGCCGAAAAGTTCACCCTTAAATATCAACTTGATGCGACTCGTGTCGCCTTGTTTGACGAACAATATGAAAAAAATTTGGGCAATGTCATTGGTATAAATATCAAAGAATATTCAAGACTCTTCGGGGAACAGTTCGACATTTCGCCTGACATTCTTTTTACAATTGTCATGGATACAAAAGAATTCTATACACAGTCCCTCTATCCGGATGCCCTAGTAACTCTTACTCTTCTTTCGAAAGAATATCCTCTCGGCATCTTTTCCCAAGGATATCGGGATTTCCAAGAAAACAAATTGGAGAAGTGCGGCATCATGTCCTATTTCAAGAAAGAGCATATCTTCATATTTCCCGATAAGACGCAACCATCGGTCCTGAAGACTCTTCCTGAAAACGCAGTAATCATCGAAGATAAACTGTCCGTTGTGCAGAAGATAGTACCACCTCTTCGCGCAATCCATATGGACAGAAGCGGCACGCAAAAATATAATCCATCAGTGACATCTCTTTCAGGATTGCCGTCCCTGCTTACGCGGCTCCTTTGAGGGTGACAAGCGTTATCGATCCCAAAACCAAAGCTCCACCGATGAGTGTGAGCATCGTTGGTACTTCGGCAAAAAAGAGGAATGCAAATACTATCCCGAAGACAAGCTCGCTTAAAAGAATCAAGCTTCCAGAGGAGGCCTTGAAGTATTCAAATCCCTTTGTCATCGCAAACCATGCAAGGAAATTATCTATCCCAAAAAGCGCGGTCACGACCCATGTCTTCATGTCCATCGCGGCAAATGACCCGCTTGTGTAAAATCCCCTATCCAGAAATGCGCTCATCACTCCCAAAACCAATACTCCGACAAATGTATTGGCGAGCATCATGAACCCCGCTGAATAGGAAGATAATTTTTTTCTCCAGATAAGATATAACGCTTGGCCAAGCGCCGAAAGGATCGCGAAAAAACCTCCCACTTTCCATGTGGGAATGGAGTTTGGTTGAAAGAGAAGAACTAGGGCGAAGACACCGATACCGAGTGCCATTATGTTATATCTGTTCATCTTTTCCTTGAGGAAAAAATAGGCCAATATCGGAGCGATGACCGTATAGCTGTAAAAAAGGAAAAGTGCATTCCCTACCTGTGTATACATTATTCCATAGGTAAACAAAAGATTGGTAAGGGCGTATCCGACAACCGTCACTAAGACAAGAAGGAGGATATCCTTTGCCTTGAATGCTATTTTCGTTTTCTTCACGATGAAAAAATAGATAGCAGCAGCAAGGAATGCAAAAATATAGCGCAGGAATACCTGCGAGATGGGAGTGAGTTTTTGGCTGCCGAGGAAGCGGATTGCAACAGGCATGATACTGTACAAGAATGCCGACAAGACCAGATAGAAAGCTCCTTTGAGTTCCTGACTTTTTGTTATTTTCATACACATAGTATATCAACAGGATAAACATAGTAAAATACGGTATGAGTACCAATCTTGTTTTCCGTCAGGCAACCGAAGCGGACATTCCCGCCTTTTTGGCTTTCTTCAGGGAAAGTATCCCATCTCTTTTTCCCCATTACTCCCCCAATTCCATCGCCTATGAGGTTGACGTGGATTACGGACCCGTGTGGATGGCAGACCGACTGAAAAAAGGCGGCAAAAGGGCTTATCTTGCACTTGATGGAGAAAAAATAGTCGGATATGTCCTCACCGGAAAATCGATTGCAGGAGTATCATTCGCCGATTGGCTAGCTGTGGACAAAAAATATCAAAAACGCGGTGCAGCCTCTGCCCTTCTTTCCCTATGGGAAAAAGAAGCGATGAGCGAGGGTGCGCATGCTCTCCAACTCTGGACAACGGAAAATAATCTGACCTTCTACAAAAACCGTGGGTTCACGAATGGCGGCCTGTTCCCGAAAGCGTGGCATGGCGAGGATTGCTATCTTATCTATCGCGCGCTCCGTGAACCTGAGGAGAAGAACTTCCTCAAAAGCTATCTGGAGAAGGCCAAAAAGGGATAACGGCCTCCCTTTTGCCTCTTTTTTTGGTAAAATAGACAGTGCCTTGGGGAGTAGTGTAACGGTAACACGCCTGACTTTGGATCAGCGCGACTCTAGGTTCGAATCCTAGCTCCCCAACAAATTTGACTCCCTCATCTTCATAGAGCAACTGTTCCAGGTGGATAGTCTAAGTGCTTGCTTTGATATAATGACTTTATGGTTTCTCCAAAAGCAAAAATAGGAAAAGATACAAAGATTTATGATGAATCCCTTGTCTACATTGAAGAATGTGAAATTGGAAATAATTGTAAAATTCATCCTTTTGTCACTATCCAGGACAACGTAAAGATAGGTAACTTATGCAAGATAGAACACTATGTATTTATCCCTTCCAGCGTAATAATTGAAGATGAAGTATTCATAGGCCAAGGAGTGCGATTCACCAATGATAAATATCCAAGGGCAACCATTAATGGAAGATTACAGCAGGATGGAGACTATAAAGAACTTCAAACGATAGTGAAAAAGGGCGCGAGTATCGGTTCTAATGCAACAATTTTGTGTGGAATAACTATCGGCGAGAGCGCCTTAATTGGTGCTGGTTCGGTCGTAACAAAAGATGTCGCCCCACATACAGTAGTCGTCGGAAATCCTGCCCGTGTCGCTCGCAACCTAAAGTGACCATGTTATCCCCTATAACGTATTGTGATTCGTTAAATTAAGCATAGGATTTCTACATCAAGATTATACTGTTCTAACAGTTCGATAAGTCCATGTTATAATTTTTTATGTTGATTCTTCCTCCTAAAAAGACCTCTTGGATCGTACTCGCACTCTTTTATACCTTTGATGCGTTCTCTTCTTATTGGGCGATACGTTATATGGGGGCGAATGAAGGTAACCCCGTTATTGCGCCGTACGTTGAGGCCAATCCCCTTCTGTTTTTTCCCATAATGGTGTTTGGGTTTATCCTCTCCTATTTCATCTATCTCATCCTGAAAACCGTTATATGGTCTATGATGAAGAGGTTAAAATCCATAAAAGAAGAGCAGATAGAAAGGATAGTGTTGGGGGTTATCATCATCTTCTATTTTTTCACCGTAATCATGAATAACTCTTTGTATTTATTGGGGGTGAAAGCGGGATGGATGCTCACGGCGTTTTTGACAACAGGAATTGTCACATCTCTCGCATATGGCATATCAGCACTCTATCTTGCTTCAAGGAAAAAATCTACAAAATACTGATACACTATTTGTATGAGAAAAATAATAGTGTTGGAATTCATAACCCTTGATGGTGTCATACAAGGACCAGGCGGCCCAAAAGAAGACACATCAAATAATTTTAAATTCGGCGGATGGACCGTTCCCTACTTTGATGATATATCGGGGGCAGAAATGGCCAAGCAGATGGAGGGAATATATGACCTGCTTCTGGGGCGAAAGACCTATGATATCTTTGCCGCATATTGGCCACTCCATGCTGATGGATGGAAACAGGTAAATAAGATAACGAAATATGCCGTCTCAAAAACATTGAGGAACCCATCATGGGAAAACACGGTAGTGGTGAAAGATGTCGCAACACTCAAGAAAATAAAAAATGCAGACGGCCCCCCTCTCCAGGTGTATGGAAGTGGCAACCTTGTCCAGACATTGATGAAGAATGATCTGGTGGATGAGTTTTGGCTCAAGATATTCCCCATCACTTTGGGAAAAGGGAAAAGGTTATTTGATACAGGCACGATACCCGCGGCATTTACGCTCATTGAATCGAAAAGTTCCCCAAGTGGCGTGATTTTTGCGAAGTTGAAACGAGCAGGCAAAGTAAAGACAGGATCATTTTAAAAATGAATTAGACTTATCATATGAAAGAAAAAATAAAACTTGCTGTTTTTACAGCAAAAAACATTGCAACAAGTACCGGGTCGACCAACACTGTATTGAACCTTATTGATAGTATCGACGACTCGAAAGTCGAAATCAACATCGTCACTATCGACAATATCATACCTCCCAACATGGTCCTCCCAGCTGAAAAGCTCAAACTGGATCCTTCGTTCATCCCCTTCTCCACACTTGAGGCAAACAAGAAAATTTCAGGTTTCTATGAGATAGAGAAACTTACCCTGATTGACTTAAAAAAAATTGCGCACTGTGCCATTGTCGCGATATATAACACATTTGGAGAAGACGGAAAGATTCTGGGATTCTTGGAACTGGCAGAAATCCCCTATATGAGTCCATCACTTAAGACTTCCGCACTTTGTTTTGACAAACAAATGACCAAGTCGTTGCTGAGAGGCAGCATGATTTCTGTACCAAAGGGATTTGAAGTACACAAGATTAACTTCAACCTCACGGAGTTCACCAATATGGTAAGAAAGGAATTCTCATACCCTGTCATAATCAAGACGACATCAAGCGGGGCAAGCAGAGGTATATCTATGGTGAATAGCGAAACAGATCTCAGCAAGGCGGTAGACAATGCATTCTTATTCAGTGACGAATTCATAGTGGAAGAATTCATTTCCGGCCAAGAATTCTCTATCGGAATAATGGGGCATTATCTTGATCCCAAAGCTTTGCCGGTCGTTGAGATCAAATCAAAAAATCAATTTTTTGATTTTGAAGCAAAATACACCACAGGTATGGCGGACGAAATTTGCCCGGCAGTCATCTCACATGAACTGGCTTCCAAGATTGAGGAAATAGCATTGAAATCCTATAAGGCCGTAAAGGCAACAGATCATGCGCGAATCGATATTATGCATGCGAGCGGCAAGCTCTATGTGTTGGAGATCAACACGTTCCCCGGACTAACCTTGAACTCTATTTTTCCCAAGGAGCTCAAAGCAGTCGGCAGTTCTTTATCGCAGTTCATCGAACAAAGTATATTACAGACAAATCAGAAGATCGGTTGATTATGACCCAAGTTCATTGAGCGCTTCCAGATATTGTTGAAGTCCATGGTCATATTGATATAAAGCGTATAAGAGCACTGCATCTCGAAGCGCGTGTTTATGTTGTTTTTTCAAATCTTTCCTTTTGGCTTCCGCATCAGTATAAGACTGTGCAAGACCAACAAGTGTGGAGAAAACTGCCAACGTATCGTTCTCATCTTTGAACGTGTGTTCATGTGCTGTGTATTTTATGAGACTCAACATGCGTTTGAACAGTTTATCTTCCGCAAGCTTGTTGAGTGAATTCTTTACTGGATACCCTTTGAATGGATTCATGTCGTCAATCACAGGATAATGGTCTATGCCATTTTGTGTTTCATGTTGTAACCCATTGATTATCTCTCCGGTCAGGTCATATCCATATAAAGCCATTGCAGCGGCCGATTCCTTTACTTCATCCCCTTCCATCTGTTTCCATTTTGCCAAATGTTTCTTGCCGATGCTTCTGCTGAAGATATCCTTTGCTTGTGAGGTGTTTTCTTCCATCTCTGAATGTGTTTGTCCATAAAACAAGGGGTGCTTTTCCGTGAAATCGAGAAGCCATGTGGATCTTTTTATTATTCCCTTTCGGTGGTCTAGAAAGTGAGCTGTTATGGGAGATGTGTGAGTAATCTCAGGTATACGTATAACTTCTCCTGAAAAATAGGGCGACAGTGCTGTATTTGTGCGTAGTTCTGGATTCATGGAACGTATAGTATACCATGTCCTATAGTATTATTCAATACTGAACTTGATGACCTTGTCGTCGCCATTCTTCGCTCTTCCGCGTCCGTCCCTATTGCTTGTAGAAATATAGAGTGATCCGTCGGGTCCAAGAGTAATTGCGCGCAGTCTCCCGAATTCTTTTTTGTAATGGGCGGTCAAATTGATCGTGTTGTCCTTGTTTATTTTCGCTTCATATAAAGCCTCACCGCGCAGACCCGTGAAATAAAGACTTCCATTTCTGTAAGCTAGTCCCGCAGGGGCCCAGGTGTCCCGCCCTCCCGATTGTAAGACAGGTGAAGTAAGTCCATACCTCTTCTCATCCCCCCGGATGAGTGGCCATCCATAATTCTTCCCTTTCTCTATCCTATTTATTTCGTCATATCCAGTTTGCAGTCCCGAAGGCCCGTGTTCCGTTTCCCATAGAGTTCCGTTTGCGTCCCATGCTAACCCCTGGGGATTGCGATGACCCATGGAATAGACAGCATTCTTGAATGGATTGTCCGTCGGGATAGTTCCGTCGTCCTTTATCCTGAGTATCTTTCCGTTAAGCGAGTTTTTGTCTTGCGCAAGATCAGGATTTTCCGCGTCTCCCGTCGTGATATACAAATATCCGTCCGGCCCGAAAACAAGTTGCCCCCCATCATGATTGGATGAACCTTTTATTCCGGACAGGATGACTTTCCGTTGACCCAATACATCTTTAATGAGAGTGTATCGTTCAACTCTGTTTGAAATATCGCCATTATCCAGTGTCGTTGAATAGAGGTAGATATAATTGTTCTTTTCAAATTGCGGGTGAACCGCAATCCCCAAGAGACCTCCTTCTCCTTTATGCATGACACCTTCAATTTCTTGTATCGTTTTCGTTTCTGCACCGACCAGCAGGAGTTTGCCGGACCGCTCGGTCACAAGCATACGTCCATCCGGCAGGAATGCGATATCCCACGGGATGTGGAGATCCTGCGCGACTATCTCTGTTTCTTGTTGGACCGGAATGGTTGTTGTCTGTACTCCGACAGTCGACCTCCCAGTTTTCCAGTCCGATGGGGCATCAGTTTGGTAACGGAGGAAATAAAGGGAGTGGACGATGAAGATAAGTACGAAAACCGCGACGAGTATCCACAGTTTCTTATTCACGATAATAGTGTACCAAAAAAATACTACTTATACTTCTTTAGTCTGAGTTACTTCTCTTCCCGTTCTTTCCGGGATGTTATAAGAACCATCCTTGCGTTGCATCGCAAAAAATAATTAAGAATGGACCCTGTTATACTTTCCTTATGAAAAACATAGCTGTTGGCGCAATCGGTCTTGTGTCTTTTCTGTACCTTTTGAATCCGACATTCGGCCTCTTTGAATTCATTCCAGACGCTGTCCCTTTCATCGGTAATCTTGATGAAGCGACCGCATCATTTTTGTTTCTATCTTCCCTTTCCTATTTTGGTCTGGACTTGAGGGGCGTATTCGGAAGCGGAAAAAAGAAAACAGTATGATGACGAGAAGAAACTACATCATCAGTGCATTGATAGTGGCAGTACTAGCTGTTTTTCTGTTGCTGCGCAAAAATTCTCCCACATCGAGACGCGTCATTTCTTTCTTTATTTCACCTACTCCAACAGCAACACCTATTCCGACCGCAACATCGACACCGACTCCCACACCGACCAGTACTCCAACTCCTACGCCCCTCCCTACAGCGACTCCCTCTCCACTTCCCACTCCGACACCGATGCCGCAATCGTCATATGAATCCGATTTCGACAGCGCAAGCTCGCAATATAACGTAAGCAAGGACAAACTGAAAAAGATAGCAATGTGTGAGTCGGGAATAAACCCTGCGGCAGTCAATGGTCCATATGGTGGGATGTTCCAATTCACGTCAGAAACATGGGTGTCGACTCGCCGACAGATGGGTAAAGATGAGAATCCCGATTTACGGTTCAACGCGAAAGAATCAATAGATACAGCCGCTTATAAAATTTCAAATGGAGGAGAAAATGCGTGGGCTAACTGCTTATGATTTAGATACAATAAGGGGTATGAGTATCAATGCCACATGGCACCTCGCCAACAAGATGCCAAAAAATCCGACACTCGATGAGCGGGTAGCTTGGCATGTCGAACATGCAAGACAGTGTAAATGCAGACCGCTCCATGGAAAAATATTGGAAGAAATTAAAAAAAGGAACATCACAGTATGATCACGTACCACATCGCAACCATTGATGACATGCATGAAATCCAGACATTCCTTCGTGAAATATGGAGCATGGCCGATAATGATACTCATTCTGTGGAGGAGCTTCGTACGATGAACCTGCAACGCCATTCAAGTGAGCTCTTGACCGAGCAGATACAGAGCAAAGATATGTATTTCGGCATCGCCAAAGACGGTACGAAAATTGTCGGGATGTGCAATGCAGTTCTCACTCATGCTGGAACGATCATCCATATACAAAGACTCCATGTCTTGCCATCCTATGAACGCCAAGGTATTGGTTCGCAGTTTATTACAAAAGCGACCCAAACATTCGCCTCAGCCGCCGGAATAGATCTTGAAATGGAGAGACAGAATAAAAAAGCATATGCGTTCTATAAAAAACACGGATTCAGGGAAGCTGGCATCAGGACACTTGAGATAAGTGGGACACATGTTCCCTATATCATCATGGAGAAAGCACTGTGATACCTCACCATCTGTGATGTACCTCAGGTTTTATCGCAACAGTATATATCTCCTCAATTTCCTTCATCGTTTTTTTCGATAGTAACGGGAGTGAACTTGCCTTCGTGTTGTCTCCTATTTGTTCAGGACGCTTCCCTCCTGGGATGACGGTTGAAACCGCCTTATTCATCAGAATCCACTTCAATGCAAATTGCGGCATCGAATATTTTTGTGGTTTGATTATTTTCAGTTTTTCGACTGCGGCTAGACCAGTATCAAGGTCAACTCCAGCAAATGTTTCTCCGACGTCAAAGAATGCGCCCGTCCTATTGTAGTTCCTATGATCGTTTTTTGCGAACACGGTCTTTTTTGTCATCTTTCCCGAAAGGAGTCCACTGGCAAGAGGGACGCGAACGATTATCCCTATTTTCTTTTTCATCGCCTCCTTGAAAAAAAGTTCTGCAGGCCGTTGGCGGAACATATTGAAGATTATCTGCACCGTCGCAAGACCCGGGTATTCAAGTGCCTTAAGACCCTCCTCTACTTTTTCGACACTCACGCCATAATGGCGGATCTTCTTTTTTTCGATCATTTCTTCAAGAGCATCAAAGACACTCCTAGTGTAGTAGACGGGAGTCGGAGGACAGTGTAATTGCAATAAATCCAATGTCTTAACACCTAGATTTTTCAAGCTTCTTTCAACGAATATATTCAAATTCTTTTTCGTATACCCTTCAGCAACGTGAGGACTGAGTCTTCGACCCGCTTTAGTAGCGACATAGATCCGCTCGTTTCGAGTCTTCAGGAATTCACCGATTATCTGTTCGCTTTTTCCGTCTCCATATACGTCAGCCGTATCAATGAAGTTGACCCCATTGTCTACTGCGGAGTTCAGTGTCGCAAGCGACTGTTCACGTGTAACATCTCCCCAATCCGCCCCTAAGCTCCATGAGCCATAACTGATTTCCGATATTTTATAGCCGGTTTTTCCAAGTGTTCTGTATTTCATAGTATTCGTAGTATAAACCATTCTCCATGGAGAGTTAGCGATGATTCACCAAGAATCCGATAATGTCTGTCAACGTCACAATCCCCAAAAGCTCCTGATCTTGGTTTTTTACCGCTGCGATATGGATCTCTTTTGCCCTCATCTGGATAAATAGCTTGTCAGCGGGATAGGAGTCATTTATATGGATGATATCGCGGATGAGATTCGACTCATTCAGTTTCCTGTGGCTTTCCCCATTTTCAGAAAACCTCAGGACGTCCGACAGATGGATAAATCCGACTATGAGATTCTTGGAAAAATAAATAGGATATCTATTAAACGAATGTTTGCTTTCTGCAACTTTTTTCTTTATCTCTTCCAACGTATCGCTATGAGAAAAGCTGACGAGCTTTGCCTTCTCTATCATGAGTTTTGTTAGGGGTGTCCGCTGGAGCGCAAGGATATTGGTCAAAAGATGTGCTTGGTGATGAGGTAGAGTTCTATTTCGCATCGACTCATTCAATATTATCTTTATCTCCTCTTGGGTATAATCCAATGTTTCCTTAGGATTAGCACGCAGATGCATCAACTTGAGAAAAAGACCTGATATCTTGTTCGTGATGAAAATGAATGGCCCAAACAGGAGCGTGAAAAAATTAAGGGGCACGATGAGCAACCGTGCGACCGCTGTCGATTTTTGGAGCGCTATTGTCTTGGGGATTATTTCGCCAAAAATCATCTGCAGGAACGAGAGAAGGACTAACGTAACGACGACGGAGATGGAGCTTACGACTACTGGGGCGATTTTTATGGGAATCATGCGGATGAGAGGATATAACAGACCTTCGATTATCGGCTGACCGAACCATCCGATGAGGATGCTGCAGAGTGTACTTCCCAACTGGGTCGCCGAAATAATGACGAACATATTATCCAGCGCTTTGCGGACAAGGAAGAACCCAAAGACATGCTGGCGTACGTATTGGTCTATCTTTGTTTTGCGAAGCGTAAGTATTGCATATTCTGCGGCAACAAAAAATCCATTCAGGAGAATAAGACCGATAACCAACGTTATTTGTGCGGTTATATCCATGGTTGTTTTATTTATACCTCATCCTCTTCCTTATGTGAAATCTTTTTTTGTGATTTCCTCATCGTGGTGAGGTGTGTACTCATGAAGTCGATAACTTCCTGCAGTACATATCCTAAAAACATATAGGCGAAGAGCGCGAATATGGCGGAAAACTCTATAGTAAAGGGAATGTTCGCCAACACCGATGAAGGAAACATCCCTTGGAACGGATAGAGGAGCGGATTGCTTGTCTCATACACCCATCGCACGAAAGGAGCGGCTTCAAGTGCGCCCATGAGCTTGAGGATTATTCTAAGTCCGATAACAGCTTCCGCAAAAACAGTCACCACGTTAAGCAGCGTAAGGATCATTTGAGGTGTAATCATATTAAAAACATGATGAACATATAATGTCCTACATAAATATATATGTCATTATGTAGGAATAAGTTTCATTTTTTATTTTTTTCGTGCCATGAGTTCCTTTTCTATGTCGGCAAGTGTTATTTGCCGTACAGAAAGAAGGATAAGGAGGTGAAACAACAGGTCGGCAGACTCACTGATAAGCCTATCCTTTCCAGAATTTTTAGCGGCAATAACCACTTCGATGGCTTCCTCACCTATCTTTTGGATGACTCTGTCAGTTCCGCCTGAAACGAGCTTTGCCACATACGACCCATCCTTCTTTTCCTCCATCCGTTTTTGTATGACCTTATATAATTCTTCCAGTTTCATATTGTTTTGAATAACTCATAACGAAAACAGGATTTGCTTCCTGTGTGACATACCACTGTACCTTCAAGTGCGACGCGCATGAGGAGTGTGTCCCCATCGCAATCCATCTGAATATACACCACCTTCAACATATTGCCTGAAACCTCTCCTTTTTTCCAAAGAGCATTCCTTGATCTGCTCCAAAAATAAACATATTGTGTTTCGATCGTTTTTTTATATGAGACCTCATTCATATATCCGACCATATAGACGACCCCCGTCGTGTCGTCCTGTATGACCACCGGGACAAGCCCATTATTTTTTTTAAAATCTATTTGTGTTGGTTTCATAATCGTATCGGAATTGAATTTTCATTCAGATATCGTTTCAGTTCTCCTATCGTCAATATATCCTTGTGGAATAGCGATGCGGCAAGTACCGCATCTGCTCTGCCTTCTTTTATGACTTCCAGAAAATCTTCACGTCTTCCTGCTCCTCCTGATGCGATGACAGGGACCATAACTTTTTCCGTGACTTTTTTCATAAGTTCGATGTCGAATCCCTGTCTGGTACCGTCCCTATCCATACTGGTCAGCAATACCTCACCTGCCCCACGCGCGGCTCCTTCGCAAATCCAATCCAATGCATCGCAGTATGTTGGCGTTCGCCCTCCATCCAGATACACTTCCCATCTGTCCTTGTCCCGTCTCACGTCAACCGCCAAAACAATGCATTGATTTCCATATAACCGTGCTCCATCCGTTATGAGGACCGGATTCCTATAGGCGGCACTGTTGATGGCGACCTTATCTGCACCAGATTTTAAGGCGCGCCCGATATCGTCTACTGTCCTCATTCCTCCCCCCACGGTGAATGGTATCGATATTTTTCTTGCAGCGGCAGCGACCAAGTCGAATACGGTGCGACGGTTATTGACAGTTGCCGTTATGTCCAAAAATACCAATTCATCGGCGCCATCCATATTATATTTTTCCGCAAGGTCTAAGACGGTGCCGATAACGGCCATGTCGCCAAACTGTATTCCCTTAACTACCATGCCATCATCCACATCAAGGCAAGGAATTATCCGTTTCGTCAACATACAGAGAGCACCTCCTTTAGATCAAGTGTTTTTTCATACAGCGCTCTGCCGATGATGACGCCTGATGCACCGATTTTTTTCAACGCCACGATATCTTCAAGCGTACGTATCCCTCCAGCAACTACTATTTTTAATCCAGTCGTCACGATCAGCTGCTCCACCTCTTTCTCATTGATGCTTTGCAAAGTGCCGTCCCTAACTATATCCGTATAGATGAACTCATCAGCTCCCCATCCCTTCATGATTTCCATACTTTTTTGAAGTGATATCCCCGAATCTTTTTGCCACCCCATCTTCATCACCTTCCCATTTTTGGAATCCAATGAGACAAGTACTTTTTCCCCATAGTTTCGTATCCACTCCCGCACCTCCTTTTCATTCTCAAAAGCCGATGTGCTTATGATCGCGCGCCAGATTCCCCAGTCAAACAACAACTCGATGTCTGTCCTGCTCCGTATCCCTCCTCCATACTGGACTTTTATATCCGGAATACTAGCTATTTTTTTGACAACCTCTTGGTTTGCGAACTTTCCATATCGCGCAGCATCAAGATCGATTACCTGAATGATCTTTGCGCCCATTCCCCTCCACTTCAGCGCCATCTCATAAGGATCGGTTCCGTATGTCGTGCTCTTATCAAAATCTCCTCTCATAAGCCGTACGCACTTCCCGTCTTGTATATCAATTGCCGGTATTATTTTCATTTATTTTTTCAATAAAATTCTGTAACACTATCTCGCCTGTTCTCCCGCTTTTTTCCGGATGGAACTGCACTCCATATATGTTGTCCATCTGGAACGCACTGCAAAATTCTCCACCATAATTTGTTATTCCAGTAACTATATTCCTATCCTTTGGCATACAGTAATAACTGTGGACAAAATAGAAATATCCACCACTTGCCAAACCGTTAAACAGGCCTCTCCCTTTTGTCTTCACGGTATTCCATCCTATTTGGGGAATCTTCATCCCTCCTTTGAATTTGGTGACTATGCCCGGGATATATCCTAGACACAAAACATCTCCCTCCATACTTTTTTCCATGAGAAGCTGCATCCCCAGGCAGATTCCCAGAAACGGCTTGCCTTTCCTTATTTCGTTCGCAAGTATTGCATCAAGACCTCGTTCCTTTATATTCTTCATACCCGCTCCTGCCGAGCCAACGCCCGGCAGGATAATGCCATTGGCATTCTGGATATCTTCCTGTTTGTCCGTTATTATGCTTGCCGCTCCTAACCTATCAAGTGCGTTCTGTACGCTCCCGACGTTTCCCATACCATAATCGATTATTACTATCATAAGATTCCTTTCGTTGACGGAATTGTTAATGCTGCCCGACTGTCAATCTCACATGCCATCCGTATCGCTCGGGACGTGGCCTTGAATATCGCCTCAATCTTGTGGTGGTCATTCCGTCCTCCATCCACTTTTATCTGTAGATTGACCCGTGCATTCTGCGCAAAAGCATCCCAAAAATCAAAGACAAGTTCTGTGCTCATATCGCCAACTTTCTCCCGGGAAAAACCACAATCAAACTTGAAACTGGCCCTACCGCAAAAATCGACGGCAACTGTCGCAAGCGCTTCATCCATGGGTAGGATAAAAAACCCATATCTCCGTATTCCTTTTTTATCCTTCAGTGCGTCAGCAAACGCGCTCCCCAGGACTATTCCTATATCCTCAACAGTGTGGTGCTCATCGATATACATGTCGCCTGACGCTTTAAGATCCAAATCAAATAGTCCGCCCTTAACGAATAAATCCAGCATGTGATTCAGGAATCCAACAGGCGTAATAATTGACCGTTTTCCTGTCCCGTCTATCGTCAGGTTCACGGAAATTTCCGTTTCGTTCGTTTTCCGTATAACTTCGCTTTTCCTTTTCATATGAGATATCTATAAAGTTGTAACAGTGACTGAAATTCCTTTTTTGCCGCTGGATTGCGCCCGATATAAAGACATGGGATATCTGCTGCATTTGCTGCAACAACATCACTTGGACTGTCTCCGATATAGACCGGCGTTTTGCTTTTCAGGATGTTGACTGCCCTTATAATCGGATCTGGGAATGGCTTTTCCCGTTTTGAGTCTTCTTTCGCTATGAGAATGTCAAATATTTTCCCTAGCCTGAAACGTTTGATTACATATTCAGCTTCCATTCTCGGACGTCCCGTCACGATTCCCATTTTTCCGTACTTCTTTTTAAGCGAAACGAGGTTCTTCCTGGAAATGAGTAAATCCTCTTTTTCGATAAGGCCTTGAGTCTTTTTATTGCCCAAATATATATTCTGGAAATAATCCTTCACTTGTCCGTAAGGGATATTATCATTCCCTATCAATGCATATGTCGCATCCCAATCATTATTCATCCCTACTTTCCCCTTTATTGCCATCACCTCTTCATTTGTGACTGTGCGTTTGAGGAAAAAACTCGCCGTCTTTCGGATAGCGATGCGATAAGACTGTGTGACGTCGACCAACACGCCATCCATATCAAAAAGAAGTGCATCATATTGGGTCCTGTCATTATCGGTATTCAATATCGACAATACCTTTCTGTTTTGGGCTGGCTTTCCTATCGTTATGCGAAGCGCACTTTCTCCATTTATCGAAAGCGTGCGAACCGCAATATTAGTGTCTTTGAATTTTTTTAGCGCACCATCAAGAACTTCCTTTTCTGCTTCGATAAATAGGAAGTTTCCGCCCGACGGTATAACACGACAAACATCCAAACCTGCTATTTTTCTGTACATCATCTCCCTTTCATCTGTTATCTTTTTTATTGTCCGTTTCCGATATGACATATCTTCCAATGAGGCGATGCCAGCGATAACAGCCGCAAAGTTGACGTTGTAGGGCTGCTTTATTTTCATGAGCTGTCTCACCAAATTGACCGAGGCCAAACTGTAACCCAATCGTAACCCCGCTATCCCCGCCCATTTACTGAATGTCCGCAGGATCACAAGGTTCTCATACTTCTTCAAGAGAGGAACGCAACTTTGCCCTCCATATTCGATATATGCTTCATCCACGCAAACCAATACTCCACTCTTCAATATCTTTTCTATCTCGCTTATCGGTGTTATCGTACCTGTGGGATTGTTTGGATTGCAGATAAAGACGACTTTCACCGTCTTATCGATATTCCTTAGGATCGCTGCCGTATCGATTACCCAATCTTTTGTCCGTGGTACGTTCAGTACTATCCCTCTGTTTAAGACCGCCGATATCTTGTACGAACTGAATGTAGGAGGAGTATCGATTACCTTATCTCCCACATTCAACATGAGTCTCAACAATAGGTCTATTATTTCATCCCCTCCGTTTGCAACAAAAACGCGATTGTATCCAACGCCTACATACTTCCCTATCTTTTTCCGCAGAGAGAGGTATGCTGGGTCGGGATAGAACTGATAGCCTGTAAATTCGGATAATCGTTTTGCGACAAGGGGAGACGGACCCCACACGTTCTCCCCTGCATCCAGTTTATCGACGTCCTCAATTGACAGTCCTTTTTCACGCGCTATTCCCTCCGCGCTTTGCACGGGAACATATTCGCTGAAATTCGCAATGTCATTTCGTATATCCATATTATTTTTTTCTTTCAACTTCTAAATCGTATCGAGACCGATTCCTTGTGGGCCGGTAAGCCCTCAATTGACGCGATCGTCTCTATTGTTTTTTTAATTTTTGATAATCCGCTCTTCGTACATTTTTGTATCTGCATCCACTTCCCGAATCCGTCCACTCCCAGAGGCGGATACATCTTCGCCATGCCGCCTGTCGGAAGGACGTGATTTGCACCTGTCGCATAATCGCCGCTGGATTTACTCGTCCAGTTCCCCACGAAGACCGATCCGGCATTCGTTATCCTACTAACGAGCACATCTGCATCTTTGGTCATCAGTTCCAAATGCTCTGGCGCATAATCATTTGAAAACTCCACTGCTTCATCAAGCGTATCGACGAGACAGATGAGTCCATAACGCGACAGGCTTTTTTCTGCACGTTCCCTTGTATCCAAGGTAACCAGTTGTTTCACAATTTCCTGAATCGTCCTCTTGGCGATATCTATGGATGTTGTGACAAGGACGCATGCGGAATCTTCGCCGTGTTCGCCATCAGCCAAGAGGTCAGACGCAATGAACGCTGGATTTGCCGTTTCGTCGGCAATGATGAATACTTCCGAAGGTCCTGCAGGCATATCAATACTTATCAATTTTTGTGCAATCGTTTTTGCCGCCGTCACATATGAGTTGCCTGCCCCGAAAATTTTATAAACTGCCGGAATGGTCTCTGTACCATACGTCATTGCGGCTATTGCCTCAACGCCACCGACTTTATAGATTTTTGTTATCCCAAGCATGTCGCATGCGACAAGGGTCGCTGCCGGCATGAAACCGTCTTGCCGGGGGGGTGAACACACCACTATTTCACGGCATCCGGCAATGAGAGCCGGAATTGCAGTCATCAAGACTGATGAAGGATAGGTTGCCTTCCCGCCTGGGATATAAAGCCCTACTTTATCAATCGCACGCCATTCACGCCATACCGTGATTCCTTTTTCCGAACTGACCACCTTTTCTTTTTTTCGCGGAAGCTGCGCCTTTTGGACTTTAGTGATATTCTTTATCATCTGTTTCAATGCCCGTATGGTTTTTGCGTCTACGTTTTCGTACGCTTTACGTATCTCGTTCTTTGTAACCGCGATTGACTTATATATATCATTGCCGAAACGCTCCCTATATTTTTCCAGTATCAATTCGTCTCCTTTGTCGCGGATTTCATCCATCGTTTTCTTGACCCTTGGTAGGATTTCGTCGTTTGTTCCATAAGAGCGCATCATGATGCGTCTATATTCTGCCTTATCCATTGTTTTTAAGCGTTGCACGTTCATATTATTAATTTTTCAACTGGTAATACTAATATGCCGGTCGCACCGGCCAACTTCAGCTTCTCTATCGTTTCCCAAAACACGTCCTCCTGTATCACGGTCTGTATGGAAATCCAGCCAGACGTCGCAAGAGGAGAAATTGTCGGAGATTTAAGCCCCGGAACAATTGTCTGTATGGTTTCAACTATCCCGGCAGGTGCATTCATCATCACGTATTTATAGTTATCCGCAGAAAGCACCCCATTCAGGCGCAGCAATAATTTCTCTATAAGCACTGCCTTCGTGGGCGATATATCTTTCTTGCCGATGAGCACCGCTTGGGATTCATATATCTTCTCTATGACGCGTAGGTCATTGAGGGCCATCGTGCTCCCGCTTGAGACAAGATCTATTATCGCGTCCGACATTTGGAGAGCGGGCGCTATCTCTACCGATCCATTTATCCGTATCAATTCTGCCTGTATTTTATTTTTTTTAAGATAACGGGAAGCTAATTCCGTGTAAGAAGTCGCAATCCTTTTATTTCGCAAGTCCAACAGTTTATTCGCTTTTGACTCTTTCGGTACGGCAAGCGATAACGTGCAGTACCCATAGGGAAGCGGAAGGATCTTTTTGACCCTGCTCCCTGACTCGATAAGGACGTTCTCCCCCACGATACCAAGATCGACCGCTCCTTTTTCCACATAATCAGGGATGTCGTCATCCCGAAGATAAACGATGTTGAGCGGGAAGTTACGACACGTGGCAAACAGCTTCTGCTGATAACTCTCAAATTCAAGCCCCGCACTCCGTAGGAGTGCGATGGTACTCTCCGTCAACCGACCTTTTTTTTGTATGGCTAATTTGATATAGCCATTGTTTAATTTTTTCATAAAAAAAGACCCCGCCTTTCGCGGGGTTAGTAATTTTTTCAATATCACTGTAATCCCGCTAGACGGGGGTGTGATGTGAAACTTCTGATTGTGCGTTCAATTTGATTAACATGTTAGTATGTTAACACGTTCATATTGTTTTGTCAAGTACAACAAAACTGAAGTATAATACACTCAGTATGCCAAACATCCGCAAAGCAGCATCAACCGAACCCAAAAAGAAAGAGTCATTCAAGCCACGAAATGAACGTGAAAAACTGCTCGTACAGTCTATTCTCTCCTTGAAGACTGAGTCCCAAGTGATGGCGCTTCTTCGCGACATGCTCACCCTTCCGGAGATCGATGAATTTGCCAATCGCATAACTATAGCCCGACGACTACTTGAAGGGCTCCCCTATCTTGAAATAGCGAAAGAAATCGGAACATCCACCACCACCGTCACCCGTGTTGCGCAATGGTTGTATAATGGCTGCGGCGGATACTACCAAGCGCTTAAAAAATATGATACATCTCTCAAACGGGCAAAAAAAGGTACTTCATGATATCCTCGCATGGTGCAAGGAAAACAGAAGCGGAACGAACCAATATATAACTGTAGGCGGATATGCCGGTACGGGAAAAACCACTCTCATTGCAGTTTTGCGCAAACGTATAGCCAAATTAAAGAAAGATAGCGCTGTTGGGTTCGTGAGTTATACTGGCAAGGCCAGTCGAGTACTGCGCACTAAATTAAAAGAGGAAGCAGCTCTTTTTTCTGAGGATACGGTCGGAACTATCCACTCCCTCATCTACTCGCCGATAGTCAATGATAAGGAAGAGATAATCGGTTGGAAACAGAAAGAAAAGATTGACCGGGACCTTATCATAATAGATGAGGCATCGATGGTCGATGAACTTATCTGGAGACATCTCCTTTCCTATGAAGTACCCATTATCGTCGTCGGGGATCATGGCCAACTTCCTCCGATATCAGGAACATTCCATCTCATCGCGGAACCCGAGCTTGAACTTGATGAAATACATAGACAGGCAAAAGGAAATCCTATCATTGCTCTTTCCATCCAGGCCAGACAAACGGGCCTTATCCCATCGGGAACATATGGAGCGAGTGTACGAAAATTTTCAAAAACAGATCATGACTTCCAAGAGACCCTTGCGGAATTGCTTGCGAACTACTCGCCAGACACACTCATCTTATGCGGATACAACAAAACAAGAAAGCGATTAAATAGTCATATTAGATCTGTCTTGGGTTTCACTTCCCCGCTCCCTCAACCGGGTGACCGTGTCATCTGTCTCAGGAATAATCATGAAAAGCATATTTTCAACGGAATGATTGGGACCATCATAACGATTGATGATGCCAATAGGGAATTTTATCGAGCAGAAATACAGATGGATGGAGAGGACTCCACCTATAAAGGATTCATTTCTAAAGAACAGTTTATAAGTGATAGCGCCATGAACTTCACAAACAAAAGATCCCGAATAATGGGCGGGGATCTTTTTGATTTCGGATATGCGCTCACTGTACATAAAGCACAAGGCAGCCAAGCGGAAACAGTAATTCTTTTTGAAGAACGATTTTCAAAAATGGACAATGAACAATGGAGACGATGGCTGTATACTGGAGTGACGCGAGCAGAAAAAAATCTCTACATAATCCCACAATAAAAAATGCAATAATCATTTGCACCTTGTCGAAATTCCTGTTACTGTGAATGTGTTACATATTTAATTTTTTCTATGGCAGTAAAAAAGAAAAAGGTAGTCGCAAAGAAAAAACCAGCCGTCAAGAAAAAGACGCATGCTGCAGTAAAAAAAACTGTACGCAAGACTAAAGCAAAAAGAAAGTAATGACTTAAAAATCTTACAACTTCAAGATCTCCCGGCCACTGGCGGGGGATTTTGTTTTTTTAGGGTAAAAATAGTGTTTTTTTGGCCAATATGGTATAATTATGGGCAGTTAGCCTAGACCGGTCGTAAACCGCTTCTTAGGAAATATTCTCAAAATCAAAAGGAGGTGTTACAAGAGTAGTGGATAACAAAAAATTATTCGTAGGTAATCTTCCATGGGGCATCAATAATGACTCCCTCCGTGAGCTTTTCGCATCCGTTGGTGAAGTCGTTGAGGCTATGGTTATTACTGATCGCATGTCAGGTAGATCAAAAGGTTTCGGATTTGTTACTTTTGCAACTGAAGAGGCAGCACAAGCCGCAGTTCAACAATTGAACGAAAAAGAAGTCGAAGGTCGAAAAATCATCGTGAACGTCGCTCGTCCAAAAGAAGAGCGAAGACCAGGTGGTTTCAGAGATGATCGAAGACGCAGCTATTAACCAATAAACAAAAAACACTATCTAGTTCGTATGTAAATACTGATAACGGATAGTGTTTTTTTATGGCTTGGAACACTCACTTATCTTTCTTCTTATCCAGTTTATCCAGACCTAATTGTTTTACTCCAAAATAGACGATGAATGCTATGATCGCAAAATCGATGAATGAATTCAGGAAATTACCCCACATGATTTTTGCAGGACCTACTTGGAAGAACACTTTCTTCAGCTCTCCTGCCCGTCCCAAAAAGATACCGACTATAGGGTTCACGAGATCATTAACAAGGGATGTTACCACTTTTGAAATCGCTCCTCCCAATATAAATCCAACTGCTAATCCAACCACTCCTTGTTCTCTGATGAACGTGATAAAGCCTTTCATATTTTTGTGCCTGTGCGGTATACTGGTAATGGTCACATTATATATAATTTTTCGGTTATGTTATATTTCATACTCGGTTTAACCATTCTTCAAATTGGACTTATTTTCTTACTCATCAAACGACGTGTCGAGTTCCCACCCGACATGACAGATAAGATGAAGGAACTCGCATTTGAGGTACGTAATATCAAAGATGAGTTCCCCAAAAATAGAGAGGAAAATTCAAAAAATCTCCACCAAACGCGGGAAGAACTTGCCCATAACCTGAAGATTTCGTCAGATGTCCAAAAAAATCAGCTCAATATATTTGCCGAGCAGCTAAAACATCTCACGACACTCAATTCGCAGGCTCTTGAGAAAATGACTCGCACCATTGAGGAGAGACTGAAACAGATACAGGATGATACGAATACGAAGCTTGAGAAAATGAGGGAGACGGTGGACGAAAAATTACATAAGACATTGGAGTCCCGATTGGCTGAATCATTCCGTACCGTACAGACACAGCTGGAACAAGTCCATAAGGGGTTAGGTGAAATGCAGTCATTGGCTGTCGGCGTGGGCGACTTAAAAAAAGTACTCACCAATGTTAAGACGCGAGGAGTCATGGGAGAAATCCAACTAGCCAATATCATCGAAGATCTCCTGACACCTGATCAATATGAGAAGAACGTAAAGACGAAAAAAGACAGTAATGATTTGGTCGAATTCGCTATCAAGCTTCCCGGTGACGAAAGCGGACCAGTCTATTTACCTATCGATTCCAAATTTCCGACTGAAAATTATATCGCCCTTATCAACTCATATGAGTTGGGAGACCCTGCACAGATAGCGACGTTTTCAAAGAAACTGCAGGATGATATCGAATCGTTCGCGAAAGACATACATGATAAATATATCGATGTCCCTTACACAACAGAGTTTGCCATATTATTCCTTCCTACCGAAGGACTCTATGCAGAGATTGTCAGAAAAACCGACCTCGTGCAAAAGCTGCAAAATAAATATCATGTCAACGTCGCAGGTCCATCTACCCTCGCCTCATCCCTCAGCGGGTTCAGGATGGGATTCAGGACACTTATGATCGAAAAACAGTCAAGCAAAGTGTGGAAGGTGTTGGGTGAAGTGAAAACGGAGTTCAAGCAATTCGAAACAGTGCTTGCGAATGCCCAGAAAAAAATAAGGCAAGCTGATTCTGAACTTGACCTGTTGGTAGGTACCCGCACAAAACAGATGCAAAGGAAATTAAGGGATGTAGAAGAGCTTCCAGGCGGAGAAGTGAAACTCATCGCCGATCAGGAAAGCCTTACTCCTCTTCTTGATCTGGGGTCGGAGTAACTTTCATCTGTTTTTGGGCGAGTTTCATCACAGTGAGCGCATCTATTTTTGCGCTTTCCCTATCCCAGACTTCACCTTTTACCACGACCTTATTCCCAAGCGTTATGTCACCAAAAGTGATTCCATCATTCTTCTCGGTGAACTTAGTTGTCGAGGATATATACACTGTCTGCGTTCCCCGACCGGTGGTCTTCAACGTGAATGAGTCAGTACTTTTACTCATGACCTCTCCTAGGAATACCGCTCTTCTTCTTTGGATGGAAAGATTGCGGATATATGCGGCTTCCATTTCCTTGTCCCCGGTTTCTTTTCCGATGACGAGAACTGAGTCATTGGGCTTGAAATCCGAAAGCTTAGACTCCCCACCGAACTTTCGTTTATATTGCGTATTTTCGTTCACGTGTACCGTGTAATTGTCATCCTTTTCTGTTTGGACCGTAAGGGTCGTATCAGCGATTGTAGTGAGAGTACCTTTCACCTGTCTCTTTATTTGTTTCTTGACCATTTCTTTTGCCCGTTCGATAAGGTTTTTCTTCATTTCGATGGCTGTAGGACGGATTTCTTTCCGTTCTTCTATTCTTTTTTCCACCATCTCACGGACGTCACGAAGGGATGTGCGTGTTTCGGCATGCACAAAGCCAACTAAAAAGAGCGAAAGGACAATAAATGGGATTTGAATGTTTCTCATACCACTATATATGCATAATGTCTTTATAAAGTTTCAGTTAGATTCCCTCCACAGTCCGCACAACTAATAGTTCCCGTTCTGAAGAATTACCATCATCGTCATAAGCGACTACTGAAATGTAGTTTTCTCCCTCGTCGAGGTTGATCCGCTGTTCAAATGACCCATCTTTGCCAGGAGTCAGATCATATTCATTTATAATCACGTATGCTTTTGGGTTTACCTTTCCCTTCACTACAACAGAGCTCGTACTCACTGTCGAATCTGCTACAGGAGAGATTATTATCAAATCAAGCGCGGCGGTTACGACAGGCGCTGATGTGATAGTTGGAGTATTAGGGGTGCTTCCGCCTGTTGTCTTTTTATCGTCAGTAACCATTTTGTTTGCCGTTGCCTGTTTTGGATCCTTATCTTTCGGGGATTTATAGTTGGATATGGCGATAAAGAGCGCTACTGCTGTCAGGAAAATAAGTATGGGGAGTAGTGCTATTTTTTTCATAAGGAAAACCAATATGCAATAAGTGACTTCAGTTTATGATAATACACTTTTCTGTTCTTTACGAGCGAAATAACTAAAACAACCACCCCAAGTATCCCAGTTGCCGCAAGGACAACGAGCCAAGCGGGTGCTTCATGTATGAATACGCTCACTACGTTGTTCATTCTTAAGTACGTATACTCTCCTGCATCCATACAATCCTGTATGAGGGAGTAAAGATCGTTTTCATAAATCAAATCACTCAGGACTCCCCCGAATATGAGGACAGTGACACCGAACAATACCAAGAGCACCAAACGAGTAGCAACCTGAAGAGTGGTCCGCTTTGTTTCGAATGTATACACATCTCTCACTATCCTGTCTTCAAGTGACCTATTTTTTTTCATATACATGTTCTTTTTGAATGAATAATCGCGCTCGCCTGATGATGGTACGGATAGTATTTAAGGGTTTGCCCAATTTTTTTGCAATTTCCTTGTAGGAATAACCCTCCACAAACCATATGAGGGCACTTTTATGTTCAGGCTTTAAGCCCGACAACAGATCTTCACTATCGGCTCCCATCGCTTGCTCTTGCTGATTTGTCCCATATTCCACCTCATCATTCAATGGGACCGTTATCTTGTTTTTCCTGTAATACGTGAAGAGTTCATTTCTCGTTATCTGCATCAGATAGGGATAGAGGGGCTTTTTTGTGTCAAAGCGTGATAAGTTCTTATATAGCTGTATGAAACTTGTCTGAACGATGTCATCCGACTCCTCCTTCTTATATAGCCGTTGACTGACATAACTTAACAATTTGGCTGAGTATCGTTTCACCACAACCTCAAACACATCAATATCGCCGGCCAAAATGCGACCTATTGCAGCCTCGTCCGTCATCTCCATATAGATACTATGCTACCACACGGAAAGAAGTTTCATCTGTTACAATAGGGATATGGAAGAAAGTGTGAAAAAGAGCGGTAAAGTGCTCTTAATCGGAAGACCTAATGTCGGAAAATCGACCTTTTTGAACAACCTTATTGGGCAAAAAGTGGCGATTACCTCCCCTAAAGCCCAAACCACCCGCTTTCCCATAAAAGCCCTCCTTGAAGAAGAACGTGGAACGGTCGTCTTTATCGATACTCCCGGTATATTTGCCAAGGCAGAAGATAAGCTTTCAAAGAAAATAAACCAGAATACATTATCGACAATACATGAAGAAGTGGATGTCGTCATCTACATGGTCGATCATACACGCAGACGTGACTTTGAAGAAGCAAAGGTCTTGGGAATAGTCAGAAAAATCAATAAGCCCAAGATTCTTGTCATCAACAAAATAGACAAGCAGGAAGACTCGTACCTTGCCCAGTATGAATTCATGAAGGAAGAGTTTCCCGATTCATTCGAGATCTCCGCACTCAAACATCTTCATATGGGACCTTTGGTGACTCGGCTCTTTGAACTGCTTCCTGACAAGAAAGAGGGTGAATTCCTTGAACACGTCAATCCATATCCTGTCATGAATATCGACAGCAAGACCTTCGTTGCCGAGCTTATCCGAGAAAAAGTATTCCTTATGATGGGTGAAGAGATTCCTTATACATCAACAGCTGTGGTCGATGAGATAAAAAACAGATCAAACGACCTTATCTATGTGAAAGCGCGCATACTGACGACCGAGATTCGCTACAAGCGCATGATCATCGGAAGCGAAGGACGCAAGATAAAAGAAATCGGAAGCTATGCAAGAAAAGAAATAGCACTTGCGACAGGTAAGAAAGTCTTCTTGGACCTTACCGTCGATGTGGACCCACATTGGCAGGAACTCTACGCTTAACTATATAACTGCCTGTAGTCGTTTCAGACATCCCTCTTTCCCTATTATTTCCATCGATTCATTGAGTGGGGGGGATATTTTCTTGCCTGTAATCGCGACGCGAAGCAATTGGAAAAACTCACTGTTTTTCAGTCCTGACTCTTTCGCCACCACAACCATTGCATCCCCAATTGCAGCAGCTTTAAATTCCATGAGTGTCTCAAGTGATTTACGGACTGCCAAGAGAATGTCTTTTTTTCCAGAAATATCCACTTCATACGACACAGGTGCTTTGAATAATGCCTCAGTGAGCGGAACATAATCGGATAATTTTTTTATGCGCTCCCTCACAAGCGGAATGCTTTTTGAAACGATAGTACTGTCATATGAGTCACCGATATACTCCTGTATCTTTGTGTTCAATAGATGTGCATCCATGTTTCTGATATATTCGCCATTCATCCATTCCAATTTGACTTGATCAAATACCGGCGCCGTTGTCTGGATATCCTTAATATCAAAGACACGGATATATTCCGCTAGGTCGAACAGCTCTTTCCCTTCGGGATGACTCCAGCCCATGAGTGAAAGATAATTCAAGAGAGCTTCCTTGAATATACCCTTCTCGATATAGTCGGACGCCCATACGGGATTTTTCCTTTTTGATAGTTTTGATTTATCGGGGTTACGAAGAAGCGACACATGTCCAAACTGTGGTTCTTTCCAACCAAACGCCCTATACAAGATGAGATGTTTTGGTGTTGAAGGAAGCCACTCTTCTCCGCGCATGACATGCGTTATTTCCATCAAGTGGTCATCCACCACGACTCCCAGATGATATGTGGGAAATCCATCCGACTTCAATAAAACCTGATCATCGATGCTTGATGAATGGAACCTTACCTCTCCACGGATCATATCGGTAAAGACAATTTCTTCCTCCGGGATAAGGAGACGGACTACATATTTTGATCCTTTTTCCATTTCCTGTTTCACTTCCGCTTGACGAGTCAGGCAATGTCTGTCGTATTTTGGGACTTTCTTTTCTTGCTGTTGTTTGGTCCTCATTTCATTCAACCGTTCTGGAGTGCAGGTGCAGTAATACGCTTTGCCTTTTTCCACGAGTTCGAGCGCATATTTTTTATAGATAGGGAGACGCTCCGATTGGCGATAGGGGGCAAATGGTCCACCAACGAGTGGGGACTCATCTGCAACTATTCCCAGTTCCTGAAGTGTCGCCAACATTTTCGTTTCACCGCCCTCTACCAGTCGTGTTCTGTCCGTATCCTCGATGCGTACGATGAATTTGCCGTTATTTTTTTTTGCCCATGCATAGTTCATGAGTGCAGTGGCGACGCTGCCGATATGAACATCTTTTCCTGTTGGGGATGGTGCAATGCGAGTACGTATCATGGAGATTATTATACCTTATTCTATGAGCATCTTCTCTTCGTCGGATGCTATTCCCCTGAATCCTACATGCGACTGTCCTGCGAAAAAGAGCCCTTCTCCCACTCCTGCCGAAAGGAGGAAGTGCTTTTCTCCACCCGTTAGGTAGAACGTGTCCGTTATCCTATCGACCGCGGCTGTGGACTGTTTCAGGATGATCTGCATCGAGGAATTGGTCACGATAGCCTTCCCTTCTTCAGTTGCGAGAAAGTCCTCCACGTCCTGTGTGATGGTCGTAAGTCCAAGATGATACTTACGTGCACGTTTTGCGAAGTTGTGCAGGTATGCTCCGGAATCCTTATGCTTGATGAGATACCATGCCTCATCCACGATAAGTACCCGTTTTTTCTTATCCTGACGTACACGATTCCATATGTAATCAAGTACGATATACATCGCGACCGGTCTTAAGTTTTCTTCCAAGTCACGGATACCAAACACCGTAAAATGATTTTTGATGTCGAAGTTAGATTTTTGGTTGAATATTCCTGCGGCCGATCCCATGACAAATTTCTCAAGACGGTTTGCCATCTCTTTTGCCTCAACCGTTTCCATTCCCATGAATACTTTATAGAGATCCTCAAGAAGTGGGGCAGGATTTCTGAATGTCGACGGATCTTGGGTAATACCGACATTGCGATATGTCATGACCAGTGCCCGATCAAGAAGGGCATCTTGGGCTGGGGAGATATCATCTCCCATGATGACTTTGATGAGCGAATGGAGATCGAGAATCTTGTTGGACAATTCATCTGCCTCATTCGTCTCATTGATGAGGTCGAATGGGTTGATCTTATACTGCGAAGTGGTCGAAAAGACGACGAACTCTCCGCCCATCGACTGAGTCAATTTCTGATATTCATTTTCGGGATCGAGGATGATGACGTCAATCCCCATCATCAAAAGACGGAGTGCCTCCATTTTCACGAAAAAGCTCTTTCCTCCTCCTGATTTTCCCAAAATCACGGAGTTTGCGTTTTCCAATGTGAATCTATCAAAGATGATAAGACTTCCATCATGTTGGTTCATTCCATACAGAATCCCTTCGTTGCGGGTAAGGGCAGCGGTTGAGAATGGGAATGTCATGGCAAGCGAGGTTGTATCCATATTCCTCCATACCTGAAGCTTGTCTGAGAACATCGGGACAGTTGACTTGAATCCTTCTTCCTGTTCGAGTGTCGCCTGTTTTGCGATGATGAGAATGGAGGAAAGAGAAGAGTCAACTTCCTTGGTCAAGTTGTCCAATTCCTCTTTCGAATCTGCAGGGATAGTGATGTATAGGCCAAATTGGAAAAATCGTTCGCTTCCCTTCGCAAGCTCCGCCTGAAGAGAAAGAGCGTCATCGAGCGCGACTTGAGTTGTTGGATCGACGACCTTACCTGCCTTTATCTCCGCTTCAATCGACGCTTCCATTTCCGCTATCTTCCGTTTGAGTTCGTCCAATACGGTCTTTGATTCAGTCGGATAGATATACATGGAAATATAGAGTGGTCTGTCGAATGTGACAAGGGAGTAAAGCCAGTTTGCGGATACGTAGCGCGGATATGCGGTAACGAATAATGTACGATAATATTTTTCGTCAATTTTCAGATGGTTGAAATCGGTTTCGATGAAGGAAGGAGCTATCATGTCTTTTATCGACACTGCTCCCTGCGCCAATACGGCGCCGACATTCTGTACTCCCTGTGGAATCGTTACGTTTTTTGATGCTGCTGCCATATTAGTTATTACTCATCACCACATCCGTATAGGTGTCAATTGGGGCCAACATGCGCCCTGTCGCCGACGGGTTATATAAATTGTAAAACAGCTCTGTAAGTTCTTGTTTCTGCATCACCGTTGCGCGCAGCCCTATCTTTGCCAACAAGCGCAACAGATGGTCCCGTTTTGGATAGAGGGACGTCTTTGCACGGGCGATGACGTATTCTTTCTTGAGTCCGCTTCCCACTCCACTTATTCCAATCTCAAGAGGTGAAAACGGCACGACAAAATAGAATTTCTTTTCGAGCACCGAATTCTTTTTCACTATCGATTTTATGAATTCCTTGTAGCTACCGAGGCGTGTTTTCATGAGATCGTCCTTGCTGATATTTGACACTGAGTCAATGTATTCTAGGTAAGAGGAGATATCCATCTTTTTTGACAGGATCAATATCTGGATAGGAAATGAGAGTGAATTGAGCAGTCCCGCATATGAATAGATTATTGATGACTGTTCCTCTGCCGAAAGAAGCCAGAAGTTCACCGCCCCCACGCTGATGACAACAGCTGCGGAAAAATCCTTGAGCAATAGCACGTCATCCTTTATGTCTTCTATCTCTGTGAAGGACTGAGTTGATGATTTTATTGGGGATGTTGGTTTGGTGACTGGCATATATAACTACAATAACTCTTTAGAAAAAATATCTATCGATTTTGGATTGCTATCTTGGATGGCTATTTTCATTGTATCAAATAAGTAGGAGTTCTTTGGATCCTTAATCTCAAACGTATATTCCCCTGCCGGAAGCGTGTTGAATGTGGCAAAGATACCGTACTGATTCGTCTTCAAAAGGCGTACTGGCGTATTTCCTTGGTTTTTTACATAAATAAGGATGCCGGGAAGCGCAATGTGTTTTCCGTTCTTGATTGTCCCGATGAAAAAGGGCTTGCGGGCGCTCGGCGGCACTCCTGGATCTGGCACGACTGGTGTAGGCACAGGCGGTGGTGTTGATGCAACAGGAGACGTGAATGCATCGACCACTTGTTGTGCGGTCTGGACAGGCACGGCAGAGTCGATGACTGGGGACATCACCACTCC
>JBAQNT010000010.1:0-4003 GCA_049304055.1 Microgenomates group bacterium
TGTTTGATTCATTCACGAATACCTGGTTATATTTTGTCGCTATCATATCGATGTCAAAGTGTCCTCGATATCCTTCAGCGCTATACCGTTCAGCGATGTAATAGCCGGTATCGATGATACGGGCGGCAAGCCGTTCGTTCAACACATCCTCATGCATATCAAGTCCGTAAAATCCTCCATCTTCGGTAACCTTCATCGTGCAGTAATACAACATGTCGATCTTTCCGTTCTTCTGGATCTTGAATTCGATGTTGGGGAAGCTGCTTGATCCATTGTTGAAATTGACGGGGATAAGGTCCTCGATGATTATCGGATATCGTTCCCAGTATTCGTCTTGATTCAAGTAGGAATAGATGGATTTTTCGCATGCTCGGTACTCCTTGGGGAGTTGTCCCTCCCGAAAGATCAGTACACCGTTTCCTCCGGATCCCTTGTTCGTCTTGATGACCACTCCATGATCCTTGATGAATTTGTTCGCCGCAATGCGCGCTGCATCAAGCTTGCCTACGCAGATTATTCCTTCCGGCATGATGAAGTCCGGTTCAAGTGCAGTGCTTTGTTGTGCCAGTTGCCGTATGCCGGACTTGCTTCCATAGAAGTTTACGGTCCAGGAACAGTCGATTTCAGGCGCTTCGGGCAAGAGGACGGTGAGTCCCCGTTTTTGCAAACGATCCCGCAGCTCATATAACTGGGGCGAAGTGGCATAACTGACGATGACCGTTTTCTTATATCTCTTCGCTTTCGTGACGAGTTTATTGAAAGTGGCAGTGTCGTTGTAGAGGTCCTTGCAGATGAGTCCGGTATCTTTTTTGGGAACCATCACTTCAATCTTTTGTGCCCCCACCAATTTTTGGAAATATTGCTTGAACGAAGGGGTTATTGTCTTGGGCGAAACATACAAGAGTTCATCCTTGTCTGCATTGGCAAACAGATAGCACTCGGCAGTATTGTTATCCCGTTCGATTTCCTGATGTCTTTCTTCCTTATCTGTAATGGACGCGATATAGGACCATTCATCCTCGACGACGTTGTAAATATAGACAAGAAGTTGCTCTCTATTCTTTCCGTTTTTTCCTTTCTTTTTTTGGGGAGTAAGTGGAGTGGGTGCAAGCGGTGGTTTATCTTGTTGGTCTGTTTTCATTTTTTTAAAAGATATTCAATTATTGCGCATTATTATCAAATGTCAAGACCTATATTATCGGTCGGTGAGGTTGTATCGGCAATTGGTTCTTCTTAGGGGGAAATGGAGTGAAAAAAAGTATATAGTAATAGTATGGATATCATAGAAGTGAATGCAGAGTCCCACTATGAAGCGGGCAAGCAAATTGGAGTTAAGACAAAAGAACTCCAACAGCTTTTTTATGCTAAATTCATCCCTGAATGTTCCTGGGATATCTTGGTGAAACAGGCCGCGTCATACTTGCCAGAAACGGAAAAAATGTTCCCTCATTTCGTATCGGAATTGCGCGGACTTGCACTTGGAATAGATGTGCCGTTTGAACGGGTGTGGGCACTCCAATGTCGGGACGAAGTCCTCGGCCAGTTGCAAAATGGAAAATGTTCCTCCGTTTTCATACATACGGAGGCGGGATGGATAGTCGGGCATAATGAGGATGATTTCTGGAACGGTTTTTCGAAAGAGGAGGCAAGATCACTCTATTTTATGGTGAATAAAACAATTGCCGGGAAAAGCACATTCTATTTGGGATTTCCTTTCATGATTGGAGGGGAAACGGTAAGTATCAACTCGTCAGGGACTGTACAGACAATAAATACGCTTCACCATAAAGATATCCAAGCAGGTGGTGTACCAAGGAACATAATCGCACGCGCCCTTTGTGAAATGGGGACGGTTCATTCCATACGGGACACACTTGCGAAGACAAAACGTGCATCCGGATATTGCCACACATTCCTCATCGATAATAAGCTTTCCTGTGTGGAGTCTACAGAAACTTCATTCGAATTCATTACTCCGTCGGACAGATTCGTACACACAAACCATTATCTTGGATCCCTTGCTGCATTCGAAGATAAGGAAGATGAGGGTCACTTTGTCACTGTAGAGAGATGTGACGCAATACGGCATAAGATTGGGACGATAAAGACTGGAGATGAGCTCAAGCAAATCCTTCACACACAGACTAATTCCGAAAGTTCCATCTATCGGGATGGGGATTTCAGCAGAACGATGGTGTCCGTCATCATTGAAGTAGCTACCGGCACAGTATACGTTTCAAATAGGAATAGGGGAGACGAATCGGACTGGGAAAAGATCATTCCTTTCCCAAAAGCACCTTAAGTCTTTCATGCATCTTGAATGCGCTTCTTTTTGTTTTTTCGACGATGATATATGACAGTCCGCCAGATGAAATGGCCGATCCGGAATTAATGATAAGGCCCGTTTTTGTTTTTGGGTCATAGAGCAATGGCTTGCAAAGCGTCATCATTGACTGGAGGGAGTGGGTACGAGTGGGGGAGAGAGCTATATAGTGTGCGAACACATAGCGAGAACTGAAAAAAGCGGACCCAATGACTTTTTTCACTATCATATACGTGTCGGTTCCGCCGTTTATCCTCGTGTTTGATTCATCGGCGTAAACATGGGTGCCATCACAGATCATATCGACATCAAATCGTCCTCGATACCCATTTTTTCTATATGTATTGGCGATTTCTTTCGTGATGCGAAAGACATCTTTTTTTATCTTTGCTGTGAAGACGCTTTTGTGCATTTCCATGCCATAAAATTCGCCCTCAGGTGAGACTATCATATTGCAGTAGTAGGGAATCTCTATCCGACCATTTTGATGGATGAAGCATTCGATACTTGGGAAGGGACATCGTTTTTCATGTGACGTGTCTATGAATTTTTCAACAACAAGCGAGTGCTTCTTGAGGTATGGGTGATCCACAAAGAGTTTCTTGAGGCGGGAGACGATTGTCTTGTCTGAGATGGTTTTGCTTTTCTTGAATATGAACACTCCCTCACCGGCATTTCCTCTATTGGTCTTCATGACGACTCCATTACCGGAAATAAATTGTGCGGATGCCGCGGAAATCGCGTCCTTATATGAATGATGTATAGATCCTTCAGGCATCAAATGGGGAAATGATTTGCGGAATCCGCACTTGCTGCCGAAATGTGCAACAGTCCACAAATCTTTTTCGCTCGGACCCTCAGGCAAATAAACGACCGCTCCGGCATCCTTTAGTTTTTCGATGAGGAGGAAAACCTGTTTTGAAATGGCATATGAATAGAGAGTTATGCTTCCATATCTTTTTGCCTCTTCCAGAAGTTTCGTAAAGAGAAGTGAATCCTTCATTATGTTTTCGCAGATAAAGGGAGAATTACCTTTTGGTGTAATAGGAGTGCATTGGGATCCGGTGAGTGTGTGGAAATAAGAAATGAATTCTTGGTCAAGCGGGATTGGGGTGATGAGAGTGAAAGAAGGGAGGAATGAATTGGCAAACAGATAGCAGTCGGCAAAGCGGTTGGAGCTTGTTATGTATTTTTTTTGTTTTTCTTTTGGGAACGAAGAAATCAGCGGCCACTCATCCTCAATGGGATTGTAGATATAAATGGAATAGGTGCTTTTTTTATTCATTGTTGAGAAGTCTGTGCATTTCTGCCTCTATCTGATAAGCGCGCCGCTTTGTCTTTCCAAAGATGATATAGATAAGCTCTTTTTGCCTGATGATGACCTCGGAGCTGATGACGACTCCTTCCTTGGTCTTTTTGTCGAAAAGAACCGGCTTTAATAGTTTCAACACGGAGGCAAATGTAGGTCTTTTGATACCGTCCAACTTGAATTTGCTGCGGCTTATCACATAAGAGTCTGACATGAAGTCCTTTCCGATGAGTTCAAGCGCCATCTTATATACATCGGTCCCTCCAGTGTTTCGTGTGTTTGATTCATTCACGAATACCTGGTTATATTTTGTCGCTATCATATCGATGTCAAAGTGTCCTCGATATCCTTCAGCGCTATACCGTTCAGCG